>JBDIVP010000020.1:0-25232 GCA_039794325.1 Candidatus Inrsubterrania sp.
AGGCCATGCCGAGGTTATTGGAGATCTTATTGGTGGTTCCCCCCATTTGGAGAGCCTGCTGCAAGGTCTTGACAGACTCTTCATACTGCCCATCCAAATAATACGACATTCCCAGATTGTTCAGAATCGAAGGATCGAACCGTTTGATATCCAACGCCGCGCGATACATGGCAATCGCCTCTTGGTGCGCGTGCCGGCGATCATACACGATCCCGAGAAAATTTCTGGCCGTCCACATCTTCGGATCGTACAGCAGGGCCGCCTCGAACTCTTTCTCAGCTTCGGTATCCTTTTCCATTTTCAACAAGGCCCGCCCCATGCCTTCATAGGCCGGGGCGAAATCCAAATGATAATCCAAGATGGCATGAAACTGCTCATAGGCCATTTGCGCCTGTCCCTGTTCCAAATACGTCACCGCCAGTTTATACCGGGCCGGAACCCGCTCCGGTTCGAGATTCAGCGCCTTTTCATATTGCACCTTGGCCATGGTGAAATTTCCCTGCCGCAAATGGGCATCCCCCAGCTCTTCAAATTCATCCTGTGTCATCTCTTTTGAAAGATCAACGGCGGCCTTGGGTTCCGGGTCGATTCCCGCCTTCTGCCGCTCTAAAATCTGCTGATAATGTTCGTCCTGAAGGGTGAACGCCGGTTTATCCTGACCGGCACACCCGGCCACGGCTATCCCTGTGATCCCCGCCACCAACAAGACTCGAATCGCCTTCATCATCATCCACCCCCTCCGATTGACCGGTATAGAGACAAGGGGATTTCGCGGATCCTTGTTCTTCCGGATATTCAGCGCGTTGGCCGTTCTTTGCATGTCGCCCATTCTTGATTCTCCTTTTGTATGCATCACGCTCTCAGATCCGGCCATCGTTTAGGAGCCTCCTCCCATGGCCGGCATTAAATTTCGAATCAGGTTGATCACTCCCGGCCCCACAATAACCACCATGAGGGCGGGAAAGATAAACAAAATGAGCGGAATCATCAATTTCACCGGAAGTTGAGCCCCTTTTTCTTCCGCTTTCATCCGCCGTTTCATCCGCATCGAATCGGAATGCACCCGGAGCGCCTGCCCGATACTCGTACCGAACCGGTCCGTTTGAATCAATAACGCCACCAGGCTTCGAATATCCTCCAGGTCGGTACGGTTCACCAGGTTACGGAGGGCCTGCTCACGGGACAATCCTGCCCGTAATTCCAGATTTAAGAGAAGAAATTCTTCTCCAAGATCCGGATGCCCCTGCTTCACCTCCTGACCGACTCTGGCAATGGCTTGATCCAATCCCAGCCCGGCTTCGACACACACCACCATCAAATCAAGGGCATCCGGAAAACCTTTCACCAAAAGTTCCTTTCGCTTGCTGATCGTATTTCGCAGCCACAATTGCGGGCCATAATACCCGATAAACATGGAACCGATCAGAAAGGCTGGAAACAACATGGGATCCCGGTCGCTCACCGCATCCGATCCTAGGATCAAAAACACCAAACCGAACGCGGCTGCTAAAAATATGCGAGTCCCCATGAAGATGACCGGAGCCTGGGATTTTCGATATCCGGCCGTCATGAGAGACGCTTTTAATTGTGAGATACTGGCTTGATCTTTGGACTTGTTGACCTGTCCTAATTTTTCAAGGAGTTTGAGACCGTATTCCTTCATGCCCTCTTGCTGTTGTTGATCCTTCTTTTTGCCGGCCTTTTGCGAAAGGGATTCTCCTTTAGCCCGCACACTCCACTCACTGACCGCCTGCCGGGACTGCAGATAGCCATAGGCCCCCCAGCCGATGATCAGAATTCCCAAAAAGACCAACATGCTGATCAGCAACAACGGATCCATCATGGTTGATTACACCTTGATATCGCACATATTTTTCATCACGATCGCTCCGAAGATCATCAGCACTCCGGCACCGCCGGCCATCATGATCCCGAGATCGTCCTCGATCAACAGTCGCATATAACTTTCATTCATCCACCACAACACCCCGGCCAAGACAAACGGCATGGCAAACAGCACGATACCGGATAACCGCCCTTCGGCGGAGAGCGCCTTCACCCGTCCCAGCAATTCAAATCGTTGCCGGATCAGCCGGGAAATGGCTTCGATGATCTCAGCCAGGTTTCCGCCCGTTTCCCGCTGCACGATCAAGGCCGTGATAAAAAACTTCAAGTCGGTGCTGACGACCCTGTTATTAAGATTGGCCATGGCTTCCGGCACATCGATACCGAAGGATATTTCTTCGACGGTCCTTCCGAATTCCGGACCGATCGGATCGGGAAATTCATCACCCACCATTTTCATACCGATGGAAAAGGCATGACCGGCCCGCAAAGCCCGGGCCATCAAATCCAGAGCCTCGGGCAACTGCCGCTCGAATTGTTTAAACCGGCGTGTTCGCTGGCTCCGGATCTTTAGATAGGGAACCATCCCGCACATGGCCCCGATCCCCAAGGCTGCAGGAAGGGGGTAATCCAGAAAACCGGCCCCCACCATCCCGACTCCCCCCAGTGCACCGGACAACAACAGAAACACCCCGATCGGCATGTGACTGTTGGCCTGCTGCAGCAGTTTCTCCAGGGCTCCCAAATTCGACATGGACGCTAACAGTTTTTGAAGCCAGGGCAGGTCGCTGAGTTTCCGTTGCCGGACGATGTCAACCGGTTTCCCGCTTTGTTTCCCCTCCTGGGGTCTCGCCGAACCTCCCCGCAACCTGCGTTTCAGGCTGCGGTGTTGTGGATTGAGGTATTGGTGATAGCAATAATAGGCCCCTTCCACGAACAGAATGATGGAAAGGAAAATTCCGATGCTGATGGCAATCGTCATGAGCGATTCTCCGAATTACACTTCATACACCCGCTCGGGGTCGAAAATATCCGGATCACATTTAATACCCAAGGCTTTGAAGCGCTCGACAAACTTCGGGCGCACGCCGGTAGCTTTAAAGATCCCGTGGACTTTTCGTTCCTCATCGAGACCGGTCTGCTGGAAATGAAAAATTTCCTGCAAGGTGATGGTCTCGCCTTCCATTCCCACGATTTCCGACAAACTGGTCGTTTTGCGTGACCCGTCGGACAACCGGGTCTGCTGTAAAATCACGTCGATGGCCGAACTGATATAATGTCGCAACGCTTTCGTGGCCAGGTTCAACCCGGCCATGGCCACAAGGGTTTCAACCCTGGTCAGGGCGTCGCGAGGGGTATTGGCATGGATGGTGGTCAAGGAGCCGTCATGACCGGTGTTCATGGCCTGCAGCATGTCCAGACATTCTCCGCCCCGCACCTCACCCAGCACGATCCGGTCCGGCCGCATCCGTAAGGTATTCTTGACCAATTCACGCATGGTCACCTCTCCCCGTCCTTCGACGTTGGGAGGCCGGGTTTCCAAACGGACCACGTGGTCCTGCCGGAGCTGCAACTCGGCCGAATCCTCAATCGTGATAATCCGTTCGTCACCGGGAATGAAACCGGAGAGAATATTCAAGATCGTGGTCTTTCCGCAGCCGGTTCCACCGGAAATCAGGACGTTCAGCCTGGCCTCGACAATGCCGCGCAACAGTTCGGCAATTTCGGGCGTGAGGGATTTATACTTCACCAGATCATCGATTTGTAATTTGTCTTTGGAAAACTTCCTGATGGAAATGGAAGACCCGTCCAGTGCCAACGGAGGAATAATGGCATTGACCCGAGACCCGTCCAATAAGCGGGCATCCACCATCGGAGCGGACTCGTCGATACGGCGCCCCACCGCCGAGACGATTTTTTCGATGATCTTACGCAGGTGGCCTTCATCCCGGAACTTAATATCGGTGAGTTGCAGTTTGCCGGCCCGCTCCACATAAATCTGATCGGCCCGATTCACCAAAATATCGTTGACGGTGGGGTCTTGAACCAGGGGCTCCAAGGGCCCCAATCCCATCACTTCATGCTGAATATCGGAAATCAGGTTTTCCCGCTCCTTCATACTGAGAGGGAGGGATTCCTTTTCCAACATTTCATGAACCAATTTGGTCAGTTCCGCTTTAAGCAGATCCTGATCCAACTTGGCGACGATGGAAAGGTCAAGCGAATCGATCACCTGACGATGCAATTTTTCTTTCAGAGGACCAAGATCCAGCACCCCGCTGCTGGTTTCTCCGCCGACGGCATCCCACTGGGAATTGTACATAGACTCCTTCATCCTCTATCCCGGTTTATTGGCGATCTTCCCTTTTATGAGTTTCTTCTCCGCCCTCTCCCCAACAATCTTTACTCTTATCTTTTTACTTTTCACTTTTTACTTTTTACTTTTACTCCTCACCCTCTTGAGGCCACAGGTTCAGCACGCCGTCCTTTCAGGGAGCTGAGCCAGCCTGATAAGAATCCTCTGCCGGTCGATGGAATTCCCGGATTTTCGAAACTTCCCGCCAATTCCATAAAGGCCTTGGCGACCGGCGAACGAGGTGCGACTTCGACAATGGGTTTCCCGGTATTCACCGCCTGACTGACGGTCGGGTAATCGTTTGGAATACACCAGAACGTTTGTTGCTTGAGAATATCCTCGGTTTCCTTCAACACATCCTGTTCCGCGGAAACGTACCGGTTCATCATCAACCGGATCTTCTGAGACGGGAATCCCGAACCTCGCAAAAGCTCCAGAATACGTTTGGTGCGATGAACCACCGGAACAATGAGCGTGGACGTCACAAATATGGACGTGGAGAGTTCCAATGCCTTCTTGGTTGTCAGATCAAGTACATGCCCGCAATCAATCACCACATAATCGAAATTGGCCTGCAGAAGTTTTAAGGTCGTCTCCACACAATCAGGGCTCAATCTTCCCGTGCTCAAATCATCGTATCCGGAGGGCAGGACCGAGAGACCCGATTCGGCTTTGGTCAACACCCGGGTTAAAAACGCCAGATCCAATCGGGATGGATCGGCGGAAATATCCCGGAAACTATGGTTCGGTTGGAGATCGAGATACAGCGGAAGATCACCGCCATGTTGGTTGACATCCACCAACACCACCTTCGGCGTCGTGGGACATCGTTGCAGGGCTGCAGCAAAGTTCACGGCAATACTGGTCGTCCCGACTCCCCCTTTGCCTCCGAAAAATGCCAGAATCTGCCCTGTCCTCGGACGTTCTTCCTTTTTCTGCCCGCCCGCACCGGCCGCCCGCTCTTTAAACCGTCCGATGGCATCCTCCACATCCTGCCGTTGGATCGGTTGCGCCAGAAATTCTTTTGTGCCGGCCCGCATGGCTTCCAGCAGAATCGCCGAATCCAGTTTCGAAGAAGTCAGAAAAATTTCCGTACTTTTGGCCGTTTTACTCATTTCCCGTATGAGCAAAAAGGTTTCCTGGGGATTCTCACCCAGCTCGAGGATAACAAGGGACGGCACTTCAGTTTCCTTCCCGGCCTTGATGCGAATACCGTCGATGGCAGCCAGCATGGTTTCCAGTGTGGATTTACACTCTGCCGTTTGGATAGACAATTCGACGAGATACCCTTTAGGAAGACTTTCGGATCCGCCTCCGGTCAGACGTTTGGGTTTCCAGCTTTTATCCGTCATTTCTTCCCTCCCCCGCTACTCGTTTGCGAACCGCCACTCCCTGAGACCCCGCCTTTGGACCCGGAATCCTTCATGTCAAAATCGGAAAACGGCGGCGACTTAAAGCCCTGTTGGTAACGGCTCAAACTATAGTGCAAGGCCTGCGGGTCGGCGGCCCCCTGCACAGGTTCCAGATTGTTTGAGGCGGCCGGATGTTGAATTTGCCCCTCCAGGGCCTGCCGGTACGCCATTCCATATTCTTCGCTTAAATGAACGGGTTGCGGCGCATGGGGCAAGAACACCTGGTCGCTCTTTCCCATCGCAAACGGGCGCCGGCCATGTTCTTCCGTCATCACCGGCCAAACCCCACAACCGGCCAGTCCGATCGCCAGAATCCCCACCAGACCGATCCACTTCATGTTCACTCGATATTGTGGCATAGCATCTTCTCCTTCTTTTCCCTTCTCCCTTTTTACTTTTCCCTTCTCCCTTTTCCCTTCTCTATTTTTTAGGGAGCCAAATGCCCGAACGTCCCTTCGATTCCGCCCTTGTTATAGGGCATGCGGACAGCCGTTCGCGGCTTATTTTGAATATACGCGTTGCCCGGTCTGGCCACGTTCGGTTCCGGGAATTTACCTTCCACATATCCCATCAATAACAACTCGAAATCGTTGGGTTCCAGATAATGGTCGGTGGGAAGAGTCTGTTTGGCCATATCCAGAGGCTTCACCAAATGAGGCGTGACGATGACGATCAGTTCCGTTTCATTTTTCTGGAAGGACGTGCTCCGGAACAGCGCTCCCAAAATCGGAATATCACCCAGGAACGGATATTTGGACACGGTTTCCCGTATATTGTCCTGCAACAACCCGGCAATGGCAAAACTTTGCCCGTCGCCCAGTTCCACCACCGTCCTCACCCGGCGGGTGGTTAAAGAGGGAACCGTAAATCCCTGCAACTGAATGCCATTGGAAAAGTCCAATTCGGATACTTCCGGATTGACAATAATGGAGATGCGCCCCTCCGAGAGGACCGTGGGAGTAAACTTCAACCCAACACCGAACTCCTTGAACCGGACCGTGATCTGCCCGAATTGCTGAGGGATGGGAATCGGAAACTCCCCACCTACCAGGAAGTCAGCCGCCTGGCCGCTTTCCGCAATCAAGGTCGGTTCGGCCATGACCTTTGACAACCCATGCTCCTTCAACATATCCAGGTAAACCGTCCACAGGTCCTTTCCAATGCCGAATCCAAAAATGCCGTTGGTCGCCAAAGCTGGTAAGATGTCGAACAATTCAGTCGTCGTTCGGGCCGCCCCGGAATCCGGATGAGGGACACGGACATATTCCTGTATATTGACGGCAGAATGTTGGCCGATCAGACCGACCGAAAAATCACGGTGCCCTTCCTGTTGGCGGTTGAAATTTACACCTAAACGTTTCAACAACCCGCGCTGCATCTCCGCCACCTTGACTTCCATCATCACCTGTTGGACTCCGCCGATCTGCATCAAATTCACTACCTTTTGTGGAGCATAAGGCTCGGCTAGAGCCAGGACCTTATTCAGCGATCCCATATCCGAGACACTGCCGGCCAGGGTGATATGCTCATGACTGCTTAACACCTGAATGCCCGGCTCGTCCGGAAGCAGGACATGAATCTGTTCTTTTAACCGGCTGATGTCGGGAGAGACCTGGACATGAAAGACATTGCTCACTCCCCCATCCTGCCCCCACAGAGTCAAGGTGGTGGTTCCCACCGCTTTACCCGCAAGATAGATTTGCTTGGGCGACAGGACAATTTGATCGGCCACCTCCGGATTGGCCACGGACGCGCGTTTGAAGGTGGCTCCGGTTTCGATAATCTTCGATTCACCGGCCGTCAGAACCAGAATCTGTGGCGCATTGACTTGAACGGCTTGATGAGTCAGCCCTTCGGCCCCGAGGGCACTCCCGCCAATCATACCCAGAGCGAGGGCCAAGGCGATGAAACCACTTCGACATAATGTTTCGAAATTCGTGTTCATATGGCCATACCTTTCATGGTCTATGCCGCCATCCTTTCCAGGCTGAACAACCTGCCATACCATTTCATTTTTTAAAACTTCACCGTTTGCTTGTCCGTACCTTTTATGACTTCTACCCGGTTTTGGGGTGTCCCGGGCTTATTCTTTGGCTTCGGAGGAATTAATTGATGGGAAGTCAAGAGCGAGCGGAAATCCGCCCCTCTGGTTTTCTGAATCTCCGGATTGATCGGACTTCTGAGCGCCAACCGTAACTTCCCGCCATTTTCCGCCATCGCCAGTTTTTCGGCCTCATCCAACGACACTTCGAGGGTAATCACTTTGACCGGGGTGGGCGCTTCATCAGCTTTGGCGCGCTGCATCTGCGTATCCGTGGCCAACACCAACGTATTGGCCAGAACCACTTTGGTAATCTGATCGTTCTGCCCTCTCCGGCTGTTCGGATTTTCAAAGGTAGCCATCACGTCAACCCGATCGCCGGGCTGCACAAATCCCGGCAATCCCACAATTTCGTTGACCTTGACAGCCATGGCCCGTTTCTGCGGATCCATCACCGCGGCTACTCCGCCCGTCTTGATATCGATGGGCGCCAATTTCGAACTCAAAATCGGTTCATGCTTTTTGATGTTGGCCAGGATCACCCGACCTTTTAAGGCCTGAAGGTCGGTAAAATGTCCATGGGGGACACTATCTTCCGGGTAGGGCACCATACGAATCGAATCGTCGGTCAGAGGAGTTCCCCAGGGAATATCGGCCTTGGCCACGGCCACCTGGACTCCTTCAACCACCACCTCCGGCACACTCACGTCGACCATCCGTTGCCCTTGCAACCATTGATACACCAGAATCGTCGTCACCAAGGCGATCCCGATGGCGACTCCCAAAAAGATTAACGGCCGTTTTTGTCCCATATGCCCTCCTCCCCCTCGTATCCCTTATCAAGCGACATAGATCCGTGTGGTTCATCCATAACCTACTCTCACCTCACCTGAAACACTGCTAGCATGCATATCGGATAAGAATCTTCATTCTTTAACGGCAACATGAATTTAGTCAAAAGTGAAGCGTGAAGGCGTGAGGGGTGAAGGGTAAGGTGGAAAGCGATGAAGGTCAGAATGTGATTCGCCAATCGTTATGCGACCGATAGACAGTTCTTGTGCTACGCCCTCCTTACGCCTCACGCCTTACCCCTCCCCGTTTTCACAACAATCCATATAACACCAATGTTTGAGTGACAATGGTCCCCAACCCGAGCACCAGGGCATATCGAAGCTTGGGTTCCTGGGATTCTGAACTTCGGGCCATCGACACAGTCCTGGACCACCGCAGAGTGTTAAGAAACAGAACAATGCGTTCCCAGGCATAAGACCATCCCCCTTGTCCAAATAGCATAGCCAGGCTGTACAGTCCGCCCAGCATGGCGGCGAATCCGAAAACGTACACGACCAAATATGGTCCCATAACGGCCCCGATGGCGCCCAGAAGTTTGACATCCCCGGCCCCCATGCCTCCTTTAATGTAGAAGAAAATCAGGCACAGAATGCCGAGTGCGATACCCTCGATACTGCCAAGCAATCCATCCAACCCTCGATAGACCGTATTCACAGCCAAGCCGAATCCCGCCAAGGAGAAGGTCAGCCAGTTTGGGATACGGCCTTCCCGAACATCGGTAATGGCCGAAATAACCAGTCCGACAGCCAATCCTATGAGATGTACAGAAGATATCATTTTCGAACCCTTTAAATAGTTTGCGTTGAATCAATGTCCCCCATTTTCGGAAAAAATCGGAACATTCTTAAGAAAAGGCCATATGGAAGAGAACGTTTCCCTTTTTCCCTCCTGTTGCAGTTTCCCCATGACCCTCTTATACTACGGCCCATGGCCACGCTCACACGCCTCTATCCCCTCCTCAAGCAACTGGGTTTGGATGATCAACGCAGTCAAGAGTTTATTGAAACCCTGGAAACAGGATTGCTGGATCAGGTCGCCACCAAAACCGATATCGAAAAAATCCGCGGGGAAATTGAAAAGGTTCGTTCAGACTTAAAAATCGACATCGAAAAAGTCCGGGCTGAAATTGAAAAGGTCCGTGCCGAACTCCTCGTCAAAATTGAAGGCACCAAATCGGAGCTCATCCGGTGGCTCTTCGGCGCTTGGGTCACCCTGTTTTTAGCCATTCTGGCTCTCTTCCTCAAACTTCCCGGTTAACCAGTTGTCGGCTTGAGCCACACCCTTTTCCTTTTCCCCTCACGCCTTCACGCCTCACCCCCTCACGCCTTACTCTTCACTTCGCACTTCTTCCCTCTCCCTCTCCTTACTCCTCACTTTTTTCTTTTATCCTCTCACTTTACAACTGGGGCAGGGATTCTTCGCCGCCGGCTCAGAATGACAGCAGGTAATATTGGGGCAAATTGACAGATCTTGTAGGGTGGGCACCGCTCACCATTCAACTGGCAACTGGGTAAGGCGGCCTGAGAAGAGCAGGCATCAAGTGTAAAGACTAGGATTTCACTATTTGGTCAGGAGGGGAACAATTGGGAAAAAGAGGAGCCACAAACTGGGTCATACTGAGCAAAGCGAAGCATCTGGCTCCGCGGTTGCGAGGCGGTACAAGAGCATGACCGCTACGGCTGGGGCACAGATCCTTCGCCGCCGACTCAAAATGACAGCAGGCGATATTGGATCAAAATGATCGAGGTGGAAATACGAGGGGACTGGTTTTGAGAGGCGGGCGATGCCCACTCTAACAGATCTAACGCCTTACCCCTCACTTTACACTCTTTACTTTTCACTTTATTAGGAAACCAATCTCGGATAGACGGATAACGGTTGGAGAGATCCGCCGCCACCGCCGCCACCGGATTGGTTCGGCCCCGGTTGAGCGTCAATCATCGCGTCGCATTTCACTTCAGCTTGAATATCGTTACGTTTGACTTCGGTAATAACGGCTACTGCATATCCAACGATGGTAATGGTTTGATTGGGATTATCACAGGCGGTCGGAGAACTAGCCTCATAAACCGGTAATTTGATCGGCCATTCGAAACGTCCGGTGGAATTGCTCCATTGTTTCTTTGTATCCCACAGGTTTATCAGATTGGGAAAAGCCGAGGTGACTTCGCCTCCCGTGAAAGTAAACTGGGTATACCCTGGATTGATTCCAGGACTTTGGTAACTGCCGTCCTGCAACCCATCAATGGTTGCGCGGAGCCTATTCGCATTGGCAGGTGTTTGATCGAAGACATGCCAGCCGGCACATCCATCTGCACCAGTCGGAGAAAAATGAATGCCTGAATCACAGTTTGCCACACCATTGAACCAATTGCTGGAAATGGCAAACGGTACGTCGGCCTCTCCCGGCGCCAAGGGTCCGCCTGATGTTCCCAATGCCGCAATCGAGGTTGTCGCCACATTCATCGTACTGACACCCACGATACCGGCAAAAAAGGTGCTGATGGGCCCGTTCTGTGTTCCATCCCGCCTGGCGGTCACTCGCACGGCATTGGGACGAACAACTGTGGCCGTAAAAACCCTTGTATTGAAATCCCACATCCCGAATTCGACATCACCGTTGGACAGTGAGAGATTACTCACATCCGAAGCTTTATTGGCAAAAGCGGCGGCGGTGGCCTGGGCCAGAATTTGCGATTGTTCGTTTCCGGTCAAGGCACGGTCCAAATCTTGTTGCTCCACCATAGGCAGGGCAAGGTAATTCACACCCAGTTGGCGTGCGGCAGCCAGGGCAGCCGCATCCGAGGCGTTCTGTAATTCGTTTTGGGTGACCAAAGCATGACCGATGTCGATGGCAAAGGCGGATATCGCAACAAGGATAGTTCCCAGTAAGGCCACGGTGACGGACGTCACACCCTTTTCTTGACGCCAAACCGGCACCCGCTGCACGGTGTGTGATGATCTCGAGTTACTCATGGTTCATTCCCTCACATGAGGATTTATTCCATTTCGCATTCTCTAGTTGCCGCGATCATTCAGAAACGGCAGGGGATACCATATTCCTTCCCTTATGCCTCACCCCTTACGCCTCACGCTTCATTCATTCATCATCACCACGGTCGCTTGTAATTGATTGGTAGAAATGGCGGGGATCAGGCTATCCACGATCATAAACTGCCAGGGAATGCTGGAGGTCACCGTCAGGGGATTTCCCTGGCCGGTTCCCAATCCATTCACGGAAACACTGAGCCCATCGGCCGGAACTCCGCCGTTACTCAGCGCCTGTGAAATGATCGCCTGGATTTCAGATTGGCCGTTTCCTGAATTAAACAGAGTCCCTTGCCGCACCCCGTCACGGGTGGCATTGACCAGGACTTCCTGAAACCAGAGCATGCGACCGAAATCGATCATGCCGAATATCAAGGCCGCCAGTATGGGCAGCAACAAGGCAAATTCCATGGCCACCGCCCCACGCTCCGATACCCGATCTTTGTTCTTTCGATGAGGTTCAGGCCGATTCATCAATTCTCTCCGTATGCTTAGCTCATGGCTCCGGTAATCGTCCCAATGGCATTTTGGTACATATTCACCACGGTGGCTCCCATCGTCGTTTGCGCCCCGATTGTGGCGGCTCCGATCAACGAAGCCAACAGCGCATATTCTATCGCCGTCGCACCGTCTTCTCTCTGAAGAAATGTTCGAATCGCTATCAGGCATTTGGTCATAAACATTCCCTCCTCTCCTTCTCCGATGTCCGTCCTTACTTCTGACGGATAAGTCCCGGGCACTCAGTCGGAAACTCGGAACCGGCAGAATGCTCGAAGTACGGATGACCGGTCCGCCGGAACAATGCCGTCCCCGGTCATGTGGACCGGGGACAGCATCTCCAACAATCAACGCAATAACACACGATAGATCCAATACCCGACGTCTTAGCTTCCACCACCACCAATACCAGTGTTGACATTTTGGAAGGCCGTATTCACGGTATTCCCGAGAGTACCGACCGTTCCCACGATCACGGCCGCAATCAAGGCCGCCAACAACCCGTATTCAATGGCGGTGGCCCCTTCCTCTTCCTTCACAAAACGCATGACTTGGTTAACCATAGTGTGATCTCCTCATCGGGCCTAAAATGTATTCGCTACGCCGGCCTGCCCGGAATTGGCCTACGTAGTCGCTTCCCCTTACTTGACTGCTCCTTCGGTAGCCCGGCTATCAGAGCCCAGCTCCGACCCGTGGCTTTGCGCCCACGCCTTTCAACGTGTTCGCCCTTATCGGGAAGGGGAACCCGATTGACTCTCCACACTCCCGTGATCCGTAGATGTTCATACACCCAGTGCAGCATTCCTTGTCGCGTCCTTTGATTCATTCTTCGCATGCTCCATTATCGACCTGCGTCAAAAAACCTTGCGGATTTTTTTTCGTTCATTTGTATTCGAATGCAAACCGTTCCACACGATTAGACAGGGTTTGCGGAGGAAGGTCATTTTCACGCGAAACATCCCGAAGGAGTTTTGCGTTCATTCCTTTGCCGATTCCCGAATCATCGGGGTAGTAGAGAGCCTTCACCATGATGTTCCCGGGAAACCGAATGAGCCGACTGAACTATGGTGGAGTTGGTTCCCAAAAGGATTTTAGGAGGCCGATGTCATAGCTCATCAAGCCATGGTCGAAAATCAGGACAAGCACCAAGCCTTTCCCATAAAGAACACCCTTCTTCAAACCGACAATGTTTTCACATACCGTCTGAATGACCGGCATCATATTAAGAACAGGTTTCTGCAATTAGACATTCCCTTTATTGATGAACCCGTCCTCGATTATTACAGAAATTGTAAGCGTACAATTGCCTGATGGAGGGTTCCCCTATCACCCGGGGGAACATTCCAGAGTAGACGCCACCTCATGGGCGGTGATTGCCCTGTCGTTGATGGAGGGATCGCCGGATGCCTGTCACCGGGGGAAAACCTTTCTTGTGAATCAACAACATGAGGACGGCCGAATCAGTATTGCAGTGGATCATCCTCAAGCCTCATGGCCGACGGCTTTGGCCATTCTGGCCTGGGGAGCCGATCCTTTGTTCAAACAGTCACGGGAACTCGCCGTACGCTTTTTACTGAATTTCTCGGGGAAGCACTGGGCCAAACTCGAAAACTCGATTATGGGACATGACCCCTCTATTATCGGATGGCCTTGGATCGCCGACACCCATAGCTGGGTCATCCCCACCGCCATGGCCATCATGGCCCTGCAACGATCAGGAATTGAAAACCATCCCCGTATCTTCCAAGGAGTGAACATGCTCCTGGATCGCCAGCTTTCTCATGGCGGATGGAATTCAGGCAACACGCTGGTCTTTGGAAAAGAACTCTATCCTTTACCTGAGTGCACGGGAATCGCCTTGCAAGCATTGGCCGGCAATACGGAGCGGCAGGTTATCGAACCCAGTCTATCCTATCTGTTGGAGCAACTGCCCCATCTCCGTACCCCTATTTCACTCGGATGGGCCTTACTGGGATTGAGTGCCTGGGGAGAACAGCCGGAGCAGTCCGAGGAGATGATCGACCAAAGTCTTCAACGTCAAAAACGGCATGGCTCCTATTCCCTGCCCTCCCTGGCCTTGCTCATGTGCGCGGCCAAAGCCTCTTACGGGAAAAATTGGTTGTCCCCATCCATTTCCATTGAAGCTTCCTCTTTTTTACATCCTCAAACAAAAGCCTGACCATGCCGCCTTCAACCCACCATACCCAACAGATCCTCCTGTCCCGAAGAGAACTCCTTAAAGCGACACTAATAGGCGGAGGTTTGGCTCTCTCAGGATTTTCTCTCCTGCACTGGCTCAAGGGGCCGCTTCTCACCGCCTCTACATTCATCGGGAAGGCGAAGGATTACCAGGGTGATCTCGCCCATCTCATTCGAATGGGCATGCAGGAGCTTGGCATCACCAGTGCGAACTTAACGGGCAAACGCATTCTCTTAAAGCCGAATCTGGTCGAACCCCATCGCGCCGCACCCCATATTAATACTCACCCTCTTGTGGTCCGTGGAGCCATTGAAGCATTTTTGGGTCTGGGGGCCGCATCGGTGGTCGTCGCGGAGGGGCCGGGCCATCGGCACGATGCCCTGCTGGTCTTGGAAGAATCGGGGTTGGGAGATGTGCTGTACGATGATCGGATCCCCTTTCATGATTTGAACATGATGGAAGGCATTGCCGTTCCCAACAAGGGAAAGCAAACGAAATTGGCGACCCTGACATTTCCTCGCATTATTCAGGAAGTCGACTGGATTGTGTCAATTGCCAAGATGAAAACCCACCACTGGGCCGGAGCCACCCTATCCATGAAAAATTTCTTCGGGATGATGCCCGGCATCTACTATGGCTGGCCAAAGAATGTCCTTCATCAGGAAGGCATTCCCCAATCGATTCTTGACATCAACGCCACCCTTCAACCGCATTTCGCCATCATCGACGGCATCACCGGCATGGAAGGCGACGGCCCGATTATGGGCACGCCGATCGAAGCCGGCGTCATTGTGATGGGGCGGAACCTTCCGGCGGTAGACGCCACGTGTTGCCGTATCATGGGCATTGATCCTTCCCGCATTACCTATTTGAAGAAGGCGGATCAATGGCTGGGCCCCATCCACGAACTGGCTATTGAGCAACGAGGGGAAACCTGGCAATCCGTCCACACCCCGTTCGCCCTGGAACCCGACATTCCCGCCCACCAAGGCATCCGCCTTTAAAAAGGGGTCGGGAGTCTTTTTGACCACATTGTATCTGTTTGGATTGAAGGCAAGTCCAAAATGCTTTGGTTTATATAAAGGAAAAAAGAGAACAAAAAGACTCCCGCCCCCTTTTTAATTTACGCAAGTTTTTTGAAAGTCTGACGAAGAGGGTATACCCAAACGTTTCGGATGCGAATCTTCCGTGAAGCCCTACGACCGGGCAACCCGTTGGGTTCGCTACCAAGGAACGTTCGGGCCATGTGCTCCTACGAACCCACGGAGGTCCAGACCATGATGCTCCCAACACTTGATAGTCGAAACCCGGCACAGCATAACCAGCGCGGAAGTTATCTCATGATTTCCGCAATTGCACTCATCGTGTTGTTCGGATTCGCCGGATTGGGTATCGAGGTGGGACGGTGGTATGCCGTTCAAGGGGAGCTGGCCAAATCCATCGACGGGGCAGCCTTTGCCGGAGCCAAAAACGTCAATAATCCCAATATTCCGGATCTGAACACCTTCGTCCTGGAAGTGGCACAGGCCAACTTTGAAGCCGGATTACTGGGTACGGAAACTCCGTTCTTTGAAGTCACCAATGACGGCAACGGGAAAATTACGGTCAACGGATCCACTCATGCCTTAAATACCCTGGCCAAAGGGTTTAATGCTTCATTGGATAAAACCAAAGTGGCATCTTCAGGGTCGGCAAAACTCCGAAATGCCGAAATTGCGCTGGTTCTGGATGTCTCCGGGTCGATGGCAGGAGCGCCGTTGATGCATTTGAAGGACGGCGCCAAACAATTCGTCCAGAATTTTGCCGATCATGAAGCCACAAGCAAATTTGCCCTTCTCGCGTTTGCCTCCGGAGTCATTAAACCGTTTGATTTAGACCACAACTACGTCAATCCAATTGAAAATGCCGTTAATGCACTGGCCGCGCAAGGAGGGACCAATACCGAATATGCCCTGGCACAGGCCGCGGCCCTTCCCTGGACGGACCAATCGGGCATGCCTCCCAACGAACGGGGCAAGCAGGTTCTCGTTTTATTTTCGGATGGTAATCCATCGGCATTCCGGGGCATGTTCCGCCATCACGGCACCCTGTACGATGGTGTGGCCGCGTTGGACGGGAACTATGTCAGCGTTTGGCCCTTCATGCAATATCCCAATCAGACCTGGGCAACACATGGGTCCATTCGTGTGGCCTACACGGGAGACGGGAAAAGTCCAGGGACGACTGCATGCCCTCCCGTCAGGGTGGGCGGAGTATGGTACGACTCGGTCAAATGGTATATTTTTGAAGATCCGGACTACGGCTTGAATAGTTTCGGAGCCACCGCAGGCCTTGATCCGGAACAATGCGGTATTTCCAACCCAAACCCGTTGGGTGAATACCTGAACCATCTGGTTCGCCAAAAAGCCATCGACAATGCTCACACCATCAAAAACAACGGCATTGAAATTTACACAATCGGCTTGGGTGGAGCAGGGCTTGTCGATCCGAATTTTCTTGAATTGCTTTCCAGCGGACCGGGGTTTTCTTACTATACGACTGATTCTTCGGAATTGGCCGGAATTTTCCAGCAAATCGCCAATATCCTGAAATTGGTTCTGGTGAGTTAAGCCATGACGAGCCCACCCATGTCAAACGATCAGCTCGCGCATGGTGGTCCGGAGAAACAGTTTTCTCCCAAGGCACAGGATGTGTGCCATCCTCAGTCTTCCCAAGACATCAACCGCGTTCTCCATCCTCTCAAGAACGAGGACGGCATTTCCGCAGTGGAAACGGGCATGACCATGGCCCTTTTTGTTTTGGCGCTCTTTTCCGTTATTGAATTCGGTTGGTATTTCGTCCACCAAACCACCTTGACGGCCGCCGTGAGAGACGGCATCAGGATTGGCGCCATCGGGGCTTCGTCAAATGACGAGCAAGGCAACGGCATGTCACGGGAGGACAGTATCAAGCAGGCGATCAAGGAACGCGCCACACCGGTGATGGACATCGATCCCGCCAGAATTTTTATTTTTCCGGTCGAGACGGATTGGAGCGATCCCGACGATCCGGGGGTCAATAACGCCGGAGGGGCCGGCGTGTTCATGCGGGTTCGCGTGCAATACGATCACCAATTTTTCACGTCGCTGATCGGCGGGTTTTTCGGGGGACAAACGATCCAGATGGAATCCCAGGGAACCTATCGCAATGAAAACTTTATCCTCTAACCCTGTGGAGGTAAGAAGACCGTCATGATGATCATCCAGCCATTTTCAGCCTGCCGCAATGAACGGGGGGCCACCCTTCTGGAATTATCCGTCGCGCTGATGTTGTTTCTGTTTATGGCCTTCGGCATCATCGAATACGGCTCTCTCATCAACGAACGCAATGCCCTCACCCAATTGGCCCGTGAAGGCGCCAGCCTGGCTTCACGAAATTTAACGACGAATCAGAATATGCTGGACATGCTGGCCTCTACCCAAAATGCGTTGGATTTTGCCAACCATCCCAGTAAATACCGGATATTTCTGGCGCAGATTCATGCCGGCCATGCGGGCAATCCCGCCCCTACCTGTAATCTGGCCGACCGGGGAGGCTTGACCAACGGCGTGATCGCCCCACAACAACCCAATTGCGACCTGCCCGCGAATTTGATGAATTACCTCACCTACGATGCGTCACTCGGGACGGCTCCCGTGGAGCAATTCACGGTGGTGAAGGTGTATTATGAACACGACCCCATCACGCCCTTCGGCAATCTGAGCTGGTTTGGAGGAAATGCCGCCAATAACGGCCCGACCGTCATGTTCAGCGAAGCCATTTTTTAAGCACTAAAAAGGGGTCGGGAGTCTTTTTTGTTCTCTTTCCTCCTTTATATAAACAAAAGCAATTTGGACTTGCCTTCAATCCAAACAGCTACAATGGCGTCAAAAAAGACTCCCGACCCCTTTTTAACGCAGTGAGGCATTGACGTCTTGGAGACGGGTTTGGGCTTTTAACGCTTCGGGACTGTCGGGGTAGGTCCGGATTAACTGTTGGAAGACCGAGCGGGCGGTTGCATGCCCCTGCAATTCCAAATGCGAATAGCCGATTTTGAGGAGTGAGGCAGGCACCTTGTTGCTGGCCGGATACAACATAAATACCCGTTCGAACTCATCGATCGCTTCCTGAAATCGTCGCTGTCCGTAATAACACTCACCCAGCCAGTATTGGGCATTGGCCGCATACACCGAATCCGGGAATTTCCGTAAAAAGATCGAAAAGGCACGGGCGGCTTCGGTATAATTGCCTTGCCGAAGCAGGTGAAAAGCGCCTTCATAGTTACTCCGAGGATCCCCTCCCCCATTTGCACTGATGGCGGTACCGGCTGTGGAGGCCGATAACGGGCCCCCAGGTGACGAGGATGACATGGTGGATGGCTGAGCCCCGGACGATCGTGCATTCATCGGCGCAACCGGCATCAGTGCCGGCGAATGCGCTCCCCCTTGCGGCGTGGAAGCCCCACCAGACAACGAGGCCGTTGCCCCGGACTTGACTTGCGAATTGACACTGCCTGCTACCCGATTCAAACGCTGTTCATGATCATCCAGCCGAGTCCCGAAGGTGGTACTGACCTTTTCCAGAGTTCCTATGATCGATTGAATACTCCGGCGGACTTCTTCAAAATTCGTCTGTATATGCTTGGCTCCGTCATCCTGATGTTGTCTGACTTGTACGATTTTTCCCCGGAATTCCTCTAGCTGCTGCTCTTGTTTCACCAGATTTTCGCGCATACCGGCCAACACTTGCTGATAATCGACCAGTGAGGACCTGAACTCCCCTAATTTTCCTCCCTGTTCGGTGAGTACCTGTTCCCCGGCTCCGACCCGATCCCGCAGCCGGGTCAGCAGGGGTTCCCAGGAGGTTTTAGATTGATCGACTTGGGCTCGAAGTGCCTCCAGATCCGTTTCAAATTGGCCGAATTGGCGGCTCAGATTTCCAACTTGATGTTGATTCTTTTCCAGGGCTCCTCGGACTTGCGACAAATCGGTTTCCTTGAGAGTCGCCATTTGATCCATTAATTCCGCCCGGGCATGCAGCAACTCTTTGATTTCCGCCCGCTGTTTGGAGATTATCGTATTGGCGTCTTCCAAGGCTTTATTGGCGTCGCCGACGGCTTGTTGCAGGGAATGCCGGCTCTTATCCAATTGGCTGATTTTGGCATCCAGTTCCCGTTTGATGCGGACCACATCCGCCTGTTGCGCCATACACCCGTTTGCGGTTATCGCCAACATCCCAAGCAGAATCCAGACTCCGCTTCGAATCATGACGGATGCGGGTTGAGGTCTTCGGTATTGACCGCATGGGATCATCATCAGACTCCTCCTCACTCCTTACTTCTCACTTTTTCCTTCTTCCCCATCATTGAAGATACATCGCGGTGGATGTCCCTCCTACACCCAATACCAGATGAGCCCGGCGGTTTTTTCGATAACATGCTTCCGTTCCCTCAAGACAGGCAGGGTTGTCCTTACCGTAAGTCATGGTTTGCAATTGCTTGCCATCCACCCCCAAACTCGTCAGAAAGGTTTTCGTCCGTAATGCCCGTTTCTCCCCCAAAATATGGTTGTAGGCCTGAGTTCCACGATCATCGCAATGCCCCTCAATGGTTACGACGGTCTCGGGATGCGCCATGATCCATTCCGCATTGGCGGACAACACGGCCTTGGCCTGCTCGGTGAGCTGAAAACTATCGAATTCAAAAAAGACATCCTCCAACCCCGCTTGTTTCGTGAACTGCTCAGCCCGCGTCCGATTCACCCAGTAGTCATGGCCGGAAGCCAGTTCAAAGGCCTTGTCGGCCTGAGGATCTTCAAAAATCAGGGGTTCATCCTGCAAAATATCGGCAAAGGTTCCCTCTTGGATAGGAAAGTAGCCATCATGCCCATCCAAGCGCTTTCCCTTGTTGGAATTGGCCGGTTCAACCGGCCCTTTCACCGGCTTCTTGACCGATGCGGACGGCGCACCATGTTTTTTGGCATAATGATGCATCCCGCGGGACGTTCGATGACCACATCCGACCACCAACGCTATAATGATAAAAAGCACCGCCCATTGAACAATCCTTTTGCCGCATGCTTGTTGGCTATTCATCCCCATGTCCACCATATGGCTCCTCCTTACACCACCAATCAGAAGGTGTTTCATCGATGAAGCACTTTCCCTTTAACTTCAATCCTCTCCAATTGACTTTGCAAGATTGAGACCATTCCTCAAAGGTAATTCCAAACCGGATATATAAGGGAAGGATGAAATAACCCGTGAGATAGAAGTTCAGCCGTTTCCGTGTGGTTTCAACGGAAATCTCTCCGGGAGGGCATTTGCGAAGACGTGGACGGTCGCCGTGGGCTTTTTATCGGAATGGTGAAAATTATATATGCCTTTAAGTGTCTCACAAATTCAGAGGAAGTGTTGCACGGATCACGCAGCTTTTTCTCAACACTCGTGTCATTTCCTCAACGAATCCTCTTGCCTTTTACATCAGCGTCCCTTATTCCATATTCCATTCGTCCGTGGCGAACACCCACCGTTGCCCACCCTGCTCTTTGGCGCGATACATGGCATGATCGGCCAACTCCAATAATTGGTGCGGATGAGTGGAATCCTTCGGATAGACGGCAATTCCGATGCTGATTTTCACGCTGATACTTCGTCCATTGAGCCGAATCGGGGGGGTCAGGCAATTCAGAATTTTTTGTGTGACCTGGCGAATATCGCGGATCCGGTCGAATCCTTGAAGAATCACCGTAAATTCATCTCCGCTCAGTCTGGCCACCGTATCGGTGGACCTCACGCACGTCACCAGACGTTTGGCCACCACCCGCAATAACCGATCCCCAACCCGATGGCCGAACCGATCGTTAATCGGTTTAAAGTTATCCAAATCCAAAAACAGCACCGCCAACAGCCCACCCTGCCGGCGGGTTTGTGCCAAGGCTTGTTGCAGCCGGTCTTTAAACATGAACCGATTCGGTAAATCCGTCAGAGGATCATGATAGGCCAGATACTTCATCTGCGCTTCGGATGATTTATGTCCGGTAATGTCCTGCAGCACGGCCACATAATGAGTCACGGTTCCCTGTTGATTCAGCAACGGGGTGATCGTCTGCTCACAGGTCACCTTTCCCCCGTTCGGTCTGACCTCCTGCACCTCTGTTTTGACCGATCCCGGCGGCAACAGCCCCTCTCTGCGGGCTTTTTCCAGGGCATGGACCTGTTCATGAGGAAAGGTCGGGAGAACGGTTCCAAGAATTTTGGGGATGGGTATTCCCACCAACTCGGCATACACTTCATTGACCCACTGGATGCATCCCTGAACATCCGTGACACAAACCGCATAGGAGACCGAATCCATAATCGCACTTTGAAGCCGCATGTGCGCCAAACGCTTTCCACAACCGATCAAATCCATAATCTGACCACGCAACAATTGCAGCCAGGTACAGACCTGTTGGTCGAAAAATGCGGCCCTGTCGGAAGCCACCACAAAGACTCCGCAGGGTTTGCCGCCATAGGCCAACGGCATCACCAGACATTCCCGAGGGTGAAACGCACGTGGAACCCATTCCATCGTCCGGTTGTTGGAAGGCATTCCGGCAGAATCGATATGGAGGACCTCACCTCCAGGCGGGAGATGCTCCGACAACGGAATTTGAGAAACAACCTTCCACCAGGACTTCCCATAGGTTGCCCAATCCAGGCCGTGTTTTTCGGCATGGGCCCAGAGGGTCATCCCCCCACCCTCTTCAAAAGCCGCCATCCATGTGCACGAAACGCCGAAGGTCGAAACCAGTCCTTTACAAATTTCAGACAAACATCCTTCCAAGCTCTCCCCAGCCACAAGCCGAGACATCAAGCGTTCGTTCAGATGTGTGAGTGGTGTGGGATTTGGCCTGTCGGTTTCCGGGCGCACATCCCAAACCCAATGGCTCACACGCCCTTCTCCATCAAACAGCGGCAGGACGGTGGCCTGAATAGGCCGCCCCGGCTCTTCCCCGTTTCGCACGGTGACCACCCAGGTTTTCGGGGAAGGTCGATCGGCTCCTTCACGAATCGTTTCCTCTATCGTTTTCCACTCATCCCGAGAAATATAATCCCGAAGAGACACGCGTCCCAGTTGAGTACGGTCAACCCCCAACACACGGCAGGCGTCGTCACTCGCCGTTTGAATGACACCATCCTGTGCGGTGATCAGGTGGCATGCGGGGAACAGAATGGGAACACCCGGAGAGGACTCGACGTTTCCGGTCACCGGCGACGGGACAACAGGTGCATCCAACCGGATCAATTCATGGGAGGATGAGTCAGAGCCCGCCATCAGGTCTTGAATGCGATCGGCCAACCCATGGAGTATGCGACGCAATTCCTGCTCCTGGCGGGTGGCTGGATAGACCGGTTCCCCGGTTAATGCCTGCAGGGATTCCTCCAGCAGCCGCCGGACATGGCGCAGCCTTGTCAGGGTTTTATCGCATTTCTCAGGTTGCATAGCCATGGCAGCCCCTCATTGATACGCGTTCCGATCTTAAGATCCTGTCGCAAAGGCAAATAAAAATCAACCGGCCAAATGAATGAGGGAAATGGGGCCTGGAGGAAAGAGAAGAACAGAGTCGAGGGCGAGTCCTTTTAACTATAGCCGGATCCCAGCTTCAAAGCCAAGGGAAACGCCCCGGTCTCAGCGTCCTTCAGTATTCTGGCGTAGCGCTCAAGGGTGCCCACATCGGACCAAAAACCCGAATGCAGGTATCCAAAAATGGGACAACCGGCCGCCATGGCTTTTGTGTAGGTATCGATGATGGAAAATGGAACCCCCGAGGGTTCATCCCGTAGCAGAACAGGGTCAAGAATATGGACTCCCGCAAACATGCGTCGAACCGTCCGGGGGGCTGAAGCTTGATCTCCCTGATTGTTCCTGCCTTTTCCATTAATGCGAAAAATTTGACCCCGCTCATCACATTCGACCACTCCCCACTGTTGAACATCGGGGTCCTCCCTCAACACCAACGTGGCCCGGCCTTGATTCCCGGCATGGCAGCGTATCAGCTCTCCGATATCCAGATCGATCACCGTATCCCCATTCATAATCAACAATGGTTGCCCGTTGAAAAACGGTTCGACGGCCTTGAGCGCTCCCCCCGTACCCAATATTTCCGTTTCCTGGGAATAATGAATACGCATGTTCCACCGGGATCCATCTCCTAGGGCAGTCCGGATCATCTGCCCCAGATAATGCAGATTGATCATGACATCCTGAATCCCATGGGCCCGCAACAGCAGAAGATTCCAGAGAATCATAGGGTGCTTCCCGACCGGGAGCAACGGTTTGGGAACGGTTTCGGTGAGGGGGCGCAGGCGAGTGCCGAAGCCTGCAGCCAGAATCATGGCCTTCATGTCTTCCGGTCTATTGCCACTCGGGAATGTACGGCATCAGATGGTTTTGCAAGCGTCGCAGTTCGGGGTATTTCATGAGATTGTTACGGACGTTTCGTAACGTATTGGGAATGGAGGCCAGAAAATTGGGATTTTTTTTCACCCGGTCGATATACACGAAACGACCGGCCGCCTTCAGATTCCGTTGAATACTGGTGAAGTCGAACAACCGACGAAACGCGTCAGGATCCTGCAACAGGAACGCCGCTTGCCGCGCCCGGGGAAGCCCGTCCAGCATGCCCTGCCGATAACGCACAATCAACTTATCAATCAACGGTTCCTCAAGCACGATATACGAATCACGAAGCAGGGACGCCAGATCATAGGTTACAGGGCCCAACAGGGCATCTTGAAAATCAATGATACCCAATCGGTCACCCGAAACCATCAAATTCCGGGAATGATAATCCCGATGCGTGAATACGGTCGGTTGAGAAGCCAACCACACAGCCATTTGACGAAATTCATCCCGAATCGCGTCGGAATCCTCCGCACACATGGGGCACCCCTGTCTGGCCACGATGCCGTATTCCAGAAAATGTTCGAACTCCCATAGGAAAAGCCCCTCATCGAACGAACGGGTAAAGGCCCAACAGGGTTGAGACGGCGGCATCGAGGCGGAGAGGTGCAAATGGACCAATTGATCGATCGCCTGACCATACCAACGCTCGAGCACCGGCGGCGGAGTCCCCTGAATGACTTGAGCCAAGGTCCGATCACCCAAATCTTCCAAATAGATCAATCCGGCTCCTTCATCGTAACAATACACAGTGGGGACCGATGCCCCTTTTTCCTTGAGATGCCGGAGAATGTTGAGAAACGGTAATTCGGCAATCCCGGATTCATGCCCACTGACCGCCTCCTCCGAAGCTTTGAATCCTTCCGGATCGGCCAACTGCATCAGAATAATCGAATAAACCGGGGCATTGTTGAGATGCACCCGGAAATACCGCCGATTGGACGCGTCGCCAGGCAATGCCTGAACGTCAGAGAGGTCGCTGGAAAACGGCAGAGAGGTTTGCAGGGATGAGATCACCGCAGCAAGATCAAGCGCAGGAGTTGTACCGGGAAGGCGAGGAGACAACATGTGAAGAAATTATACGTGTTCCCCTCGGTTGTGTCACTTCCGCCTTCGGAGACCATCTTCAAAAACCATCCGCTTGGCCTTCCCCGGGACCGACTCCAACCCCACGACATCCCCCCCACTCTTCTTCACGCTTCACGCCTCACGCTTCACCCTTCACGCCTCCCCCTTCACGCTTCACGCTTCCCCATACCTATCGGTCTCCAGAAGGCATTCCTGCAATTTCGTTCAATGGTAAAGATTTACGATAATCAGACGATAATGTGAATAAGCCTGCATAACAGAGTTTGGAGCCCGACAATCCCACATCCAACCCAGGAGGTGGAACATGGACATTTCCCCCTTTTCACAACTCCCGGTTTATCCCCTTCACCGTCCCTCGCTGGTCGAGGACGGCGATGTCGGCCAAAAGGGGAACCCCTATCAGCGTCCCCGCCGGCACCGCAACCCAT
>JBDIVP010000021.1:0-24284 GCA_039794325.1 Candidatus Inrsubterrania sp.
CCTGGAGTCCCAACAGAATCTCCTCTCATCATGCCCGTATCCAAAAAAGATATCCATGGAGATCAACAGTATCACCATCCCTTCCATGAACGGGAAACCTGGGATTCCCTTTCCTTAGAATCCGAAGAGGCGATAAACTCCAGTGATGAAGAGCCGCTCCCTTCTCCCGGAAGCTTTTCCAGATGGGGTCTGCCCCTCCTTTTGTTTGCCCTGACGATCTTCACGACTCTTTGGGCCGGCGCCTTGAATGTCAACACCAAACCTGTTTCGGGAGCGTTGGATTTCCTGATACGGTACCCTGGCTCTTTACTTAATGGCCTTCCCTTTGCGGCCACTCTCCTGGGCATTCTGGTCACCCATGAATTAGGGCATTATGTACTCTCACGGATTCACCGGGTACCAGCATCTTTTCCTTTATTTATCCCCGGTCCCCCGCATTTTATCGGCACATTCGGCGCCGTCATCCGCATGCGTTCTCCCATTATGAACCGCAGAGCACTGTTCGATATCGGAGTCGCCGGCCCCATCGCCGGATTTATCGCTGCCGTGATTGCCATAGTCATAGGCCTACATTACTCACAGGTTATACCCAGAAGTCAGACATTCGGATTGCAATTGGGCGAACCGTTGCTGCTTCAGTTTTTTGCCTGGATCATGTTCGGCCCCATCCCACCAACCCATGACATCGTCCTTCATCCAATCGCCTTCGCCGCCTGGTTTGGGTTTTTTGTGACGGCCATCAACCTTTTACCTCTTGGTCAACTGGACGGGGGCCATGTCGTCTATGCCGTCCTGGGACGCCGTCAACGAACATTGGCTCTGGCTATCATTCCCATCCTGATTTATTTAGGTCTGACGGGCTGGCCCGGATGGATTATTTGGGTTGGATTGGCTGGCATTGTCGGAATTGCTCACCCACCGGTCGCGGACCCCTATACCACCCTCGGGAAAAAACGCCGCTGGGTGGCCTGGGCTGCGTTAGCCATCTTTATTGTGACGTTTGCGCCGGTGCCATTTTCCATTGGGTAAGGATTCTCTGATGCCGAATTCGTGGCTCTTGTCTCATCACGGTCAACGAACCGACCATGGCCCTCATTCACTGAACTTTCACTTTTCAAGCGGTCGAGGAAACCGATCGATATGACATTTCACCCATCAACACTGGAGTCGTTTATCACTGACCACCGTTCGACCTTTGAAGATATGCTCGGGCAGATGGTGGAAATTCCTTCTATCAGCTCGGATCCTGTCCACCAGCCCGACATCCGGAAAATGGCTACCCTGGCCGTTCAATATCTGGAATCATTTGGAGCACGGGCATCCGTTGTCGAAACTGATGGACATCCCAGCGTGACAGGCGAATGGTTTGCAGGGCGGCAATATCCTTCCGTGACTATCTACAATCATTTGGATGTGCAGCCTGCCAACGAGCCGGAATGGCGCAACCCGCCATTTGTGTTTGCCAAACATGATGAGCACTATGGCGGTCGGGGAACAACAGACGATAAAGGCCCGGCACTCACAGCCCTGATGGCCGCTCGATTTGCCGGAGAGGCCCGTATTCCGCTCAACATTCGGGTTCTTTGGGAATTAGAGGAAGAAATAGGCAGCCCGAATTTTTCACAAGTCCTTGCCAATCGAAAAATCGTCAAACCTTCGGATTCG
This sequence comes from Candidatus Inrsubterrania sp., assembly GCA_039794325.1. GTDB lineage: Bacteria > Nitrospirota > Nitrospiria > Nitrospirales > UBA8639 > JACKFE01. The sequence goes on from JBDIVP010000021.1 coordinate 1,666, forward strand.
GTTCTGGTGTCCGACACGATCTGGGTCGCCAGAAATCGGCCGGCACTATCCTGCGGGTTACGTGGCCTCGTGGCAGCCCGGCTGTTTCTCCGTACGGGTGAAACTGATATCCACTCAGGCCTGACAGGCGGAGGGGCTCGCAATCCTTTGGCCGAGCTGTGCGATGCTGCCTATTCCTGCCTTGACGCCAAAACCGGCCGGGTGAAAATCCCGGGATTTTACAATGAGGTGATTCCCCCGACGACAAGAGAACTGAAAGACTTCGTTGCGTCAGGATTTCACGTCCGTCGATTTCAGGATGCCTTTCAACTGCGTTCCCTTCGAACCTCAGATCCCCAGGAGTTGTTAAAACGCATTTGGGCGTCACCGACCTTCGAGATTCATGGCTTGGTAGGGGGACATATGGGACCAGGGGTGAAAACCGTAGTGCCTGCCTGGGGGGAATTAAAAGTCAGCATGCGGTTGGTCCCCAATCAACAGCCTGCCAAAATTTTCCGGCTCCTCAAAAAACATATCCGCAACCGTAATCCTGACATTGAAGTCACCAATGAAGGAGAATTGGAACCTTTCAAAGGGGTTTCGGAAGGGCCCTATGCCCATGCCTTACAGGAAGCGGTCTCTCAAGGATTTGGACGCCGCCCGGTTTTTGTCAGGGAAGGAGGATCGATCGGAGCTATCGCCCTCTTACAGCGAGCCTGGAAGGTGCCTATTTTATTTATGGGACTCAGTCTCCCCGAACATGGTTATCATGCTCCCAATGAATTTTTCGATTGGGGGCAGGCTTCCGGGGGCATCAAAGCGTTCGTCCATTATTTTCAGGCTTTGGCGGATTTCCCACGGCCCCAGATCAAAAGATCGTCTAGGAATCGTCCGAAGCGATGAAGCGAAGCACTATGTGTATGGGAATGATACTGATAAACCGTCAGGAGTCTTCGAAAAACAGATGGGAGACAGCGATCATCCTCACAGAGGAGGTCAAGGCGGAGAAGGTGTAGGGGACGGATCTTGAAAGTGAATCAAAGATCTTACAAAGGCCAGTACATTGAGCCTTTCTTCTTCTGAAAGTTTATCTTTCCATCCTGGCATGGCGGTGCGGGGTACCCCATCATCGATGATTTCCAACAATTCCTTATCCGTTTTTGAAGAAGTGGCGGCGGAAATTAAGTTACCCGGCCGCGGGGCCAAGAAGGCGGCTCGAGGGCCATCTCCCCGGCCTCCGGAACCGTGGCATTCCATGCAATGGGTTAGATAAAGGGCTTGCCCTTGTTCAATATCGGCCTGGGAATTCACTTCCCCTGATTCCGGCGAAGAAGCAATGCTCCACCCGGCAACCATAGACACAACAAAGACACTACTGAAGACGACTCCCTTCATAAGGCAAAATTGTACCGAATCCCTTTTTCAACTTCAAAGAGAAACTGGAGCCATTTCCACATTCATTCAGGACCGTGGGACCCGCATCATTTCCTGCGTACCAGTAATTTAAGGGGGGTACCTACAAACCCAAACTCCTTCCGAATTGAATTCTCGAGAAACCGGATATAGGAGGTGGGGACTTCCTGTGCATTTTTGATAAAGAGGGCAAATGTCGGAGGCTTGACAGCCACCTGGGTGATAAAAAATGACTTTTGGGGACTACCTTTTTTAAGTGTAATGGGATGTTTTTCCAAAATACGCTGAAAAAATTGATTGAGCTTGGCGGTAGGGACCCGCTTGGAAAAATCGGTCATCACTTGATCAATGAGGGGGAAGAGTTTTTTCAATGTCGTAGATCGTTTTGCAGAAGCAAACATGACCGGCACATGCGTAAAAAATGGGAAACGCCTGGCCAAGTCCAGGTTATACCTTGATCGCGCTTCAGGATCTCCTTGCCGCAGATCCCATTTATTGACCAAAATGACACAACCCCTTCCCTGTTTATTGATCAGTCCCGCGATTTTCGTATCCTGCTCCGTCACTCCTTCCACCCCATCCAGCAACAAAACCGCCACGTCGGATCGGCCCAAGGCCCGAATTGCCCTAACCACGCTATAGCCTTCAATGCCCCTTTCGACCCGCCCTCTTCGCCTGAGTCCTGCCGTGTCGGTAAAGACATATCCCTTTTTCCCTCTCTTCACCTGGGTATCGATTGGATCTCTCGTGGTCCCGGGAAGATCGCTGACAATCAGACGCTCTTCTCCCAAAATAGCATTGACCAAGGTCGACTTACCCACGTTAGGCCGACCGACCACGGCCACGCGCGGATAGTCGGGTTGAGGGGGCTCCTCGTGACTCGTTGGCAGATAAGGCAGGCAGGCTTCAAGCAATTCATCAACACCCATCCCCCCTTCCGAGGAAATCGGATAGATCGTGTCCCATCCTAATTGGTAAAAATCAGCCAATAACGGCTCGGATTTCGGGGTATCAATTTTATTCACCGCAAGAAAAACCGGCTTGGTGACTTGTCGCAGCAGTTCGGCCAAATCCATATCCAAAGGCGACAGCCCCGCCCGACCATCCATCACGGCGATAATAATGTCGGCTTCATCGATAGCCAATTGTGTTTGGCGTTTAATCTGCTCAAGGATGACCTCTTGTGCGTTCAAATCCAATCCACCCGTATCCATCAATCTGAAATTCCGGTTTTGATATTCGCATCGGGCGATATTACGATCACGGGTGACACCCGACATATCATCAACAATTGCCGCCCGGTGGCCGACGATTCGATTGAACAGTGTTGATTTCCCAACATTGGGTCTCCCCACAATGGCTATTACCGGGAGCCCTTCCCAACCAGGAAAAGGGTTCCCGGCAATCAACAAAGATGATTGCAGCGTATCCTGCTGCGTCTCTGAATCGGATTTTCTCTTTTGTCGCTGAGTCATGGGGTATCTTTCATCTTCTCAAGAACACCGGTATCCATTGAGGGAAGCGTGGCCTCCGGAATGTGTGCGTGTATGGTTGGGCAGGATCACCTCACTCCTAGCGAACCGGTGGAAAGGAATATACCTCCCGGGAACCGCGCAAAGTCCACCCCTATTTCCTGGAAAATCAGAGGATCGACTGCCATGGCCCACCTTGCATCACCTTTGATATGCCTTCACCTTTCTAGGGGAACGACCACGTGAATCAGTTCAGCGACGGAGGGCGAGGCCTTTTCAACCCGCATGAATGGGAAATCTACAAAAATGGAGAGAACGGACTTAGGTATGAAGATGCTTCATCGCTGCGGCGCAAAGAATGATAAAGACTCCCATCCACAAGGCCACACGCTGAAACGGGACAGGCTCGTAGGCCGTTTCTTCAGATTCTTCATCGGCCTCGTCCTCGGTAGGTTCGTTCTTGAATATGATGGTATAAAGAAATATGGTCAAGACCCCCAGAACCAGCGTTAATTTAATAAACAACACAGTGAGATACTTGGCATGATGGCCGACTCCCTCCCCCGTGGCCATCTCCATTCCCTGACTGACATAATGAAGGTTCAACCCTCCAGTAAACAGGATGACCACCAAGATCATCCCCACTACCCGTTTATATTGCCGATAGAACGTTTCTGATATCGGTCGGATGAATTCTCTTGGGACGGCCGCTTTCAGCCCAGGCGTAACAGCCATAACCAGATAAGCCAACCCCCCTATCCAGATCACGGCGGACAATAAATGAAACCAATGAATCAAAATAGGAATGAGTTTGTTTAGGTCGGTCAGGACCCCTATGAGAGAATCCATCAGCAGAATACTGAAACCCACGAGAATTTGTAAAAAATCGCCAACATAGTCTACTCGATCGGTCAGAACCTAAAAACTGGTTTTTCATTTCCGAATCGTCGCTTACGAAGTTCTTCCATTAAGTCGACCGTGACCATAGGAATCCCTTGCTCAACGGCATGACGCTCCACGCCCTTCTTGACCATTGCCCGCAGAAAATATGGAATCCGATCGAGACGTTGTTGGGCGGCAGAATCCCACGTCACCGTTGATTCCTCCGGTGTATTGAAGGCGACCTGAACCTTTTCCCCACCTTTTGGGGTGTACAAACACCACTCATCTTCATCCATCCAATCGCCATGATCGACATAGGGTCTTGCCCGACACCCTCCACAGATTTCACTATACTCACAATCACCGCACTTCCCCTTCAAATGGGGGTAACGAAACGAATTGAAAATTTCAGACTGTTCCCAGAGGTTGACGAAGCTTGACTCCCGAATATTCCCGGCGGACAATGGCATGTAAGGACAGGGGGTCAAATCTCCATTGGGTGTCACCCTGGCATAATTGGTGCCGGCCAAGCATCCACCACCCATGTAGCCTTGTGCTTTGGTAATTGGTGAGTTGGGGTCTTTCTCATAGGCCAATCGCTTGAAGTGCGGCGCACATCGAGCCCTCACCAACATATCCTGATATTTATCCTGGCACTCCACCAGGAACCCCAGTACTTCCTCATATTGTTCAGGAGTGATGTCGGTCAATTCCTCGCCCCGTCCGGTACAGACCATGAAAAACACATTAAGCACTTTTGCTCCCATCTCATGCGCCCAATCAATAACAGCCGGCAACTCCTGATAATTCATGGGCTGGGCACTGAAATGAATTTGAAATTGCAGACCGTTTCGCTTGCAAGCCTCAATACCGGCAAGCGCTCCGGCAAAGGCACCGGGAAGGCCCCTGAATGCGTCGTGCTTGGAAGAATCCAACGAATCGATGCTGATGCCTACACCCATGACTCCGATCTCAACCATTTTTTGGGCCACTTCGTCCGTAATCAGCATACCATTCGTCCCGAAGACCACCATAAACCGGTGTCCGACTGCATGCCTGGCAATTTCCAATATGTCAGGCCGCACCAGAGGCTCACCTCCGGTGATAACCAGCAGGCACCCGGGATTCACTTCGGCTATTTGATCAATTAACCGAAAACATTCTTCCGTTGTCAGTTCGTCGTGCCCCCCACTTATTTTGGTGGTGGCATCCAAATAACAATGATCACACTTCAGATTACACCGCTTCGTGAGATTTAACGCCACCAAGTACGGCTTAAAATCATCGACAGTTCGCCCGTCTCCTGGTGCTCCCGATTTAGGGCCCACAGATCCAAACCGGCTTATGGCTTCCGACCCCAGAGAAGAGAGGGAATTCAGAAAGGAATTGAGAACAGGCAGCGACTTACCCATGTTGACCGACCTGGGATTGGGCTTCGGAAGGTGATCCTGCACTAGTCAGGCGAGCCACAATATCCTTGACATTCCCTGATTTCATGGCCTCTTCCATCGTATGCTTGGCTTCCTCAATACCTTGAGTCGCCACCTCCAGCGTAATGACGGTTGTCCCTATTTTCTCAGCATGTTTTATGATCAGGGCTTTTGTACAATCACGCATGAACCCCGCCGGAGCCCGCTCCAACCGTTTCAACGCTTCGGGCTCCCAGGTATACGGAGAACCGGCATCCTGGCCAGGGTGTTCCTCCTTGGTTTTTGGTGCCTCCCCTTCCTCCTCCGATGTCTTCTTATTAGCAAATATCGGCGTGTATTCCTCGTCAGCAGCTTCCTTAATCATCGGGGCCGCATATTCCAATGTAATAGTCGTCATCCCTAATTTTCGTGCCGTTTTTTCAATCTTGGCCTTTGCGCGACGCCGCTGAAACCCGGCCGGGACGGCACGAATGGCTTCACGCGCATCTTTTGTCCACTGCATGGGAATATCATCATAGGCCAATTGGGTCTCTAAGCCGCCCTCCGCCTTGGCCGCGGCATCAAAAACCGCCTTATCCACTTCCTTAAACTTGTCTCCAGCCAGCCCACACACCGGACACTGCACCGGATGATCACCCTTCCCAATGTATCCGCATCCGCCACAGACATAATAGGTTTTGGACATCCGCTCCAAATAAGACTTGGTGCTTGGACTCATTGAGGGATCGACGGACACCGGCTTTTCCTGGACCACCTGATCCATCATGCCACTTAAAGTCGACCCCATTAAGTCTTTGGCCACTTCATCATCTGCCTGCATGGCATTACGGTCCACCCCTGCAGCCTCCAAGGTTCCGCCAAGGGCTTTCATGGCATCCATAGCCCCTTTGGGAAGAATATCCCCGACGGCATCGTCAATTACCGAATTACTGATGATCGTATGCCCTTTTTCAATAGCAAAACGATGGATGGCCGTTTTGGCCACTCCACGCGCAAAGACCGGGATCTTTTCCATTCTTCGAAGGGCCTCTTCAGTCCACGCGATGGTATATTCCGCCTGGGTATCAATCGGTGGAACGAATTTCCTATTGGAAATGAGGATGTTGCAGGAAGCGAGCCTCAGAAGATTTTCCGTATTGCTTCCAATATCCATATCTTCATCACTGTGCACACCAATTCGACCAAGGATCAGCAACCAGGGTTGCTCCTTCCTGACATATTGGATCACTTTTTCAAAGACTTTCCCATCTAAGAGGGTTGTCTTGATATCCCATCCTTCTTCTTGTGCCACTTCCCGGGATATGTCCAAATGGGATTGATAGATCTTGGCTAAACCGCTATCAATAACTTCTTCATGGAGCTTTTCCTGCTCCTTAAAACGGAAGACCTTGCCTGCTTCCTCGTTCAGAACCCCGGAAATGCTATGGAATGCCGCATAGTGAAAATAGGGATCGAATGCCGAAATGGCCTCCACGGGCCTATTTAATGCCTTGCCCAAAGCCAAGGCGGTCTTTAACCCACCAAAGGAGTAAGGGCTCCCATCCACGGCCACGACAATTTTCCCACTGTTCATCGGCTTCAGATCTTTGACAATGAACATATCAGAATTCCGGACTCTTCTGATGACCCGTTCGGTGTTGCTCCCGATGACGGAATCTTTTACCGCCCCAACTCCCACCGCCCCCATGATGGTCAAATCATATCCATTTTTATTGATGTCCTCGGCCAACACTTTCCAGTTACGGCCTTCCAGCGATCGACGTTCGAGCGGGATATTGGCTTCGGTACATTTTTGGTCCACAAAGTCCAAATAAGAGTCCGTAATGATCTGAAGGCCACGGGTAATCAGTGAATCATGGATTTGCCTTTGTCGATCAAGTTCCTTCTCGTCATGATATTCCTCCGGAAGGCCGGCTTCCATCTGTTTGAAGCGCTTGTCATGCATCTTAGCCGCATACACGTGGCTTCCGACAATTTTCGATCCAAATGTCTTAGCAAATTGCACCCCCAGTTCAACCGCCATGTTTGAATGGTCAGAATTGTCGACTGGGACGTATATGGTTTTATACATTACGGCTGCCTCCTTCAGAGATTCCTGACAAAAAAAGCTGCACCAAACCCTCCGCATCCACGGTTTGGCCAAACATATTATTAAGTGGGCATTTTCAAAAGAAAATAAGGTGGGAGTGTAGCACCCCCAATTTGAGCAATGCAACCCATCGCCATGGAAGGCATTAAAGTCGACTTCCCCTTAAAAAACTGCAACTTACACAGTTATTAGACGGTCTCCACGACCCCCTTTGCACACATCACCAACCTAGTTTTATTTACGTAACTCAATCCTACCCACGGGATTATGCCCCTTCCCACCAGACTAGAGGGATCTTTACAAAAATCTGAATGCCCATACAATGTACCTTTACATTTAACTTTTCCGCACCGTTCATGTAGTGCGCTGATTACCAATACCTCTCCCTCAATTGTTTTTTATTTTTTTGAGGCTACACCATTATAAAAAAATCTCCATATATGAGGATAACCATAAAAGAATTCCGGCACTTGACCGCATTCTATAGTTAAAGCAACCATTTTAAGGCATCAATATCGACCGAAATTGACCGAAAAATATGCATTTTCTCTCATAATAAATTTGCATACCTAATTTCTTTTGATTAAAGTGAAACTTTGTTTTTTGACTTACTAACTTATGGCCCCAACCTAATTGACAGGAAAAAGGTCAGCAATTTGGTGGAGGAATTCGATGAGACAAACCAATTTTCTGTTTACCTCGGAATCGGTTACAGAAGGACATCCCGACAAAATCGCCGATCAGATTTCCGACGGCATCCTGGACGCGATTATCAGCAAAGATAAGAATTGCCGTGTGGCCTGTGAGACCATTCTCACCACAGGCTTGGCATTTGTGGCAGGTGAAATCTCAACAAAGGCCTATGTGGAAATACCCGAAATTATCAGGGATACCATCAGGCAGGTGGGTTACACCGATGCCACCTGGGGCTTCGACTACCGAACCTGCTCCGTCTTGACAGCCATTCATTCCCAATCGGGGGACATTGCCATGGGAGTCGACACCGGCGGCGCCGGAGACCAAGGACTGATGTTCGGGTATGCCTCCAATGAATCCGATGAACTCATGCCCATACCAATCGTGTTGGCTCACCGACTGACACGTCGGTTAGCCGAAGTGCGCAAGAAAAACATCCTGCCCTGGGTTCGGCCTGATGGAAAGGCTCAAGTCACGGTGGAATACAAAAACGGAAAGCCCGTTCGGATTGATACCATCGTTGTTTCCACCCAACATAGCGACTCCGTCACATCCAAGAAAATTGAAGCGGAAATTCTGGAAAAAGTGATCGTTCCAGTCATGCCGAAACGCTTGTTCGACGTCAAAAAAGTGAAATTTCACATTAACCCGACCGGACGCTTTGTTACCGGAGGGCCCATGGGAGATACGGGCCTGACCGGCAGAAAAATCATTGTGGACACCTATGGTGGCGTGGGGAGCCACGGGGGGGGAGCGTTTTCGGGAAAGGATCCCAGTAAGGTCGATCGCTCAGCCTCCTATATGGCACGATATATTGCCAAAAACATCGTCGGAGCCAACCTTGCCGAAAAATGTGAAGTTCAACTGGCCTATGCCATCGGAGTACCCGAACCGGTGTCGGTCCTTATTGACCCGAAGGGAACGGAAAAAGCTCCCATAGAAAAAATCGAGCAATTAGTCAAAAAACATTTTCCTTTGACCCCCCGCGGAATCATTGACCATCTTAAGCTGCGGCGCCCTATCTATCAATTGACCGCGGCATATGGCCATTTCGGACGGTCCGAGCCAAGTTTTACCTGGGAAAAAACCGATAAAACCGGCCTGTTAAAACGGGAAGCCGGCCTATAGGCCCTCCATTTCCAAAGAACACCCGGGGGATGGACGACTTCGTTCCCTTCTTCTAAGTTTTTCCTGCAGACCATAAGGAGGAAGCATTCATTATGACTACAGCCACTGAAATCGAAAAAACACTTCATGATTATAAAGTTGCCAACATCCAACTTGCGGACTGGGGCAGGAAAGAAATTCAAATTGCCGAAACAGAAATGCCGGCCCTCATGGCCTTACGAGACAAATATCGTACGATGCTGCCACTAAAGGGAGCGAAGATCCTCGGCTGTATCCATATGACTATCCAAACAGCCGTCCTTATTGAAACCTTAATTGAATTAGGAGCCGAGGTCCGATGGTCCTCCTGCAACATTTTTTCAACGCAGGATCACGCCGCAGCAGCCATCGCCGCCAAAGGCATTCCGGTCTATGCCTGGAAAGGCGAAACGGAGGAAGAATATGAATGGTGCATCGAGCAAACCATCTTAAAGAACGGAAAGCCCTGGGATGCCAATATGGTGCTGGACGATGGAGGGGATCTCACCCAAATGTTGCACGACAAGTATCCAGCTGTGCTGGACAACGTCCATGGGATCACCGAGGAAACCACAACAGGAGTGCATCGACTCCAGGAAATGATGAAAAAAGGCACACTGAAGGTACCTGCCATCAATGTTAACGACTCCGTCACCAAATCAAAAAACGACAATAAGTATGGTTGCCGTCACAGCCTGAACGACGCGATCAAACGCGCCACCGATCATTTATTATCAGGCAAGAAGGCGCTCGTGATTGGGTATGGAGATGTCGGAAAGGGTTCGGCGCAATCGCTCAGACAGGAAGGGATGATTGTCAAAGTTGCTGAAATCGATCCCATTTGCGGCATGCAGGCCTGCATGGACGGCTATGAAGTCGTCTCCCCTTACCGGGACGGGATCAATACCGGACGCGTGGAGGACGTCAATACGGCATTACTGAACACTATTGACTTGGTGGTGACCGCAACCGGGAATTACAATGTGTGCGATTCCGCCATACTCCAAACCCTCAAGTGTGGAGCGGTTGTGTGCAACATCGGACATTTCGATAATGAAATCGATACCGCTTTTATGCGCAAAACCTGGAAATGGGAAGAAGTTAAACCACAGGTGCACAAGGTTTATCGCAACATCACCACCAACGATCACCTGATTCTACTCTCCGAAGGTCGATTGGTTAACCTGGGAAACGCCACAGGCCATCCCTCAAGAGTGATGGATGGATCGTTTTCCAATCAAGTTTTGGCCCAGATTTATCTGTTCGAACAAAAGTTTGCGGATCGACCTGAACCGAAAAAGCCGACCGTCCAAGTGCTTCCCAAGATTTTGGATGAAGAGGTTGCGGCCCATATGGTACGGGGATTCGGTGGCGTCCTCACCAAACTTACCTCACAACAAGCCCATTACATTGGTGTGGACGTTCAGGGGCCATTTAAACCCGAAACGTATCGTTACTAAGGTCAAAGGACTCAGGGGAACCCGAACGGCCAAAGTAAGGATCACCGCCTTCCCTGGTCGAACGGGTTCCCTCAACCCCAGAAAAGTGCGCCCCAGCGCGGGTATCCGTCTCTGCTTACCTCAACCTTCAAATCACTTCGACCTCCCCCGAAAATTCACACTGGCTTTAAGAGCCAACCCTGGTATAATGAGGGAGTCTGAATGCATTCCAATTACTATTTTTTTATTTCTCTCTTTACTTTACAACTTACTTGCCTGTATCCTTCATCCGCTCTTTTACTTGAGAAGGATTGATCTCAAAAGTGCCGGTTGGTAATGTCCTTAAAAAAATGAACGGTAAAAGAAGCCTCGTGTAAGGATCGTTTCCCAATCACTACACAACAGATTACGGTCACTGAACTCCCCTTTCCCAGGAAAGGTGCAAGGTTGTGCGTCAGATATGCACTAGCCCACAAAAAAAGAGGAACGTTTAAATATGTCACGAACCGCCGATCCATCACAAATCGGAACCCCTCAACGCGATTATCCGACCATGATTCTTTTCGGAATGATCGTGTTAGCCACCGTCGTTGGCGTTCCCATATTTGGATATACCTATGGTTTTTCATGGGTAGACTGGACAATGTTTTTTATCCTCTATACGGTGACAGGACTTGGAATCACCGTCGGCTACCACCGATTCATTGCCCATCGGAGCTTTAAGTGCAAGAATTGGGTCAAAGTCGCACTTTTAATTGCCGGTGGAATGGCATTGGAAAATTCTGCCTTACGATGGGCAGGCGATCATATCCGTCACCACGCCCGTTGTGATCAGGAAGAAGACCCTTACAATGCGAAACTTGGGTTTTGGCATAGTCATTGTGGGTGGATTTTTTGGAAGGATCCTCATCGTGATCCCAAATATTCCGCAAAACTGATGCAAGACCCCTTTATCATGTGGCAACATCGGAATTATCTGGCTATTGTCTTGAGCGGCCTTGCCCTGCCATTCATCGTTGGGTTCATGTACAACGGGTGGATTGGCGGTCTGGGTTGTTTTTTATTAGCCGGGCTGGCCCGCGTCTTTTTAGTCCTGAACTCCACATTTTTCATCAATTCCATTTGCCATATTTGGGGCGACCAACCTCACGGCACAGGAGATTCCAGCCGTGACAGTTGGCTCATTTCTCTTCTGACTTTCGGCGAGGGATATCACAATTATCACCATACCTACCAAAGCGATTACCGTAACGGTCCGCAATGGTACAATTTTGATCCGTCTAAATGGCTGATTTGGACACTCAGTAAATTGGGGTTAGCCTACGATCTCCGCCGACAAAACACTCCCGTGTCCATGCGTTAGCCCGCGCACCGGGAAACTAACCTCCCCCGACACTTATCCTTCCTGACTGATGGCAGTCTTCGTAGTGATTTTCTCCATCGTGATGCCCCGTTTATTGCGGATTTCAAAGACTATATGATAAATTCGCCTTTGTTCACGCGGGTTTTGGCAATGGTCCTGCATGAGAAATAATATGAAATACTATTCCAAACAGGCCAATGGGCAAACCGGCGAGGCCATACAAAATTCGGATGACATCCTGGACCTTCTTTTCTCCGGAAACTTCATACTCTACCTCGCCCATAGTCACCGCAACGCTTAACACTTGTTTTCCTCAGAATGACGAAAAATAATGGACACCTGATTCAGAAGCACACCGCAACCCTTTTTCCTTGGATGTTACAAGGTCTACCATGCTGACACCGGAACTCCAACAACTCTCAGATCAATTCCTGATGAACACCTATGCCCGGCTCCCGATTTCATTGATTCGAGGCAAGGGATGCTTTGTATACGATGCGGAGGGAAGGGAATATCTGGATTGCGTAGCTGGTATTGCGGTGAACGTCCTTGGGCATACCCATCCCGACATCGTAGAGGCCATCACGCGACAGGCTCGGCAACTGATCCATACATCAAATTTGTATTACACCGAACCGCAAAGCCGGCTCGCACAACGGCTTGCGGAACTGTCTTTTGCCGACAAGGTCTTCTTCTGTAACAGTGGGACTGAAGCCAATGAAGCTGCCATTAAACTGGCCAGACGTTTTTCCATTAAACATTTTGGCCCGGAACGAAGCGAAATTCTCACCATGATCAACTCATTTCATGGGAGAACGTTGGCAAGCCTGACCGCCACCGGCCAGCCCAAACTGCAAGAAGGATTTGGGCCACTCGTCCCCGGGTTCCGCTACGTGCCGTTTAACGATATCGATGCACTGGAGCAGAATATAACGCCAGAAACTGGAGCCATCATGGTTGAACCCATTCAGGCCGAAGGAGGCGTGAGGGTTCCCCAGGCAGCTTATCTGAAAACCGTTCGCGAAATCTGCTCAAAACGGAACATCCTTCTCATTTTCGATGAGGTCCAAACAGGTATCGGACGGACGGGAAAAATGTTCGCCTATGAACACTTCGGCATCACCCCCGACATTATGACATTAGCGAAAGGGCTGGGCGGGGGCCTGCCCATTGGTGCCTGCCTGGCAACGCGAGAGGTCGCCGAGGGCTTCGAACCCGGTTCACATGCTTCAACTTTTGGAGGCAATCCTCTCGCGTGTGCCGCAGCCTTAACCGTCTTGAATATCTTGACCGTCGGGGGAAAGCTCAATGAGGGACAAGCTATGGGAGACTATTTGTCCAAAGGCCTGGCAACCCTCAGAGATCAGTATCCATGTATTGTGGAAGCCCGTGGCATCGGCCTGCTTCAGGGATTGGAACTTCGATTGGATGGAAAACCCATTGTGCTGGAATGCATGGATCGTCGTGTTCTAATCAATTGCACGATGGGACGCGTCTTACGATTTGTACCTCCTCTCATCATTACCACCACGCAGGTGGACCGGCTGTTGTCGGTCCTATCCAACGTTCTCTCGACGCGGAATTAGGTCAATGGCTCTCAGGAAATATTCTGCGACACGATCAAAAATCGGAACGCCCCGTGTTCGGCCGAAACGACTCCCTTTCCCCAAGGACCTGCTAACCATTTGGGACCTCCCTCAGCAAGGGATCATTGAACTCATTCAACTTGCTGCAAAATTGAAGGCGGACCAGAGGAAGGGACGGATCGTTACGCCACTCAGAGGGAAAACCCTTGGGCTCATTTTTGAGAAACCATCCACACGAACGCGCGTATCCTTTGAGGCAGGTATGAATCAGTTAGGCGGGCAGGCCTTATTCCTGGCTTCCGAAAAAATCCAACTGAGTCGGGGAGAAAGCCTGGCAGATACAGCTAAAGTCCTGACTCGCTACCTGGATGGACTTGTCGTCCGGACCTTTGAGCAGAATGCCTTGGAAGAATGGAGTCGTCACACCTCCATCCCCGTTATCAACGGCCTGACCGATTATTGTCACCCCTGTCAGGCCTTGGCCGATATCATGACCATTCGGGAACTGAAAGGCATGGTCACGGGGCTAAAACTGGCCTACATCGGGGACGGCAATAATATTGCTCATTCCCTGATCGAAATTGGAGCCAAAATCGGCATGCATGTGACAGTGGGGTGCCCATCCGGATACGAACCGGACCCCGAATTGGTCAAACGCGCTCAAGATGAAGCCGCTCGGACAGGGGCAGACATTTCCATTACCACTGATCCGTTTCAGGCAGCGGATCAGGCGGATGTCATTTACACCGATGTCTGGATCAGCATGGGCCAGGAATCGGAACGCCAAGCTCGAATGGCCGCGCTGGCCCCATATCAAGTCAATAACCAACTTATGAAATACGCCAAACCCGACGCGATGGTCATGCATTGTTTACCGGCCCATCGTGGGGAGGAAATTTCGGCCGAGGTCCTGGATGGTCCTCAGTCCATCGTCTTGGATCAAGCAGAAAATCGGCTTCACATTCAAAAAGCCATTCTCGTGGAATGGCTGGGAAAACGCCCCAAATGAACCAACGCTCCGTCATTCAGCCTTCTCCCAACCCGCGCATACGACGGGCTCAACCCAAAAATCGCCAACGGTCCACCAAACCAAAAGTCATCCTGGCCTATTCAGGCGGGCTTGACACTTCGGTCATTTTACATTGGCTTCGAGAAGAGCGAGGCTGTGAGGTTATCGCCTTTTGTGCCGACCTCGGGCAAGGAGAAGATCTTCAGGCAATCCGACAAAAAGCCCGTAGCGTGGGAGCCCGTAAAGTGTACGTCGAGGATCTGCGTGAAGAATTCGTCTCTGAGTATGTGTTTCCCATGTTGCGGGGAAATGCGGTATATGAAAATTCCTATTTACTGGGAACGTCGATCGCCCGTCCTTTGATTGCCAAACGACAGGCCGAACTGGCCAGAAAAGAAAAGGCCGACTATGTCAGCCATGGAGCCACCGGCAAGGGGAATGACCAGGTACGATTCGAACTCACATTCGCGGCACTCAATCCGAAGCTCCGGGTTATTGCACCCTGGCGGGAATGGGCTATGGGTTCCAGGCAAGACCTTGTCAATTACGCCCAAACCCATCGCATCCCCATTCCGGTCACCAAAGCCAAGCCCTACAGCATGGACCTCAACCTGTTTCATGTCAGCTATGAAGGCGGTGTATTGGAAGATCCCTGGACCCCGCCCCCCAATTCCATGTTTCGCATGACGGTTTCCCCGCAGGAAGCACCCTCCACTCCCTCCACTCTGACTCTGCATTTTGAACGGGGCAATCCCGTCGCCCTCGATGGCAAAGCCTTGAGCCCGGCGGCCTTGCTGGCCAAATTAAACCAGCTTGGCGGAAAACACGGGATCGGGCGAGTAGATTTGGTCGAAAACCGTTTTGTAGGCATGAAGTCGCGTGGGGTTTATGAAACACCAGGGGGAACGATTCTGCATATCGCCCGCCGAGCCGTGGAATCGCTGACCCTTGACCGGGAAGTCATGCACCTTCGTGACAGTCTCATGCCAAAATATGCGGAAATGATTTATAATGGGTTCTGGTTCTCCCCTGAACGGATTATGCTGCAAACGGCTTTCGACCAGATCCAGCAAGATGTCAGCGGGACGGTACGCTTACAACTGTACAAAGGCAACTGCACCGTTCTTGGAAGAAAATCCCAGCAATCCCTTTACCAACAGCATATATCCACATTTGAAGCGGGTACAGGCTATGATCAGAAGGATGCCGCAGGATTCATCCAACTGCAGGCACTTCGGTTAGCCACCAGACATGCCATCCATCCGATCGGCCGCTAGCCGATATGCCAAGTGGTACTGCCTGATTATGAAAAAACCCAACCGACCACCATCTTCATCACAACATAGCCTCCGTTTGAAATATTCGGATACCGGGGGTTTTCAGTCCGATACCGGCACAAAACCCTGGGGGGGAAGATTTCAGGAACCCACCAACCGGTTAGTTGAACGGTTCACCGCTTCGGTGGCATTCGACAGCCGGCTGTATGCCTATGATATTGAAGGTAGCATTGCCCATTGCAAAACACTTTTACGGGCCAAAATCATTTCCAAAAAGGAATGTACATCTCTCATAAACGGGCTCAAGCAGGTGCGGGATGAAATTCAAGCCGGACGCCACGAATGGAAAACTGAAGACGAAGACGTCCATATGAGCATCGAACGTCGACTGACGCAAATTGTGGGGCCGGTTGGAGGGAAACTCCACACCGGTCGTAGCCGGAATGACCAAGTTACAT
Source organism: Candidatus Inrsubterrania sp. (assembly GCA_039794325.1). GTDB lineage: Bacteria > Nitrospirota > Nitrospiria > Nitrospirales > UBA8639 > JACKFE01. The sequence continues at coordinate 17,905 of JBDIVP010000021.1, forward strand.
TGGACCTTCGACTATATCTCCGGGATACCGTGATACACTTGGAACAGGACCTTACTCGCCTGCAGCTAGCCTTTCTTGCCCTGGCCAAGCGAAATAAAGACGTCATCATGCCCGGGTATACCCATCTCCAACGGGCCCAACCGGTCTTATTTGCTCATCATGCCATGGCATACATGGAAATGCTTGAACGGGATAAAGGCAGGCTACGGGATGCCTATACCCGGATTAACGTCATGCCGCTGGGATCCGGAGCTCTGGCCGGGACCAACTATCCGCTTGATCGGGCTTACACCGCTGCACTTCTCAATTTCCCACTGGTCACTCAAAACAGCCTGGATGGGGTGTCTGACCGGGACTATGTCCTGGAGGTCCTGAGTGCCTGCGCCATTATCATGATGCATCTTTCCAGGCTGAGTGAAGAGCTCATACTCTGGTCTTCACAGGAATTTCACTTCGCTGAATTGTCTGACGGATTTTGTACGGGCAGCAGCATGATGCCACAGAAAAAAAATCCCGACATTCCGGAATTGGTTCGAGGCAAGACGGGCCGCATCTATGGCCATTTAATAAGTGTCCTTACCACTCTTAAGGGATTGCCTCTCAGTTACAATCGCGATTTACAGGAAGACAAAGAACCGCTCTTCGATTCGTTGGAAACCATCTCCGCCACCGTACATATCTATACGGAACTCATCGAACAGCTCACGATTTCCGGGGATGCCATGACAACCGCCGCCGGTGAGGGGTTTTTACTGGCAACCGAATTGGCCGACTACCTCGTGTTGAAAGGTGTGCCTTTTCGCGACTCCCATCATATTGTCGGGAGCCTTGTCCGTGAGTGCCTCGCCAAAGGGAAGGAGTTTTCCCAACTGTCCGCTGAGGACCTTCAACAGGCCTCCCCGGCCTTTGACGCCGAAGCCTTCGGCGTTCTCACGCCGGAGGCGGCCGTTAAACGGAAAAATATCATCGGTGGGACCGCTCCGGCCCAAGTTGACCTGCAATTGAAACGATGGGGCAAACTTCTCACGGCAGAAACCAAGAAGTTTCCCAAGAGGAAGGAGAGCCATCCATGACTCCCAAACCGATCTTGAGCATACTCAAACAGGGAACAACAGGACCGGCGCACAAGGTTTCCCCTCAGGCTTTCCCCCAATCCCCCGACCTTTTCTGTAACATGGTGAGAAGCACCGGCATGGGCATTCTTATTAGTCTTTTCCTCGGGTGCGGCGCGGTGGATAAACCCATTGCACCGGAAGATGTGGGGATTGAAGCCAAGGTAAGACAACAACAACGGGAAGAAGCCGAAAAAGAGTCAGCCATACCATCGGAGGAAGATGAGGTGATACCGGCAACCGATTTACCCGAAGAACTCCCTTCCTTTTTCCCCATCGGAGTTCGCTAGGTGAGATACTTAAGAAAAGAAAATTGTTCATTCTACAACTTTCACGTTACAATTACTTTTCTTTTGGTAACACTTAAATTCTATTGAAGGAATTTTACCTATGGATCATGTAACATCACCGGTCGGAACACGACGCAAACTCTTACTCCTTGATCCCTATCCACGCAATAACCCGTATCATATGACGGCCAGCGAACGTCGTTCGATCTGGTTTCCCAAGTTGAGCTTGCCCGTTATCGCAGGCTATACCCCCCCACACTGGGACGTACAATTGGTCGATGAAGCCGTACAAGACATCGACTTTAACACTCCCTGCGACCTGGTGGGCCTTTCCGTCATGACCTGTTATGCGCCCCGCGCCTATGAAATCGCCACCGCATTCCGCCAACGAGGGAAGACGGTCATTTTGGGCGGTGTGCATCCCACCTATTGCCCTGACGAAGCGCTTCGATATTGCGATGCCATCGTGTGCGGAGAAGCTGAAGACTTATGGCCACAAGTCATCACCGATGTCGAAACAGGCTCTCTCAAACGAATCTACCGTATGGAACAGTTCCCCGCACTTCACAATTACCATCGCCCCCGCATTTCACTGTTAAGCCCTGATTCCTACATGACCAGACTCTGCAGCTTTACGACACGGGGATGCCACTTCGATTGTGAATTCTGCAGTGTTTCTCCTTTCAATGGCAAAACCACCAGGCGCAGGCCGGTCCCGGAAGTCATTGAAGAACTCAACCGGGCCAAGGAATGGTTGCGATCCGAAGTCGTCGAGCGGATGACCCGCGGCTCGCTATGGAATGCCCTTACCACTTCTCTCCGGATTTGGGTCGGATTGGAAGAAGGTTCAATCGTGGCATTTGTCGACGATCTTCATAACAGCCATCGAGCCTATTGTCGAGAATTGTGGCAGGCGCTTAAAGCTCTCAACATTAAATGGGGATGCCAATCCACCCTGTTTCTGGGTGATGACCAGGAAATGGTCAAACTTGCCGCGGACAGCGGATGCGTATCCGTATTTGTGGGAATGGAGTCCTTATCAGAAGATTCTTTGGATGAAACGAATAAAGGATTCAACCAGGTCCGGAAATTCGAAAACCAAATCAAAATGTTTCATGACCACGGTATCATGGTAAACCCCGGAATTGTTTTCGGTTTTGATAACGATGACGAGTCCGTCTTTGAAACCGCCGTCGACTTCCTCATTCGAAACAAGGTTGAATTGGCCTATTTCAATGTCCTGACTCCCTTACCCGGCACCGCCCTCTTCGACCGCTTTAATCGTGAAGGACGAATATTTGATCGTGACTGGGCCAAATATGACGGGAAACATGTGGTCTTCAAACCTAACCGCATGACCCCGGAACAATTACAGGAGGGGTTTTTCTGGGCTAATCATCAACTCTATTCCTGGCCATCTATTTGGAATCGAATAAGCCATACCAGCCAGCGGTTCATCCCAAGACTGGAAATGAACTGGCAATTTCGAAAACTGATTTGCCGATCAACCCCAAAAGGCAGCCTCTCTCCCCTGGCCAAGGTATTAAAGAACTTGCAGGCCAAACTGCCCACATTTGAAACGGCTCATCTGATACCCAACGCCCTGCATGCCGATCATACCCCCATCCCTAAGGCCCATGAGTTGTGCCTCAAAATGAAAGCCCGGCGACATGACGCCTTTGCCGCCCTCATCATCGAACTAGAGGGCACCTTGGACCATTTAAATGCCAAGGAACTATTGGAACGGATTAAACAAGCGGCCAAGGATGCTAAAATGGACATCGTTGTGAACTTCGAACATGTCAGACAGGCCACACCAAAAGCCATTCACACGCTTCTGGACGGCGAATTGCTGCAAACAATCACGCCCTACGCCAAATTGCGGTATCGCAAACTCAAGGAAGCCTTTCAAACCGTACTGGCCGACATCTCCCCAAATGACATGGAATTATTTGACGAGGTTTCCCACCATGCATGATTTTCAGTACCGCGGAAATGAACTGTTTTGCGAGGAGGTCCCGCTTCGACGCATCGTCGATCAGGTGGGTTCGCCCTGTTATATTTATAGCCATCGCACGCTGATCAGGCATTTTCAGGCTTTTGAAGACGCCTTTCAAAACATTCCCCATATCGTCGCATTTGCCATGAAAGCCAACTCCAATCTGGCGGTGTTACGCATTTTGGCCAAGGAAGGCTGCGGAGCCGATATCGTCTCGGGTGGAGAATTATATCGAGCCCTCAAAGCCGGAGTTTCTCCTCAAAAGATTGTGTTTGCCGGAGTCGGAAAATCCACGGAGGAAATCCGGTATGCTCTACAATCCAATATACTCATGTTCAACGTCGAGTCGCCGGGTGAGTTACGACAACTCAATGAGGTCGCCGGAGCGCTGGGGACGAAAGCCCGTGTAGCCCTGCGCATTAATCCGGATATCGATCCGCAAACCCATCCGTATATTTCCACAGGGCTGAAAAAAAGTAAATTTGGAATTGGTGCGGACCGAGCTTTGGAAGAATTCGAGGCGGCCCAGCAACTTTCTCACATTGAAGTCGTTGGGGTTCACAAACACATCGGGTCTCAACTCACCAAAATCCAGCCCTTCGTCGATTCGCTGAAAAAAATCCTGGAGCTGATCGACGCGCTCCAAAGAAAAGGATTCAACATTCAATACCTCAATATTGGCGGGGGGTTGGGGATTACCTATTCAGATGAAACGCCACCACATCCAAAAGATCTGGCCCAAGCCATCTCCCCATTGCTTCAAACCATTTCGTGCCGCTTAATACTGGAACCCGGACGATCCATCGTAGGGAATGCGGGCATTCTCGTTACGAAAGTACTTTACAATAAAGAAGGAGAAACCAAGCGTTTCGTCATCGTGGATGCGGCCATGAATGACCTATTACGCCCCAGTTTGTATGAAGCTCATCATGACATTCTTCCAGTTATGAAAAATGCATCAGCCCAGGTGAATGCCGTTGATGTGGTTGGACCTATTTGTGAATCGGGTGATTTTTTAGCTAAAGATCGGAAGCTGAGCCAACCCCAACCGGGAGACCTGCTCGCCGTGATGAGTGCCGGCGCCTATGGGTTTACGATGTCCTCAAACTACAACTCCCGGCCACGCGTCCCCGAGGTCTTGATCAAGGAAGATAAGATCATGATCATTCGACAACGGGAAACCTTTGAAGATCTCATTCGCGGAGAATCAATCCCGGAAATATTTGCATAACCCCTTGCGATTAGGCTTTTGATACCATCCATGCCGCTCTTCTTGTCTGGGAAATAGGTCATACCTTCTTTTAATCTTTAATCTTCTGAGGGAGAAACCCCATGTTTTCCGGTTCCTTTGTGGCCATCGTTACCCCATTTGCCAATGGAAAATTTGATGAAAAAACCATGGCAGAGTTGATTGAATTTCAAATTTCGAATGGTACACATGGAATTGTCCCATGCGGTACGACCGGAGAATCGGCCACGTTAAGCCCGGAAGAACATGAGCGGGTGGTTGCCGCAACGGTGGAAATGGTCCACAAACGTGTTCCCGTGATTGCCGGTACCGGCTCCAACTCCACACAAGAAGCCGTCTCTCTGACCAAGCATGCCAAAACCGCAGGAGCCGATGGCGCCCTCCTGATTACTCCGTATTACAATAAACCAACACAGGAAGGGCTTTTCAGACATTTCGAAGCCATTGCCCGCTCGGTGGACCTTCCCCTCATTCTCTACAATATTCCGGGAAGAACCAGCATCAACATGCTACCTTCGACCGTTGCCCGTCTCTCTCAAATTGAATCCATCGTGGGAATCAAGGAAGGAAGCGGGTCTCTCCAGCAAGTTTCCGATATAATTCATCAAACCAAGGACGACTTTTTGGTTCTTTCCGGGGATGATCCCTTGACTCTTCCCATGATGGCCCTGGGTGGCAAAGGGGTCATCACCGTTACAGCCAACGTGGCCCCAAAGGACATGTCCTCCATGGTGTCGGCCGCTCTCAACGGTGATTTCCAGGAAGCTCGCCGTCTTCATTTTAAATTGGTCCCCATTTTCGGCGCATTATTCCTTGAAACCAACCCCATACCCGTTAAGGCCGCACTGGCCATGATGGGGAAAGGCTCCGATGAAGTGCGACTACCACTCACCACGTTGGCCAAGGAATTCCGTCCAAAATTAAAAGAAGCCCTCCAAACCTCAGGAGTTTTGTCCTGATGGCCCCCATGGTCCGTACCGTCATCACCGGTGCTGCAGGAAGGATGGGGCAACGGCTGGTGGCCCTGGCACACGAGAGTACCGGCCTGACCTTAACCGGAGCCGTTGAAACCCCTGCCCATCCCGACCTGGGAAAAGATGCCGGCGAAATCGCGCAAATCGGCCGAATCGGGGTTTCCCTCACTGACAACCTTGATGCCTGCCTTGATCACAGCGACGTGGTCATTGACTTTACCGGTCCCGCTTCCTGCTTGATGAATCTTGAACAGGTTGTTTCTTCGTTAAAAGCCATGGTGATCGGGACAACCGGATTTTCAGACGAGGAATTAGTCAAACTGAGGACACTGGCCACCACCATACCCTGCGTGTTTTCTCCCAATATGAGTGTGGGAATCAATGTACTTGTGAGCATGGTCGGGAAAATGGCAAAGTCACTTGGTGAGGCCTATAATATCGAGGTCATTGAGGCGCATCACAACAAGAAAAAGGATGCTCCGAGCGGGACAGCTTTGCGCCTTGCCGAAGCCCTGGCCCAAGGCATGGAATGGGATTTAAAAGAGGTGGGAGTTTTTGCCCGACACGGTATCACGGGGGAGCGGAAAATCAGGGAAATCGGCATGCAAACCATCAGGGCCGGTGACATTGTCGGGGATCATACGATCCTCTTCGGAGGGCCAGGCGAAAGAATTGAAATTACCCACCGCGCCCACACACGCGATACATTCGCCCGTGGCGCCCTTCGAGCCGCCGAATGGGTCGTCCAAAAACCAC
>JBDIVP010000022.1:0-24218 GCA_039794325.1 Candidatus Inrsubterrania sp.
CCCCTGTTTCTTCGACCATTCTGGCCGCTCCCAGAACGGTGCGGGTGGCCAAAACCTGAGCAGCTTCCCTTGGAAGTCCCATAAGAACCCCGGCGTCAGTTAACGCGTCGATAAAGACATAGACATAAGCCGGTCCGCTTCCGCTCAACCCCGTCACGGCATCCATGAGAGACTCCTCCACCATTACCACTTTACCCACTGATTCAAAAATGGTTTGAGCCAATCGGATTTGCTCGGGAGTGACCAAAGGACCGGCGGCTAAAGCCGTCACCCCCTCTTGTAGGATGGAAGGAGTATTCGGCATGGCCCGGAGAATCGGGGTACCCGATCCGACATGACCTTGAATCCGTTTGATGGGGTATCCGGCCGCCACCGATAATACGATATGATCCGGAATAAGGTGGGTGTGGATCTCCCGCAAGACCTGATCCATGATCTGAGGTTTAACGCACAGAAGGATGATATCGCCCCATTGAACCGCTTCGGTGTTACCGGAAATAGAATTAACGGAAAACGTTTTTTGGAAATATTGGAGACGCGTGGAGGAGATATCCGTGACCCGAAGACAAGCCGGGTCGACCAACCCCGATTTGAGCATACCCCCGATCAAGGCCTCCGCCATATTTCCGGCCCCAAGGCAGGCAATTTTCAATGCAACCGGCATGCGGCGAGTATAGCCTGCGGGTTGGCGAGGTTCAACTTGATCCTGCCCCTTAGATTCGGATTCGTCAAAACTGGCTCTATGCACACCCTGCTCAGGCTTTTCCGGTTGCTCCATGGAAAAGACCGGGGGTATAGTCTCATAATGAAAAAGAAAATCTCGCAAGTCCTTTTTCAGGATTTCAGGAATTCCATTGTAGAACGGTCATTATCCGGGAGGATTCAAACAAGCTCCTCATAACGGACGAACCTTGGGTAATCCTTCGTGGCTTTTTCAGCGCAAAGGCAAAGGAGGATGTCTTATGAAAAGATGGCCGATTTTGCTGGTTCTGTTGGCATTCCTCATGCCCGGCACGCAGGCCGCCGAGGCCCGTCGTGTCCACATCACCCCCGAACAAAAAGCCCACTTAGCCAACGCCAAGACGGTCTTCGTGGAAGTCCTGGCGTTGACGGAAAAGGGGCCCTACGACGCGACTCCCTTGACTCAAACCATTCAAGCCCGCATGGAAGAACTGGGCTATCAGACCACAACCGACGCCGCTGCCGCCCATGACGTGGCGCTCAAAGTCAAATGCGAGGAACGGAAAACCTGGACCGGGACGTCCCCCAAAGGGGGAGACGTGGAATTGGCGGATGCGCCGGATCGCCTGTGGACCGGTCCCGCATGCCTGCTGACCTATCTGCTCAACAACAAGGATCTGGATTGGAAAAAGGAAGTGCGCACCACCTTTGCCGATGCGGCTCAGGCCGCCGGGCAGGCGGAACGGGACGATCCGGGTCCCTATGCCATGGAGCACCTCAACCAACGGCTGCAGGCCTATGATTTTCCGGTGCTGTTGTCGGCCGAGTGGGGACAAATCGACCGTCTGTTGTCGTTGTTGGAAAACCCGCAGACGCCCAAACTGCGGAAAGTCAAAATCTTGTCGGTCCTGAGTACGGTGCAGGCCGAAGAAGCTCTGCCGGAACTGACGCGCATCCTGGAAACCACCGATCTGCAACAGGAGGCCATTCAGGCCCTCACAGGGACCGGCATTGATTCCCTATCGATATTACTGGAGTTATTCCAAACCAGTCCGCAGACGGAAATCCGGACGGAGGCCGCCAAAGCCCTGGGCAATCTGGCGGCACGAAGCGGCGATCCTCGAACCATCCCCCCTCTGGTGGAATATGTAGAATCGGTCCTGCCAACCCTGAAAACCGCGGACGATATCAACTATCCGCTGTTAACCGAAGTCGTGTGGGCCATTGGAAAACTGAGATGGGAGAATTCCATACAGCCGATTGCCGCGCTCCAGGATAAAATTTGGATGATCCACGACAATTCTGAAAACATGGCCAATCTGCGGGAAGCCACGAGCTGGACCTATAAACAAATAGCCTTACAAGAAGCAGCCATGGTAGTAATCCCCTAAGGATAGACCAGAAGAATTTCATGAAATCCTCATGGCATCTTCCGGGGGGAGGACTTATATTAAGAGTATAAACAGCGGGTCAAAATTACCTACTCGGAAGGTCGGCTCCAGATACCATCAGAACCTAGAAATAGGGAGGATGTTTATGAAGAGATGGCCAATCTTATTTGCCCTGTGCGCGTTCCTCATGCTGGGCATACAATCCGCCGAGGCCCGTCGTGTCCACATCACCCCCGAACAAAAAGCCCACTTAGCCAACGCCAAGACGGTCTTCGTGGAAGTCCTGGCGTTGACGGAAAAGGGGCCCTACGACGCGACTCCCTTGACTCAAACCATTCAAGCCCGCATGGAAGAACTGGGCTATCAGACCACAACCGACGCCGCTGCCGCCCATGACGTGGCGCTCAAAGTCAAATGCGAGGAACGGAAAACCTGGACCGGGACGTCCCCCAAAGGGGGAGACGTGGAATTGGCGGATGCGCCGGATCGCCTGTGGACCGGTCCCGCATGCCTGCTGACCTATCTGCTCAACAACAAGGATCTGGATTGGAAAAAGGAAGTGCGCACCACCTTTGCCGATGCGGCTCAGGCCGCCGGGCAGGCGGAACGGGACGATCCGGGTCCCTATGCCATGGAGCACCTCAACCAACGGCTGCAGGCCTATGATTTTCCGGTGCTGTTGTCGGCCGAGTGGGGACAAATCGACCGTCTGTTGTCGTTGTTGGAAAACCCGCAGACGCCCAAACTGCGGAAAGTCAAAATCTTGTCGGTCCTGAGTACGGTGCAGGCCGAAGAAGCTCTGCCGGAACTGACGCGCATCCTGGAAACCACCGATCTGCAACAGGAGGCCATTCAGGCTCTGGCGGGGGCCGGCACCGATTCAATTCCTCTGTTAATAGACCTGTTCCAAACCAGTCCGCAGACGGAAATCCGGACGGAGGCCGCCAAAGCCCTGGGCAATCTGGCGGCACGAAGCGGCGATCCCCGAACCATCCCCCCTCTGGTGGAATATGTAAAAACCGTCCTGCCGACGATCAAGACGTCAGAGGATATCAATTTCCCCTTGTTGACGGAGGTCGTGTGGGCCATCGGAAAACTGTTATGGCAGCCCTCTATGCCTCCAATCAGGGAATTACAAACAAAAATTTGGTTGATTTTTGACACATCGAAAGAAATGGCTGACCTGCGGGAAGCCACAAACTGGACCTATAAACAACTGGATCTGGACGCTCACCTCAGTTAATGCCGTGTTTATTTTATTTTTTCAGGGGGGTAATGCACCATGAAGGGTTTGGTCGCCTGTCTGTTGTCCGTAAGTCTTCTGTCGGTCGCTCTGGTGCCGGATGGATGGGCCAGACGAACGTATTTTACTCCGGAACAAAAAGCCCAACTGGAAAACATTCAAACCGTCTGGGTCAACGTGCTGACCTTGACGGAACGAGGGCGGGTCCCCGGGGATACCATTCAGCAAATCGTTCAACAACGTCTGGAAGAATTGGGCTATACAGTCGTGACGAGCCGGGATCAGCCATCGGACGTTATGTTCAATGTCAAATGCGAGGAGCGAAAAAAATGGACGGGTACCACACGGGCCGGTGGTGATGCGGATCATGCCGGCGCCCCGGCACGCCTATGGACCGGCCCGGCCTGCTTGTTTTCCTACTTTTTGGAAGGCCGGGATATGGGGTGGTACCGTGAAGCCCGAACGTCATTCGAAGATCCATTTGAAGCGGCCAAGGCAGCTCAAGCCCCCAAGTCCGGCCCCTTCGCCATGGAAAAACTGGCCGAACGCATTCAGGAGTTCGAATTTCCTGTGATGGTTGCAGCCGAATGGGGTCATGACTCCCGCTTACTGCAACTTCTGAAAAATCCTCATACCCCCAATAAGCGCAAACTCAAAATTTTGTCTTTACTCCCTCAGGTGGGATCCAGCGAAGCCATCCCGTATCTCAAGGAGATGATCAATGAAAAGGAATTGGCTGAAGAAGCCATCGTCGCCCTTTCCGCATCGGGTTCTGAGGCGATCCCATTGTTGACCGACCTGTTTCAAACCCATCCCGACACAACCGTCCGTGCTGCCGCAGCCAAAGGGTTGGGAGAAATCGGCGCCCATACCGGAGATCCCGCCATCACCCCTCCCCTTATCGAGTATCTCACCGAACAATTGAAGACCATGAAGACATCCGATGATATCAACTTCCCAATTCTGACCGAAGTCGTGTGGGGCCTGGGAAAATTGCGCAATGAAAAATCCATTCCTCCCGTGGTCGAACTGCAAACCAAAGTCTGGCTGATCTATGATACGTCCAAGGAGATGCAAGAGCTTCGGGAAGCCACTAATTGGACCTACAAGCAAATCGACTTGGACTTTCAAATCCAGTGAACGATCTCCGGATCCGGGGCGAGACCGTCCGGTAGACCGGAGTGCATGGACGATTCGATGCCCGGGAGAGAATCACAGGTCGTCTATGGCCATGGAAAAGGCATTAAACTCAGATGGTGAGAGATGTAATCGGTCGTTGATTCGTAAGAGATGGCCAACCGGCCTGTCACGCATACTTCTGCTTGCCTTGATCATGGAATGGGGGTGCGGATCTCATCCAAGCCATGGACAGGTAATGGGCGAGCGGGCCGAAATGGACCGCCTGGAACGACGGGCCGAAGAACTGGCCGCCCAAGCCGATGCGGAAGGGGCGGCCCAGACCATCGGGAAGGCAGCCATGATGGCTGAATTTTTGACCAAAGACGCTCCCACCCCTTCGGAGCGGAACACGTTTCAGGCGGCCTCACTGGTTTACCGGGCCCAAGAGCAAGGGCTTCGGGCCTTGGCGCTCTTTGAACGCACGGGAGGCGTTCCCCCGGCCCCGTCCGGGGTGTGCCATTTCCTTTCTCAAAGTGAACAAAATTTACGGAAATCAAACGAACTTCTGGCCCGTCATTCAATCGATTCCCAGGAAGACATTCAAGAGCGGAGGCGGCATCTTTTCGAGAAAATCGAAGAATGGAGCGGATTACTGCAGGGCATTAAGGAGGACGTTCACTGTACCGGTCCTTTTCCATCCTCGGAGTAAATCAACTAGGTGCGAGCGGGCGGGACGAAGATACTCATTGCCAACCGGAGAAAAAAATGATCCGCGTTATGGTTGCGGACAGGCTTTAAGCCGCTTGGGGCTTGCGCCTTGGGACTGAGGGTCGTCCAAAATGGTCTGGGTCAGGAGGCGGGCCACTTCGCGACTTAGGAAATCCTGCATTGCACTCCGGGCTCTCACGCGTGCCTCCAATTCCGTAATGTGGCCTTCCCGACCTGTTTCCGAAATCACCCCGACCAATCGAGAGGATGGTTGTTCATAAATATCAATATCGGCGCACCACCGCACATATTCGAACAACGGATCGGGCACCTTCACCGGCCACAATTTCCCCTGGCCGACAATAGCCAAGTCCTCGCCCACGCGCACCTCGCCCATCATGGATTTCGTGGTAGCTCTCAACAACCCCTCCCGTTTCAATCCTTCTAAAATTGCCCGCTCCAGATCCTCATGGTTGTCTCCTTCCATCGAAACCGTGATCACCACCTCACGACCGACAAACTCATGGAATTCCTGCTGGATTTGGGGCAGGCGATAGGCGGGGGGAAGGCTTTCGCCGCTTGCACGAATGATCCGTAAATCGGCGTTCAGAGCCTCACGATCGACCAGAAGGCTCATCGCATGTTTATACCCCCGGATCCGTTCAAGTTTTTGAGGATGAGAACGACCTTGCCGGAGCAGCGTTTCGATGGCTTGGTCAAAATCGGCCAACCGTTCGAGAAGAGACTGTTCCGCTTGATGTCGATCAATTCCGGCAAGGACAAAAAACCGAAAGTTGGTTGGTTGACGCCAGGAATCCAGAATCTTCACATTTTCCAACACCTTTTCGGTGCTGACCTGAATACGCCGGTCAAGTTGTAATTCCCGGCGGGTCAGGCTGACCTGGTCGGACTCTTGAAGGGAGAAGATTTCACGATCCATGGCCTGAGAGGTGATTTGTGCGGAAAAGATACGGGAAATCGCGGCATAGGCGCGTTTTTCCGCCTGTTCACGCGAATCCCCCTCGCCCATTCCGGTCAAATAACGTTCCGGGGGGTACAGGTCGTGAGGAGAAAGCACCCACTCCGGAGGAGGTGGTGGTCCGAACAGAGTGCACCCCCCAAAGATCAGGCAGACTCCCCATTTCCAAATCTCATCACACATCCATTTCCTGTTCATGCGACCTCAACTTTCCCTGAAGAAAATGCGTTAGACCCGATTGGGCCGTATCCCCCGGTTGTCACCCATTTTCGGCCTGTCCATCGTGTTCCGTCCCTGCCTAGGGAAACACCTGGTGAATCAACACGTGTGTGCCCCCGGCTTCCAGTTGAATCTGTTCCTCATGAGTCCGGCCGACCACCCGCCCAAATCGATCGTAGGCCTTGATATTGACCGAATATTCACCGGGATCCACCCAGAAGCGCGTCAGATGAATTTCGCGGGGTAACGTGCGCCAGGTTCGGATGTCGGCTTCCTCGGTGGCCAGAGCAAAAACCCGGGCGATGATGGTCACTAACAGTCCGATGATATCCTGATTCTTCCCCCCGGCAACCGCTCGTGCTCCGAATCCCATGCCCTCTGCTGCGGCCATTTTCATGGCCGACCGGGCCGCGGCTCGTAAGACCAGGGTATTATATTCATCGGCCAGCGTTTTTTCCGCGACGGCCTGCACATCATACACCCGCTCCGACCGGTTGATGACCTTCGTGGTGTCATTGTCAAGCGTGATCGTATTGGTTAACCCGGGTGACGGTTGCGGGAAAAACTGGGGAAGTGCAATTCTGGCAATTCGCCCATGGATTCCATAAAGCAGAGCCTCCCCTCCCCGAGTGCCCCTGGTGCTCCTCCCGATACCGGCCCTGGTCAATGCGACCAGGGTCAAGGCATCCAGGCTGATGGGAACATCCACAAACATGTCTTCCTTTTTAGGGCCATACCCATGATATCCGATGACGAGGACCTGGGCCCTATTCGAATCGGTCGGACCGGCAGCCGCGGGCGTTGGTGAATCCACGTTGGCATAACGTTCCCGGTAGCGTTCGGCTTCATCATGCAGGCCCAAACGCCGTGCCGTTCGAATCAAATCGCGTGTCAACATATCCGGCAAGGATACATTCGACCAGTCACTTGCCGCCTGATATACCGTTTCGGCCTTCCGATAACCGACATACGCGTTATTGAAATCTCCCGCGATATCGTACAGCAAACCCACAACATACCTGGCGAACGGATCCTCATGATAGTCATTCCCTCCGCCAACCCTATCGGTCAAGACATTCAGGCGATGATCAATTCGTCTGGCCTCTACCAAGGCCTCCGACCATTGCCCGAGTAACAGAAAATTGAAGGCCTTGATCACATTCATCAAGACGTGCTCATGGGGAGCCCCTTCGTAAGGTTTGCGGGCCTCATTCACCAGCAGAGCCGCGGCTTCGTCCCGAATGCGTGTGGTATAGAATTTCTCCACCATGAGATGGGCTTCTTCCAATACCCTATTGCTTTCCACGTAGCGGCCGGCGAGATGCAGCACCATGCCCTCCTCCAGCAAATACAACAGGCGATCTTTTGATCCATAGGCCTGCTGGGCCGATTGAAGGAGTTCCGCGGCACGATTGGGTTGCCCTGCCGACAGGCTGCGTTCGATTCCTTGATAATGGGCCATCGAACCGGAACAACCCGCCAACACGAGCACTCCGATAAGAAGAGGGGCGGCAGGATGAGAAAACATGGCAGGAATCAAGCGGAAAGCACCGCCCTGAAGGAAGGGAAGGGATGCGGCCAACCGGTTAACGAGGAGACAATGGAAGCACTGCAAAGTGGGCCGTGCGTCTGGCCGATGAGCCAAAATGCAGAAGGTTAAAACAACAGACGTCTTCGCTCAACGACCTTTTTGATTTTTTTCTGCCCGAACCAGGACTTGACATTATTTTCCAGATCGATCAAATCCAGATCGACCTGATAATAGACCGCCTTGACCCCGTCCGACTCGTCCAGAATCGTGGCAATGGACCCTTTCATCATGAAATCGGCCCCCAATTCCTGCCCGGGACGTTTTTGCGTATCTTCCCTGGCATGAACGGCCTGCTCCTTCCGTTCCTGGCGGACTTCATCCCGCTCGGTCCGCCCGGCCACAAATGTCACTTTTTGGGAATTGGTCATTTCCCGTTGAAGATCGGTAATAAAGGTTCCGACATCGATATGTTCGTGGCTCCGGTTGAGGATCGTGCCCACAATGACCACGGGTTGGCGGCCGAATTGGGTAGAAAAATTCTCCAGCCAGGGCTGATTCACCATTTCCCGCACCATGGTTTCAGCGACCATTCTGGAATCGGTATCATTCCACCGGCCGCTGAAGTCAGTCACCACACCGGGATCAACGCGGGTCACCCGCTGGGCTTTTCCGCATCCGGAAAAACCAATCAGACTCAACAAGATAAGGAGGAGGAGACTCCAGGACGAGAGGGGTGAGCAGATGGAGCGGGTCATGCGTCGTATCGTGAATCCATCGATGACTGGAGAGAGAATATAGGTGAAGAGTTAAAAGCCTCCGGGACGTTTGGCTTCTTCCTGTTCCAATTTTTCAAAGGCACGTTCAGCGTTTTTCCTGACAAACTCCCGCACTTCCGCATCCAGTTCGTTGGCTTGTTGAAGCGCTTCCTTCATCTCCTCGAACGACAATTTCGTCAAGACGAAATATGTTGAAGTTTTGTCATCCTTATACCGGTCGATAGGGCGGACTCCGGTCAAGGTCACAGCGGAAAACGTTTTCACCGCCCGTTCCACATTCTGCTCTTCCATGGATTTGGTGAAATCCCCCGCCGTCGTCGAGGCGGCATAATCCTGCATCAAATAGGCAGTATAGGTTCGAAAGGTTTTCGCCAAATCGGCCCTGGCCCGATTTTCAGCGGTTTCCCAAGCCAGCGGCTCATTTTTGACCCCAACCACCGACCCAACGCCATAGATGGCCTTCGAGCTATCCTTATGCATGACCCCCGAGCCTTCTTTGACCCATTTGGGAGGTCCGCCACACGCCCCCACCCCGAACAGGACAATCAAAAGGATGCATCCCTTGATCAAACGGTCAATGGTCATGGTGAGGGGCTCCTCGGTATTGAAAAATTGAAAGGAAAATTGTGAAGAGAAATGTCGGTCTTTCTATTTTCGAATTGCCTGAGAAAATGCTAGCATTGGTGCCGAAACCTGTCAAGAAAACCGCGGAATATCGCCAACGTATACCCGGAGAACGCGGCAGGTATCTTGAACAACATCACATTTCATCAACAGGGGACGGCTCTTGTTCCTGTCCAAGGAGGCAGATAAGTGGCTGACGTGAAAATAGAAGACGGCATGATCCGCATCAAGGAACTGGATATTCAAGACCCTAAAGCGGCCAAAGTCCTAGCGGAATACCCGGAAAACCGGTGGTCGGAAATCACCCGGCGAGCCCTCAAAATCGGGTTGGGATATTTACAGGGAGGCGCTCAGGACTAAGGCGCGGCCGGAAACCCAATCAGGAAAACCCCGCCCCCAAAGGATTCAGGTTGCCGTTCCGGCGTAACGATTGAATGTGAAGAACCAATCGTTCAAACTCGGCATCGTCGTGGGCATTCAACGATCCGGTCAATTCCGAAAAATTCGCCTGAATCAACCGGCACAGAGGGGCCCGCTCACCGGGCGCGGCTCCCAAAAGTGCCACAAACGCCGTGATATATTCCCCTTCCCCCTTTGCCATTTCGGGAATCAGACTTTCATAATTTTCGGCAAAAAACGCCCGGACATGAAGCCCGTCACGAACCAGACCGTCTTCGGTCCACCAGGACTTTCCCGTGGTTGAAGACAGAAAATTCGTCGTTGCGTCCATTGTGGTATCGGTGGTGGCTTTAATTGTGCAGGCCGAAAGACCGAAAAGACTCCAACCAATGGCAACCGCCAAACTCCGTTGGATGAATCCGGACATCATGGATGAATCCTCCTTTTCGATGAATAGAATGCGCCACATCGATCAATCAAACGGTCACAAGTATGTTTTTGAATCGGTTCAGTCGGGCTTTTCTTGAGATTTTGTGAATCACTGATATCATAACGGCTTTCGGGGAGGACGCGCACACCATGTGGCAACCTCAGGATCGGCATACCATACATAAACGTGGGCTTCAGCCGTCTCAGATTGAAGCCCAGGTCACCCGTTTGCGAAAAGGAACCACCCCTCTCCCGATTTTGCGTCCCTGCCGTGTTGGAGACGGCATTCTCACATTATCCGGATCCCGGGTGGCGGAATACCAACATGTCTGGCAGGAAATCACAGCCAAAGGGCGTGTGTCAAAATTCATTCCCGCCTCCGGGGCGGCCACCCGCATGTTTCAACCTCTGCTTCAATACCTGGATGATCCCGCCGGCCATCATGAAACCTTGAGGGATTTCAATCAACACCTGGCTCATTTTCCCTTTGCCCCTGCGCTTACCCAAAGACTGCATGAGCAAGGGCACTGCCTGGATGAATTACGCCAATCGCAGGATTACAAGACAATCCTTCAAGGGTTGCTCTTCGCCCCCGGCCTCAATTATGCCAATCTGCCCAAAGCGCTGCTTCCCTTTCACCAATATCCCGGGGAAACCCGAACAGCCCTGGAAGAACACATTCGGGAAGGCATACAATTCGTCGGAGATGCACAAGGGACCATACGCTGTCATGTGACCGTCTCGCCCGAACATGCGGATGCGGTCAGGGCCCATCTGACCCAAATTCGGCGAAATTTTGAAGGTCCCCATCAGGTCCTGGATGTAACGGTTTCCATCCAATCACCCGAAACCGACACCATTGCCCTGACAACTCACGACGAAATCGTGCGGATTGATGACGGCACCATGCTCTTTCGGCCCGGCGGGCACGGAGCCCTTCTCAAAAATTTCAATGAATACCGCGGGGATATCATCGTTTTGACCAATATCGACAATGTCGTGCCGGATCGATTGAAGTCTTCCGTCCTTCACTGGCGGAAGGCATTAGTGGGGTACCTGGCCGTCATACAGCAACGAGCATTTTTTTATTTGGATCGTTTATCCCGAGCCTTCGAACCGGAGCGGACGGTCCGGGACTGTCAAGCCTTTGTCAGGCATGAACTTCAAGACTGCCTCCCCGAGCCTTTCGGCCATTGGCCGGTAGATCGAAAAGCCGGCTATCTCCGGCAGCGACTCAACCGGCCGCTTCGGGTCTGCGGCATGGTGCCGAATACAGGTGATCCGGGAGGGGGACCTTTTTGGGTGAAAGACCGGAATGGAACCGTGTCCAGGCAAATTGTCGAACAGGCTCAAATCGATTCCACCATACCGTCTCAACAGGCGTTGTTTCAGCAGAGCACCCACTTCAATCCGGTGGATATGGTCTGTGGAGTCAGAGATTTTCAGGGACATCCATTCGACCTGAGCCAATTCGTCGATGACGAGACGGCCTTTATCGCCAACAAGTCTTATCGGGGAGCCCCGATCACCGTCCTGGAATGGCCGGGACTATGGAATGGAGCCATGGCCCACTGGAATACGGTTTTCGTAGAAATTCCGCGGGAAGCCTTTAACCCGGTAAAAACCTATCGGGATTGGCTTCACCCGCATCATCAACCGTTGCCCTCCGCAACAACCTCTCTTTCAGGGGAACAAGGCAGCAGAGAGGATTCACCTTTCACGTATTAAAGGATCGCATGAACAACCACGACTGGCTTTCGCTCTGGCAAACAATCGGCATTCCCTGCAAATCACACCCCTGGCACGGCGTTCCCATCGGCAAGGAGGCTCCGGATTGCGTCACCGTCTACATTGAAATTGTGCCCACCGATACCGTCAAATATGAATTGGATAAGGCCTCAGGCCATTTACGGGTGGACAGACCGCAACGCTATTCCAATGTGTGCCCGGCGCTGTATGGATTAATTCCGCAAACCTATTGCGGATCATTGGTGGGAGAATACAGTGCGTCCCTGCTCCAACGGCCGGGATTGACCGGTGATCGGGATCCGCTCGATATTTGCGTGCTGACGGAAAAAAGCATTACCCATGGCGATATTCTCCTTGACGCCATTCCCATCGGAGGCTTGAGAATGATCGACGGAAATGAAGCCGACGATAAAATTGTGGCGGTGCTCAAGGGCGATACGTTTCAAGAACAATGGCAGGACATCAAGGACTGCCCTGTCCGGTTTGTGGAACGACTCATGCATTATTTCCTTACCTATAAGGACGCGCCGGGTTCCGACAAGAAAAATTGTGAAATCACGCATGTCTATGGCCGGGAGGAAGCCCATGAAGTGATCCGGCGAAGCCGCCAGGATTATACCGCTCATTTTGAGCAATTTCAGACGCAGGTGACCGCCCTGGGCTCCACCTTAAATTAAGGTGGTGGGAAGCACGAAAATTCACTCCATCCCGATCCACGACCGAAACCTTCCGGATCTTTTTTCTCAAGAAAACACCTGAATCCCCTCGTCTACCCTTTCCCTTTTTTCTCACCTGACACTTGAAGCCGCTCCCCCACCTCAGCATAATGGAACCTTTCCCGCGAGGACAGCTCCGGTCCGGCAAGCGACTCCTGTCCCGGCTCCCATGAACACGTCGCAAAGAGGAGGCATTTTTCCTATGAGTGAACATATCGAAACGCTACTTCATTCATCCCGTGTCGTCCCGCCCCCACCGGAGGTGAAAGCCACGAGCTACATTCAGGATTATGAAACCGCCTACCAACAATCCATTGCCGACCCTGAAACCTTTTGGGATTCAATTGCCAGGGAACTCCACTGGTTTTCGCCCTGGAACAAAGTCCTGGAATGGAATTACCCATGGGCCAAATGGTTTGTCGGGGCCACCTGCAATATCGCCTATAATTGCCTGGACCGTCATGTCCAGTCATGGCGCCGCAATAAGGCGGCGGTGATCTGGGTGGGAGAAAACGGACAAGAACGGATTTTTACCTATGGGGAGCTGTTTCGTCAGGTCAATCAATGTGCCAACGGCCTGAAACAACTGGGACTCCAAAAAGGCGACCGGGTGACCATCTATATGCCTAAAATTCCCGAACAGATTGTGGCCATGCTGGCCTGCGCGAGAATCGGGGTCATTCATTCGGTGGTGTATTCCGGATTCAGTTCCAGGGCTCTCCAATCACGCATACAGGATTGCGAGGCCAAAGTGGTCATCACCGCCGACCTGGGATACGACCGGGGCAAAAAAATTCCTCTGAAGCCGGTCGTCGATGAGGCCGTGGCCAACTGTCCGAACGTGGAAAAAGTCATCGTCGTGCAGCGGGAACCAGGCACCATGCCCCTCAACGCGGCAACAGAAATCGATTGGACGGCCTGGTTACGAGCTCAATCCCCGGATTGCGAAGCCGAGGCCCTGGATGCCGAATCGCCCTTATATATCCTGTACACCTCCGGCACGACCGGCAAACCCAAAGGGGTGGTGCACGTGCATGGAGGCTATATGGTGGGGACCTATATCACCACCAAATATGTCTTCGACCTCAGAGACGAGGATGTGTATTTTTGTGTAGCCGATCCGGGATGGGTCACCGGCCATAGCTATATCGTCTATGGCCCGCTTCTGAACGGAGCCACCATCTTAACCGCCGAAGGGAAGCCTGATTATCCGGACCCGGGCCGGTGGTGGCAACTGATCGAACGCTATGGCGTGAATATTTTCTACACGACTCCGACCGCCATCCGCCTCCTCATGAAATTCGGGGAGGATTGGCCGAAAAAATACAATCTCTCAACCTTGCGGATTTTGGGATCGGTCGGCGAACCGATCAACCCGGAAGCCTGGGAATGGTTTCATCGTGTGACCGGCGGGAAACATCCCATCATGGATACGTGGTGGCAGACGGAAACGGGTATGATCATGGTCACCCCCCTGCCTTCAGTCCTCCTCAAACCGGGATCGGCCGCACGCGGGTTCCTGGGCGTCGAGGCCGAAGTCGTCGATCGGGAGGGTAAGGATATTGGAACCGGCGGTGGCTTTGTCGTCATCAAAAAGCCCTGGCCGGCCATGATGCGGACCATTTATAAGGACCCGGATCGCTATCTCACCTATTGGAACACCATTCCCGGATACTACAGCGCAGGAGACGTCTGCCATAAGGATGAAGAGGGCTACCTCTGGTTTATGGGGCGGGCGGACGATGTCGTCAAGGTAGCTGGCAACCGGATCGGCACCGCCGAGGTGGAAAGCGCCCTGGTGGGGCATGAATCAGTCGTGGAGGCCGCGGTCATCGGCAAACCTCATCCGACCGCCGGCGAACAGATCAAGGCATTTGTCATCCTCAAACAGGGACAGAAGGAGTCCCCGGAACTCATTAAAAACCTTCAAGACCATGTCCTCCAGGAGTTAGGGAAAATCGCGGTTCCACGAGAGATTGAAGTGGTCCCGTCCCTGCCAAAGACCCGGTCCGGCAAAATCATGCGCCGCGTCTTGAAAGCCAAGGAACTCGGCCAGGACCCGGGAGATATTTCCACATTGGAGGAATGAGGTCTTCATTCCATCCTTGCCTTCCCGGTCCGCCTATAATTCGGCGGACCGGGAATCCACCTTAGACTGGGACTGCATGCCCTGGCCATTCGGAAACGCCGGGATGAGCGGAGGCATTTCTCCGGCATGAGCTCATCGTCGAAGAAAAAGTCGACGGGGCCAACCTGGGGATTTCCTTCGATGCCGGCGGAAATATTCGCGCGCAAAATCGTGGAACCTACCTCCATCTTCCAGGCTCCGGTCAGTGGAAACACCTGGAAGGCTGGCTTGCCCCGAAAACGGACCACTTCTTCGAACATTTGACCGACCGGTACATTCTGTTCGGAGAATGGTGCTACGCCAAACATTCGGTGTTGTACGATCAATTACCGGACTGGTTCCTGGCCTTTGATATCTACGACAAGCACTTCGGCCGGTTTTTATCCGTCAACCGGCGTGACCGACTCCTCCGGCTTTTAAAGACTGCACAGACTCCTTTCCTCGCCCGCGGCCATTTCACCCTTCGGGGTCTTATCCATCTGCTGGCACAGTCCAAATTGAGCCATCAACCGGCGGAGGGGTTATATGTTCGCATCGATGACGGCGACTGGCTATCGCAACGGGCCAAACTGGTCCGCCCGGCATTTATCCAAACGATGGAACACCATTGGGCGCGAAGAGCCATGATCCCCAATCGTCTGAATGGGCGTGGTCCAAATTAACTCCTCCCGGCGGATATCCCCGGGAAACGGTTTTCCGTGAGGGCGGCACCAGGGTGTATAATGAAACATGAAACCGTAGGAGGCTTTGACGGCGGCAGAGTTATCCGCGGCACACAACGGGTCCACGAAAGGAGCGATAGGTACGATATGCAGGCGAGGGATGCAGCAATTCATAACGGCAGGGCCAACCGGCAATCTCCAAAATCAGCTGCGTGGGTGAAGAACGGCGGAAGGGTGCTCCTCCTCGTGACCCTGTTGGCGATGGGTTCCGTAGCCATGGCGGCTCCCTCGACCTTGCGGATAACCCTTGGGACCTTTGCTCCCTATTATTCCCCCAAAGTGGTCAATATTGTCACGGGCACCTCCGTCTCCTGGGACAACCCGACCTTCGACCTTCACACCATCACCCATGATGGATGTAAATCCGGAGGAGGATGCGCCTTCGATTCCGGCCCTCTCGGTCACAACGGCACGTTTACCCTTCGCCATCTCCCCCCCGGTCATTACCCCTATCACTGCACCTTTCACCCCATCATGCAAGGCATCCTCGTGGTATCGGCCCCTGAACATCTCAGCGACACCTGAGCCGGAACCGGCTCTGAACCAATTTCCCCTGGAAAAGCAGCCTCAGACACCTTCTTCAAGGATTGTCCAGTTTGCATTCCTTCCCTATAATGCCCTCATTAGCTGTTCACCGCTTTACTGTCTTTTCTCAACCAAGGAGTGCATGTTTATGACCATGTATACCCGCCAGGAAACAGCCACCGATGTTCAGGATGATCCGCAGGCCAGGGAACTGCTGGAGGCCGCTTTTCAGAAAACGGCCCGCTGGCAACCGGATTTTAAAGGATTTCAAGCCGACGTGCGGATTAATGTGAACGGCAAGGAGACCAAAGGAAAGGTAACGGTCAAGGGGCCGCGGGACGTCAGTGTTTCGATCGACGATAGTGAATTACAAACATGGGCTCAAAATCAAATCGGCATGATTGCCGTCCACCGAGGCCCACGCAACTTTCAGGAATCCGATGGAAAATACGCGCTCACCCTGGGCGGCGAGGAAAACCATCCGTTGGGCCGGCGGAACAACATCCATGGGGACGGCATGGGATAATGGTACCGCATTAAGGACAATCGCATTACACAGATCAATCGAACCATGCCCCACGCCGCGTTCACCATTAATGTGGAGGAAAGCAGTGTGACACAGGAGGGGCACAACCTGACCACCCGATATACGGTGTACTATGTCAATCCCAAAGACCGTTCCCTGCAGAATGTGGAAAGTTTTACGGATTCCCATGTCCGGATCGGCCAATCCGACCTGCCGGCTACCCGTCGGATCATCTCCTTCGAGAACGGGGACGTATCGGTGCGAACCTTGACCTTTGAAAACCACTCGATGTTGTAAAACCCTTCATCGAGATCACAGGGAAACGGAAAAAGAAAACAGGATACCGGAGGGAGGGGACGTGCGCCCCTCCCCGTCTTCTTTTCCCGACACCCGGAGCGGCCTCGTTCCGGAGATCATTCAAGACAACGCCCGTTCACTCACGCATCCGGTTGCCGCCGGTAGTGCCGCCGAACCCTCCCCATGGACCGCCGAACCCTCCCTGGCCGATCGTCCAGAAGGCCCCGCGTTTCCAGCGAACAAAGGGGTGGGAACGTTCAGGTCTGGTAAATCGCCATAAGGCATAGAGCATCAACAGCACAACGCCCACATTCATCCAAAACGCCACGTGGCGCCGGCTTGGCCTGGGGTCCTCCACACTGGGCGCTTTCCCCGCCGACCCGGACAATAACACCGCCGCTCGATAAACATTCACGCCATATTCACCGTTACGGAACATGGGTTGAAAAATACTGGAGGAGATCGCCTCCAATTGTTGCGGCGGAATCAGGGGCAACAAACTCTTTCCTACGACCACCACCGCCTGCCGCTCCTTGATGGCCACCAATAATAAAATACCCCGCTCCTGTTGAGCGGTGCCGATCCGCCAAGCCTCATAGAGGCGTGTGGCATACTGCCGGGCATGCGGAGAAGGGGCGATGCTCTCAAGGGTCACGACCAGCATTTCGACCCCGTTTCGATTCTCCAGATCCTGACAGATAGTCCGGACCTGTTGATGCCACTCGGGACTCAACACACCCGCATAATCACTGACATAGCCAAGAGGTGTCGGCTGGTCGGCTTGCGGAGGGGTCTCTCCCCACACCTCGGAACCCATCGCCATCACCACACACACACATCGCAGCCAAAGCCAGGCGGATGCCCGTCCGGTCATATCCGCCCCTCCCGCCGGAAGGCCTGCACCCGTTCCCGCAGACCATCCAAAGCCAAAAGATAACGCTCGAAGACTTTGATCCACTCCAACGCGCCGGGACTACTGAGCCCGCGCTTGATTTTCAGGGCCTCACTCAATCCTCCCATTTCGTAATCCAGCACCGGTGAACAGCGGTCGAGAATCTCCAAATCCCTCCCCTGGGAAGATTGCTGCAACAGTCGCAGGATCCCCCGAAGAACCGGCAGGAGGGAGGTGATGGACAATATCAGAATGGCCTGCACCACGTCGGGACGGGCTTCCCCCTCCACAAAACGCTGACGGACCTGAAGGAAATTGCTCATGACCTCTTTTTCGCAATAATGGCCCAAATGATCGAGGGAGACATGTAATTCGGGAAAGGGATCCCGGCCTTCCAACAGCATATGACTTTCTTTGATCAACAGGTATTCCAGCGGGAAAATACCACATGACTGCCCCAGCTCCTCCCGCGTCATCATCAAGGGCGGCACAATCAATTGCCGCCCCCATTTTTTCTGGACGGTTCCCGCTTCCCGAAGCACCGTGCCCGAAACCTCCCGGCAGAGCACAAACACATTCAGGTTGGATCGGGTAGCCACGAAATCCCCTCGTACGACACTCCCGAACAACACGACCCCTTCCACATTGTGACTCAGAGCCTGTTTGAGGCGTCGAAGATATTCCTTGAGAAACTCTTTGGATTCCTCCGGAATCATCAGGGATTCAATCGTCGAAATAGCCATAAGACACACTTCTCTTTCTTCAATTATCAGGAATAATCCTATACATGCATGAATGGGAATGGGGGCGGACGAATATTAATGGACCGGGAATTGGTGGGCCCGGGGGTCCGGCCACAATCCCGCCGCCTGAAACCGGTCCACCCAACCGAAGGGCGGTGTGCTTCGCAGGCCGGCGGTGGCCGTCAATACTTGATATTTCAACCGTGGATTCCGGTCAATATTCTCGAAGACCCGATCCCGCAACCATCCCAGGAGAGGATTCCCTGTATTCCAAAAAAACACCTCTTCATCCGCCAATTGCTGCAACATGGTCACCTGCTGGCGCCGCCTATGCTCAAACGCTTTCAAGGCCCCGGCCGACCAGTCCCCTTTTTCCCGGCAGCCCTCGAGAACCGAAGCCAGAGCGACGGCATCGACCATGGCCTGCATCCTTCCCTGTGAAGCATGCGGATTCATACCATGGGCGGCATCGCCGATCAAAACCCCTCCATCCACGACCCAGGTCTTTGCACGTACCCGGCCGGTTCCCATGTAGGCGGTTTGCGACCAGTCCTGCAATGATGCAAACAGGGGGGCATAATCGGGGGCAATGCCGTGCCACCGCCGCCGCAAGGCCTCGATCCCGGCCGTCTTCAAGGCATCCAGCGAATCGGAGGAAACCATATAAAACGCATACGCCCGGTTTCCGGCCGCGGGGAACAACCCTAAAATCGTCTTTTTCCCCACATAATATTGCGCCTCCTCGAACGGTTGAGGAGCCTGCAACATCGCAATGAGGTAACTCTCCCGGTACCGGTGCAGGGTGGCCGGAATAGCCAGGGCTTCGCGAACCTTCGAAAAAGGGCCGTCCGCTCCAACCACAACGTTGGCCATGACCCGCGCGGAGACGCCTCCCACCCGGGCCTTCACCCCGCACACCCGGCCCCGTTCACGCACAATGTCCTCGAACGTCGAACTGAAAAAAAGCCGATCGGGACATTCCTGCTGATGATGGGCCAGAATCGTGTGATGAATCACATTCGGCCAGACCACTAGGGCCCGGTTAAAGGGAGGAGGCAGCATACCATAATCAATGGTGCATAACCGGGCTCCCCCGCTGCGACGAAAATGGAAAAGCCGGACCGGCTGTGCGGCCTCCGGCGGCAATTGATGGAGAAGCCCCAGCTCCTGCAGCAGTTGCTGGCCGTTGGGCTGGAGGATTTCCCCTCTGAGTCCCTGCGGGGGACCCGGCGCCTGCTCCAGAATAATATGGTCGATCCCCTTTCGGGAGAGAGCCAGGCCTAACACGGCTCCGCCGCCGCCGGCCCCGACAATCACCACATCGGTTTTCAAGTCCATCATGCCGTCAACCGCCGCCCGGCAAAAAATTGTCGATCAGGATGAGGGTCGCCTTCACTTCATGACTCGGATGAGGGCATGCACACCGGACTTCCGTCAATATCCTGGCGGGATCACTCGGAAAAAATGTCTTGAAAATGTTCGCCGGCCTCCTCCCAGGCGGAAGGATAGGATCGCGATAACCAGTCGCGAAGATAGGCGCGCTGGCCGACGGACAACATTTGTTTAATTTGGTGCGTACGTCCTTGAAGCGGTTGAAGAAAGCCGACCCGCCGCTCGGGATCCAGGGTGGCCGTTCGAACATACACGTTGGTGTAGGCTTCGGGGGTCTCATCCCCGCCTTCCCCCTGGAGCCACACGGAAATGAATTTCTCCATGTTTAAGCCGGAACTGTCCAGGGCGGGTTCGGTTTCATGAAAAAGTTCCTGTTCGGTCTGACCGAGCGGCGTCGCTTCATCCGCACGAAATAAAAAATTCCGATTCCACATGAGTTGCGTCCTTCCAACAGGTCCTGAGCACCGCAAATAGTGTCAGGGCCTTTCCCGGAAAGTCAAGGCAATAAACGGGGCGGCTGCCTCGCAGCAATCTTCCGCCTCGCGCTGCAGGCCGTCTCGAAGCCCTCAGATGAATCCGTCGCATGGACTGGAAAAAATTGTTCAATTTCTTTATTCTAACGCGTCAGGTGAAACCGTCATGTATCACGTGTGCCGCGGCCGGCGTGTCATGCCATTCAGGTGGACAGGATCCGGGGCCCTCGTCGGCTTGCTGAAAGGGAGGATTACCTCGTGACTTACAAGGTTCAATGGGTTGTGTCATTCTTCATCTCCACCATGCTGCTTACGGCCTGCCAGGGCACCGGTCAAGTGCACAACTTTACGCCGAAGGCCATGCCCTCCCCTTCACTCCGCAGTGAGGCGTTTCATGACGACTCCCTCAAAATTCTGGTTCAAGCCTTTCGAGACAAACGGTCTCAACAACGTCACATCGGAACCCGAACTCACTTTTGGGGCGGCGCTACCCATTTCAACGTGTGGAACGGTCAATTGGGAGACGGCATGGCAGACCTGGCCATCGAGTACCTGCAACAACGAAAATGGCAGGCCGCCCGTGACCAGAAAGTCTCCGAGGAGAACGGCCCGGCCGGCGATGTCATATTGACCGGTGACATCCTCAATTTTGAGGCGACCGGCAAAAGCGGATTCGGCTTTACCGATATCGCCGTCAAAATCCGGGTGGGGTTCGTCGCCAAAAATCTCGCGGACGGCAGTACGGTCAATATGGTCCTGGCTGCCAACGGCAATGACTCCATGATGTTCTTCAGCCCCAAAGCGGTCGAACACCTCACGAATGCCGTGGCGAAGGACTTGTTCCGGCAATTGTTTCAGGACCTCACCGTCAAAGAAAAAACCCTTCAGTTAAAACGGGATACCGTTTCGCTCGCCCCATGACATGGGCAATGGCGTACCCGGTTGACCGGCAAGCAAGATTGTTCACGGAGTCTGTTCCGGCTCCGGGGTGTCGATTGACCTAAGATGGCCAAAGCCCGGCACAGGAGATCGCCGGAAGCCGAAAAGATGATCAACCTTATCACCAGGAGGGAACCACCGAGCACCACTCACTTACCGTGACGGTAGAGTCACGATCTCATGATCGATCCTTGAAACAATCTGTTTATTTCTTTTTTTATACCGGCATCGTATGTAGGTTTCTTTCAAGGAGTCGCACATGAATCCGTCGTTCACCGATTCTGCCTCGTTTCAATTCAACATTCTCATCGTCGAAGATGAGGAAGGGCCGAGAGAATCCCTCAAACTGATTCTGTCGCCCTACTTCAACCTGTTTACCGTCGATCGGGCTGAGGTGGCTCTGGAAATTCTGAAAAACCAACCCATCGACCTGGTCACGCTCGACCTGAAACTTCCCGACGGATACGGCACCGACCTGCTGGCCCAGGTACGCGACCTGGGCAAAGATGTCGAAGTCATCATCATCACGGGATACGGTACCCTCCAATCGGCCATCGATGCCATTCGACATGGTGTGGCCGCCTATATTCTCAAACCCTTTAACGTCTCCGAAGTCCTGGACGTCATCCAAAAAACCCTGGATCGGCGGAAACGTCTCTCCTCGCTACAGGATGCCATTCAGGCATTCGGCAGCCTCTGGACCTCAAGTCACGATACCCCATCCGTCATCGCCCATATTGAAACCCTCCTCGGCGCCAAACACGCCGATCTCCTCCAACACGCCAAACGGGTCAGCTTTTACGCCTCGCTGCTGGCAGAACATCTCAACCTCTCCCAGGAGGAACGAGATCATATCCAGGTGGGGGCCTATCTCCACGATATTGGAAAAATCGGCATCCACGACCGGTTGCTTTCCGGTGATCGAACGTTGTCCAATCAGGATCAGGAAGTGGTGAAATGCCACCCCACAATCGGCATTCATATGCTGGCGAATATTCCCTTCAACCGGTCGGTCCGGGACATCATCCAGTACCATCATGAAACATTCGACGGGACCGGATATCCCGACGGACTTCGCGGAGAAGCCATTCCCCATCCGGCCCGTATTGTGGGCCTGGCCAATACCTTCGACCATATGCTTACCGGGCAGACCGGAACCAAACCCATGAGTATTCCTGAAGCCCGTGAAGCCATACGCCTGAAAGGGGGCAAAACCTTTGACCCTGAATTGGCCAATTTATTCGCCAAGGTGGTGTGGTAGCCTCTCATCCATGCAATCGAACGCCGCCGACACACATCAACCCGGCCTGACAAACATGGATCCCTGGGATTCGACCGAAAAATGGGAACAAGCCTTCGATGCCCTGACGGATCATGTCATGATCCTGAACGGCACCGGGCATATCCTCTGGGCCAACCGATCTATCCGGCAAACCTTCGAGTCCCGCCTGGGCCGCCTTCTCGGACAGCATTACAGCCGCATTTATTACGGAAACGCCGTGCCCTCCCCGCCGCCGCCCTGGGATCCCGTATTGTCCGGCGCCCTGTCAGCCGTGCTGGAAACCTCGTTCCCGGCCCTGCCGGGCCAGTTTCTGGTCTCCTGTCACCCGCTGTTTGACCGGCAAGGCCGCCAATGGGGAGCGATTCTGGTGGTCAAGGACATCACCGACCGGAAACGCGTTGAGGAAGCCCTCAAAAAAATCGCCCAAAACGATACGGTTCCCGGCAGCATTGCCTTCCTGCGCGCCCTGGTCAGAGACCTGTGTCAAGCTTTGCATACCCCCTATGCCATCCTGGCCGAACTGGAGGAACCCCGCTCGCAGGAAGTTCATACTCTGGCCATCTGGGACAACGGCCATTACATCGATAATTTTTCCTGGACCCCTCCCCCCCATCTGTTTCAAGACCTGCTGAAAGCCAAAGGCTGTGCCTGGAACCATCACGTCACCGAACTGTTTCCGCCACACCTGGTGCCTCATTCCTGGCCAATCTCCGAATATCTCGGCAGCATTCTCCGCGGGCAGGCGGGGCAGATCATCGACCTTCTCCTGACCTTCCATTCCGAACCCATTACGAACCTCCACGTGGCCCAATCCATCGTCCAATTATTCGCGGCTCGTGCAGCCGGCGAACTCCAACGGAAGAAAACCGAGGATGCCTTACGAGATAGCGAACAACGCTACCGGGCGATCGTGGAAAACGCCTATGACCTGATTGTGGAAACCGATCCCACAGGACAATGCCTCTATGTCAGTCCGAATTGTGAGGACGTCCTGGGCTATGAAGCGGCCGGCATGCTCGGAAAAAACTTTTTTGATTTTTCCCATCCAGACGAGCGGCCCTCCCTCCTCGAATCATTCCGGGCCCAGGTCCTCTCCCTGCAAAAATTCAATCTGGTCTGCCGGTTGCGTCACAAACAATCGGAATGGCGCCTGTTTGAAAGTCACATCCATCCCCTCCGGACCACCGAAGGATCGATGGTGGGAGTCATTGTCACCCGGGACGTGACCGAGCGCAAACGGCTGGAGGAAGAACGCATCCGGTCCACCAAACTGGAGTCGGTAGGGTTGCTGGCAGGAGGCATCGCCCATGACTTCAACAACATCCTGACCTCCGTCTTCGCCAATATCGGCCTGGCAAAAATGACGGCGAACAAAATCACGGGGGCCGGGCACCCGAGCGCCAAAACCATCATGGAACGGCTGGCGGCCGCGGAGAAAGCCTGCTTACGGGCTCGAGACCTGACCAAACAGCTTCTGACCTTTGCCAAGGGAGGGGTGCCGGTCAAGAACACCGCCTCGATCTCGACCATTATCAGCGATACCGTGGAATTTGCCCTGCGGGGATCGGCGGTGCGGTGCGAGCTAAATCTGGCCCCCGACCTGTGGCCGGTCGAAGTCGATGAGGGGCAGATCAGCCAGGTCATGCAAAATCTGGTCATTAATGCGGATCAGGCCATGCCTGAGGGAGGCCGGATTGAGGTGGAAGCCGGCAACCTGCTGCTCCTACCCCACACG
>JBDIVP010000023.1:0-22876 GCA_039794325.1 Candidatus Inrsubterrania sp.
CATTGGGTTCCCGGCCTCTCATCGAATGAATACCGCACCAAGATTTGATGCGGAAATTTTTACCATCCCTTTTTGATCAAAACCCTTCCTCTCGATTCCCCGTCAAATACCCCAAAAGAGACAACCTTGAACCATAAACTGCTGGCCGACCTCATAAGGGGCAAAGGCAACACATCCCAAGAAATGAGATGGAGGAGGAGGGGTTAAGCATCGCACTCGCGACGACGGGTTTGTGAAAATGGCGAATGCCGCACACGCCCCACGTTTCGCAATCGCTTCACATATTTTCCAAAAAGGAGGTCGCTCGTAACCACCTCAACCCGTTCATCATCTTATTATTAGGCCCGGCATGGGTCTCTTGGCCTAAAAAGATCGTGAGTTCTAGCACAGTTTGGAGCTAAGCGTCAATAAATTCTTGCCAAGTGAGTACCCATTTCTCATATTGCCGAGTGACCTTTTTGATATCGGCATTGACAAATAGAGTGATCGATCAAAGACATGCTGACCGAACCTGATGGATACAGGGTTATAGGCAGGAGAGACGATTGAAAGTGCAACTGTCAGGTAGGGCGTGATTCTTTGTGATTATCCCGGTGCATACCCTTCCACTTCTTGGCCCAATCTTCCCAAGATCGGCCAAAAGCCGTATCCTCACCGGAAAAGACAACTGTTGCGATATTTTCGTACGTCACGGTTTGAGGGTCAGAAAGGCTCTCCACGTACATGCGCAAATAGGGCTGGGAAACCCGCTCGTTTCGATCGAAGACAAAACCTGTAATGATTTCATTGGATTTCAAGCGAAAGGTGACATCCCCACGATAATCGAAAGCCAATCCTATGACTTCCTGCAGCTCTTGACTATCTTTGGGGATGAATTGCTTACCCTCAAGCGACCGGCCGGGTGGGGATGAACTACTATCATCACTCATCGCGACATCCTCTTGTGAAACGGCCAAACGGGTATATTTAAGAGGACAGGTGAGTTTGTACGGATCACTCAGAGCCTACTGAATTAAACGGCATTGGGAAATAACGTGGCTCGTACGGTTCCCCAAAACCCACTGAGAGAACTAAAGGTATCCTTCACAGCGGAAGCTTCATACCCGCAATGCACCATGCAATCTCGACATTGTTCATGACGTCCGGTTCCATACCGCTCCCACGGCGTTTCCTCCATCAATTCACGGAAGGTTGACACGTAACCGTCCTGAAGCAAATAGCACGGGCGTTGCCAGCCAAAAATATTATACGTTGGATTCCCCCACGGCGTGCATTGATATTCTCGCTTCCCCATTAAAAATTCGAGAAAGAGAGGCGATTGATTGAATTGCCATCGGCGCTTCCGCTGGCCGAGAAGTTGGGAAAAAAGTAAAGTGGTACGATCCCGTTTCAGGAAACTTTTCTGATCCGGAGCCTTTTCATAACTATATCCAGGCGAAATCATCATGCCCTCAACCCCGAGATCCATCATTTCGTCGAAAAACCGTCTCACACGGGCAGGATCGGCATCATCAAACAACGTCGTATTGGTCGTGACCCGAAACCCTTTTGCAAGAGCGGCACGAATCCCCTTGACCGCCACGTCATACACCCCCTCCCGGCAAACGGCATGATCATGGTCTTCCCTCAAGCCATCCATGTGGACGCTAAAGGTCAGAAATTTTGAGGGTGTGTACTCCGACAACCTCCGTTCCAACAATATTGCATTGGTGCAAAGATAGACATATCGTCCCTGCTTGACCAACCCTTCAATAATGGCAGGCATTTCCGGGTGTATCAGGGGCTCTCCGCCTGGAATACTAACGATGGGGGCGCCGCATTCCTCCGCGGCATGCCAACACTGCTCCGGCGTCAGACGCCTATTCAGAATATGATCGGGATATTGGATTTTCCCGCAACCCGCGCACTCCAGATTGCAACGAAAGAGCGGTTCAAGCATCAGAACAAGTGGGTATCGTTCGACACCTCGCATGTGTTGAGTCAGAACATATTTGGCGACCGTCGCCATTTGAGAAACCGGAACAGCCATTCCTAAACATCCTCTCTTTTGGATCGAGATCGATCCGACCTTCTTAATCGAAAAATATTACCCACAGAAAGGCACTCGGCAGACGGTTGGAGGCGCCGAGCGGGTTCGAACCGCTGAATCGCAGTTTTGCAGACTGCTCCCTTAGCCACTTGGGTACGGCGCCATTCAAATCAAATTCTTTCGCATTATAAGGAGTCCCATTTCCCATGTACAAGAGAAATCAACCACCCTTCCTTCGACCGGACGACAGGGGAACAATGGAATGCCGTTACTTGATGGGCAGGACAGGTAGTTCGTGCAAGCCGGAGGAGCTGCGTTGATGAGGGAAGGAAATGGATGGAAAAGCAGTCGCCGGTGAAGCTCCCGAGGAAGCATCTTGAGAAGGGAGACCTTCTTCCTGCTCCTTTGCCATCAATTCCACTTCTTGAACGAGTGTTTCAAGAAGGTCTCTTTCGGGAACCCGTTTATGTAACTTACCCTTCTTAAAGAGAATACCCACACCCTGTCCACCGGCAATGCCGATATCGGCCTCCTTACCTTCCCCAATACCATTCACAACACAACCCAGAACAGACACGGTAATAGGCGTTTTAATATGCCCTAGGCGATGCTCAAGTTCATTGGCCATTTTCACAACATCGATTTCCACCCGGCCACAGGTAGGACAGGCAATTACATTAACTCCCCGATGGCGAAGCTCAAGGGATTTTAATATTTCAAATCCTACCTTCACCTCTTCCACTGGATCCGCGGCAAGTGACACCCGCAGGGTATCGCCGATCCCCTGAGACAGCAACCATCCCAGCCCAATGGCGGATTTCACAGCCCCGGTCATAACGGTGCCGGCTTCCGTGATTCCAATGTGCAAAGGGTAATTGGACTGCTGGGCAAACAACCAATAAGCATCAATGGCCATATGGACGTCGGACGCCTTCAGCGAGACCTTCATATTAGTAAATCCGACATCTTCCAAGGCATGAACCGCATTCAAGGCCGATTCAGCTAATGCCTCAGCGGTGGGATACCCGTATTTTTCCAGCAAGGGCTTCTCCAGAGATCCCCCGTTGACACCAATCCTGAGAGGAATACCATTATCATTGACGGCTTTGATCACCTCTTCCGTTTTCCACCAAGGCCCGATATTACCTGGATTAATCCTGACGCAATCGACTACCGGCGCAGCTTTCAAGGCCAAACGATGATCGAAATGAATATCGGCAATCAAGGGTACGGTCATTTGAGATTTAATTTTTGGAAGCACTTCCGCGGCCTCCATATCAGGGACCGCCACCCGAATTAATTCACAGCCAGCCTGCTCCAATCGACGAATTTGCTCAAGCGTCCCCTTCACATCACTTGGATGGGGGATGGTCATTGATTGAACGGAAATCGGGGCTCCCCCGCCGATTTTTACGGAGCCGACTTGAATCTGCCTGGTGTTTCGACGTTGAATATGCACAAACTTGCCTTATCGTAAGACCGCTTGCAGGGTGACCCGATCATACAACGACTTGGCCTGCTCATAAATCCCATCAGCCGTCAATCCATATTTTTCCCTCAACAAATCCTGAGGCCCTTGCTCAATATACCAATCCGGCAAACCCAGGACTTTCGTGGGAAGATCCCACCGCTCCTCTTCGGACAAAAACTCCAGGACCGCCGAGCCGAATCCCCCCATCCGGCACCCCTCTTCCAGAGTCACCAGACACTTGACTCTTCCAGCCACTTCCCGAATCAAAGCTTTATCCAGCGGTTTGACAAAACGAGCATTTACCACGCACACCGATATCCCTTCGTCCTTTAAACGTTGAGCGGCTTTCATCGCTTCCGATACTGTCACGCCGATAGCCAAAAGCCCAACATCATGTCCGTCCATAAGCAATTCACCTTGCCCAATGGGAATGGAAGCAGGTTCCGCATCGAGCGGCACACCCAACGTACTTCCCCTGGGATAACGAACCGACGCCGGCCCATCGTGGGTCAAGCAGGTCTGAACCATGTGTTGCAACTCATTTTCGTCTTTAGGTGCCATAATAACCATATTGGGAATATGACGGAGGTAGGCAAAATCAAAGGCCCCATGGTGGGTCGTCCCATCTTCCGCAACCAATCCTCCGCGATCGATAAGAAACGTCACGGGAAGATTTTGAGTGGCGACATCATGGAGAACCTGGTCATAAGCCCTTTGAAGAAATGTGGAATACATGGCCACAACCGGACGCATATTCTCGGCCGCCAACCCGGCGGCATAGGTCACCGCATGCTGTTCGGCAATGCCCACATCCACCAGCCGCTCAGGAAATTCCTTTTGAAAATGGTTTAATTCCGTCCCTTCGCACATCGCCGCGGTGATTGCGACAATTCGATGGTCCTTTTTGGCCTGCCGAATCAAGGC
Organism: Candidatus Inrsubterrania sp.; assembly: GCA_039794325.1. Classification (GTDB taxonomy): domain Bacteria; phylum Nitrospirota; class Nitrospiria; order Nitrospirales; family UBA8639; genus JACKFE01. Next base: position 4,425 of record JBDIVP010000023.1, read on the forward strand.
TTTTACAGCCACTGAACTATAGGAAGGATGACCGGCTTTCTTCACCGGTTGCCCGGTTTTGGCATCAAACGGTGAACAGGCATGAAACCAGACGGGGTTTTTCATCGCCGGATCGAATCCCAACCCCTTCTTGGTGATGACATGGAGCAGGGTCGGCCCCTTTAATTTCAGGACATTTTCAAGGGTAGGCAATAGATGCTCGAAATTATGGCCATCGATGGGACCGACATAGCGAAACCCCAGCTCTTCAAATAACAAACCGGGAAGCAAGAACCCTTTCGCCAATTCTTCGGCACGCACAGCCATACGTCTTACCGGCTCTCCAATTTGCGGAATAGTCTTTAAGAGCTGAGTCGTTTCTTCCCGAAGACGGGTATAAAATTCTCCGGTAAAGGTACGATTCAAATAAGCTGAAATGGCTCCGACATTCTTTGAAATCGACATTTGATTGTCATTCAAAATGACCACCAAATCTTTGGCCATGTCTCCGGCGTGTTGAAGCCCCTCTAAAGTCATTCCCGACGTCAAAGCTCCATCCCCGACCACACAAACAACTTTATTGGCCTTCCCCATTTGCTCGCGGGCTTCCACGAAACCAACGGCAGCAGACACTCCCGTCCCGGCATGCCCGGCATTAAACGTATCGTAGGGGCTCTCCTCACGCTTACAAAATCCGCTCAATCCCCCAAATTGCCTGACCGTATAAAATTGATCCCGCCTTCCGGTCAATAACTTATGCGTATATGCCTGATTACTGGTATCCCAAACAATCTTGTCCTGTGGGGTGTCTAACAGGTAGTGGAGGGCAATCGTCAGTTCTACGACCCCGAGATTAGAAGCTAAATGCCCCCCGACATGGGAAATCACCTCTATAATGGTTTCACGAATCTCTTGGCAAAGCTCAGGAAATTGATCCGGAGTTAATTTCTTTAAATCTTGAGGACTTTCAATCCTTTTCAACAAGGACATAGGCCTTCCTTTCGTCGTATGTAGGCTTGGATGTATGGGGGAAAATTATGGAAGACACTCTTTGATACGTATTCGGCAAATTTTCCCATAGGGGGGGGAGGCTGTCAAGCACCAAGTCGTTAAGGGACCTTATACAAACAAAGGCCGATAATCCTATCGGTCCAACCGACCCAGAAGAGATAGGGCCTCTGGCTTATACCGTTTCTCCCATATCCACTGTCTTTCAATAGGAGGCCATTCAAGCACCAACTGCAATTCCCGTTTGGCCTCGACCACCAATTCCTTTTTTAATAACCATTTAGCAAAATCCAAATGAGCCGGTGCATACCGAACATCAAGCTCTGCGGCTTTTTGAAAATGAACCCCGGCTGCCTCTCGATCTCCTCCCAAAAACCAGGGTAACTCTTCATACAATCTTCCCAACATATGATGGATGGGTGCATAGGCTTTATCAAGCTCCCACCCTCGATGTGCATGTCGCTTTAATTCCTGAATAACCAGTACTGAGGAGAGCACACCCTCAATTTCGGAGGCACTCCCTAAATTGGCTGCATAAAGAAAGTGGGCCTTGGCAAGACCCTCTTGAATGTCGATCGCCCTTTTCGCCAGCCGCGCGCCTTCTTGGAAGGCCGCTAATTTGCGTGAAGAGTCCGCATATACACCATATCCCAAATCCAGATAAAGGCTGGACAATTCGAGTAATTTCTCGGGATCCTTTGAGACATCCGCTTTGGCTTGCACGAGAGCCGCCACCTGTCGTTCAAGCTTCCCCCGAACCTCCTCCACCGGCAAAGTTTCCGCTTGAATTACAAAAGGCCATACTATGCCGATGAGGATCAGTGACATGCCATAGGGGAAACCTTGAAGAAATAATGAAATGCCCAGGGTTCCAGTCCTCACCTTCGCGCATCTCCTGTCAGACATTCACTTAACCAAATCTCAAAACGGATAATTCAAACCGGCGAAAACCGCCCCTCCCTCCCGACTATAGGCCCAATCCACCCGTCCCACGACATTGGGGCGAACCAGCCCTCGAAACCCGACACCCGGCGTAAACTCCCAATCGTTGAATTGGCCAAATTGCAAGTCTCCGTACGTCCGACCCATGTCCACAAACGGGGCCATTTCACACTCGACGCTCACATTAAACATCTTCAGAGCAAACAAATGAATCCGTTCTTCCACACTAAATGAAATCATATGCTTGTCAATAAAGCGATCTCGACCATACCCCCTGAGATTGTCTTCACCTCCCAGGGAACTTTGTTCGAAAAAGGGAATGCCTTCACCAAAACTCAACTGTACTGTGGCCCGGGCCATAAAAATGTACCGCTTGGACGGACTGGGAATAATCTGCCTGACGTCCAACCCGTAACGGAAATACATAAGGTCGTCATCTTTTCCCCGGTCAAAGTTTTGCACAAGCTCTCCAAACGCTTCTATACGCGTTCCCGCAGTCGGGGTGAACCAATTGTCCCGTGAGTCATATTGAAACACTAACCGATGCGCCAGGATAGTAGCCCCGCCCATACCCGGAATATCGGCAAACCGGTCACGGGAAAACGGCAATCTCTCCACCCCCCCGGGTTGGATTTCGACATTACGAAACCGCTGATTGACCGCCAATCGAGTCACATCATTCAGATGAACCCCGAAATTCCAGTGTGCGGTTATTTCCCGGCCGGTATAATTTGATTCATTGCTTTCCGGAGTGATTTGCTCCAACCCGAAAAATCGCTTGGTCGCATTTTTAAAAAATTCAGCACCGATATCCACAAAAAACAAGCCCTCAATAAATCCCGGATCCTGATACCGAAACTTGAACTTTCGCTCTATTTCTTCCGTATAGGACCCCACCAGCTCCATTTGGCTTCCACCGGACCAGTAATGGAAATAATTCAACGTCCCCCGTACCCCCAAAAATGAATTATGAATCACCATGGGAGCGAACAGGGAACGCAAATTCCCTTCTTCATCGGAATTTAAATAGGGAACGATTAGTCCAAAGTCCCGTCCATCATTTGGGGAAGTGGATATGGCAGGAACAACAAAATACGAAGTGTTAGCGAAAGCGGAGGCGGGGAACCCATGGACAAAAACCGCCACGCATATCAGGGGCCATGCCCACACCAACCCCAAACGATTCACAAAGCATGTTCCTTAGGACGAAGCGCTCAGGTCGGTTTTGTTCCGAAGTTTGTCGAGAAGGGCCTCGAAGGAAGAAGAGTCAATGATACGGGAAAATTGCCCTCGATAATTTTTCATGAGACTGACGCCGTCAATAATGACATCATACACGCGCCACTCCCCGGCTTTATTGATCAGGCGATAATCCAAGGGGATTTGAACTTTGGGAGATACCACTTTTGTCTGCACTTCGGCGAAGGTCCCCTTCTTACGTTCCTTCCCATATTCAATTTGCTCACCGGAATACCCTTCGACATTGCCAACATAGGAGCTGGTCAAGAATTGTTGGAACAAAGTGACGAACTGCTTTTGCTGGTCGGTGCTCAGAGATTTCCACTGGGTCGGAAGAGTTCGTTTGGCCATTTCTTCATAATCAAAGCGCCCTCCAATGATTTCCTCCAACTTTACCCGTCGTTCGGTTTGGTTTGCGGGATTCTTCAAGGTCCGGTCAGCCAAGACAGCCAACACTTTATCGATGGTCTCCTTGACGGCTACGGTGGGTGTGGTCTCAGCCAATGCCACTCCCCCACCCACCACTAAAATCAGGGCCAGCAGCAGGGAGGGCAACACGCCAGACATGACAGGCTTTTCATTCATCTGCATTTTTCCTTTGACGGCCATTACCGCTACAAGTACATTCTCCATTATTTGATGTCTCCACTCAACTTTTACTGGACACTCCCATGGATAAATTGGCTAATCACTTGTTCTAAATCAAGCCCAGCCTCGGTATCCAGGATCATTCCCCCGTCGGCCAATTTCTCACCCGCCCCACCTGGAGATAATTCCATGAATTTTTCGCCAATGATCCCACGTGTCTTAATTGATGCAATCGCATCATCATAAACGTTTATACCTTGATTGACGGCTAGAACCACCAAGGCCCGATCCTCTTTTAGGCCGATATCCTTGACCCGACCAACTTCCACCCCCGCAATCTCAACCGCCGCGCCTTTTTTCAAACCGGACGTCGAGGAAAAATCGGCATACAACTCGTAATAATTCCCCCCCACCAACTCCAGTTTTCCTAATTTAATAGCTAAATATCCAAGGCACACAATCCCGACTACAACAAACAGACCCACAGCAAATTCAAGTTTTCCACGTTCCATAATGCCCACTGTAAGATGATTACCAGTCCGGTTTCGAGATTAAACCAACTCTTCCCGATCTCATATTCAACCACCACAAAGCCCTGCGTCAAACAGGCATAGCGGCCATCCCATTATTAACAGAAATGAATTCCCGGACACGAGGATCTGTCAATTGCCGAAATTCCTCTGAAGGCTTCATAGCAATAATCGTTCCACCCTTCAGCATCGCTACCCAATCACTAATAGGAAAAATTTCGGGAATTTCGTGGCTCACCATGATGCCGGTAAATCCGAACGTTTGATGCATGGAAAGTATCAGATGGTGAATAGCATGCACCATCAGGGGATCCAACCCTGTAGTCGGTTCATCGAAAAGGATTATTTCCGGCCCCATGGCGAGAGCTCTGGCCAACCCGGCCCGTTTTTTCATTCCGCCGCTTAATTCGGCTGGAAACTTGTGCCCCATAGCTCTAAGACCAACCCGTTCAAGCATTTCGAAAACCGCAATCTGAATCTCCGATTCCGTCTTCAAGCGCTTCTCCCGCAACGGAAAAGCCACATTATCGAACACATTCATCGAATCGAATAGGGCGGCCGATTGAAATAACATGGCAAACTTTTTGCGGATTTCATTGAGTTTTCGCTCTCCCAGTGAACTCAAATCCACCCCGTCAACCATGACGGTTCCGCAATCCGGGCGGATCAGTCCAATCATATGTTTTAACAGCACACTCTTACCTTCACCACTTGGTCCGATAATTGTTGTAATCTTGCCTTTCGGGATATCCAGATCGACGCCTTTAAGAACCTCGTGATCTCCGAATTTTTTTTCAACACCGCGGATTTGGATGGCAATGGGTAGACTCATACAGAATCGGTTCGTTACAGAAGAATCGACGTGAGGAAATAATCCCACACCAGAATCAAGACAGACGCCAGCACCACGGATTGCGTCGTGGCACGGCCAAGCCCTTCCGCACTCATTTTTGTAAAGTAGCCCTTATAACAGCAAACCCAACTGACAATGAGCCCAAAGCTGATAGACTTCAAAATTCCCCCGTAGACATCTTTCCATTCAACCGCGGATTCGATGGAGCTCCAGTAAGACCCTCCGCTGACCCCTAACAGTTTCACCCCAACCAAATATCCACCGCCAATTCCCACTACATCAAATATGGCCACCAACAAAGGAACACAGAGCAATGAGGCGATAATTTTGGGTGTAACAAGGTATTGGAGTGGGTTAATAGCCATAGTCTCCAACGCATCGATTTGCTCGGTAATACGCATTATCCCGATCTCGGCTGTTATGGCGGACCCCGCACGAGCCGTGACCATCAGGGAAGCTAGTACCGGCCCCAATTCTCGAATCATGCTTAACGCAACAGCCGAACCTAAAAGTGCTTCGGACCCGAATTTTCTCAAAGTATAATACCCCTGTAGAGCAAGAACCATTCCGGTAAAGGCCGCCGTCAAAGTCACAACGAAGCTAGACTTAAACCCCACAAAATGCATCTGCTTGATGATCTGATAAATGCGCACGGGTGGGCGGAAAAACCACCCAAACGCCCGCAAGAGAAATAAGGCCATTTTGCCCATTTCTTCAATGAACTCAATCGCCCTGGCACCTAAATATCGAATGAGGGACATAGGTTAGGAGACCATGCTCGTCGAGACTGAATCGGGGATGAGGGCTGGCACATACGAGAAGAACGCCTGAAAGAAGTTCGTCAATTCCTTTGAGGCCTGTCGTGACTGACCAAAAAGGCGATAAATTCCATGAATACAGCTTGGGGAAAAAACGCAATGAGCGATTCCCCTCAACCATCCCGAGAATGATTGGAACTGGTTAAAGTCTAATGGAAGATCTTCACGATATCCATCGGATATGGCCCGTACAATCAGAAAGGGCACCCCGAATTGTTGAGCCTCAAGCCCAATAGCTCCGCTTTCCATATCAACAGCCACCGCGCCGGTTTGCGCACCAAGCGCTTGCTTTTCCCTGGCAAAGGTCAAAACGCGGCCAACGGTCATCAGGTACCCATTCCGAGGAACCTGTCCGGGCCATTTCAAAGCGGACAATTTTCTCAACCAAACCGAATGACAGGCGACGAAAGTAAGGGCTTCCCTATCAGGTTGCCTTACTTTCACACCCTCCCCAATAATGACCGTTCCAATGGGTACCTCTTCCAGGGCTCCTCCGAATCCGGTGGAAATCATTAAATCCCATTGCTCACCGTCAAGGATGTCCCGCGCAACAGTCCGAGCCCGTTGAGGCCCCATACCGGTTTTGATAAGTAACGTATAATAATTGGGTTCTGTGCTCGTCAAACAGGAATAGCCACGATAGGAACATTTTCGGGGATACGAAAGTGCCCGAGCAATGGCATTGAATTCAATATTGGTAGCTGTGAGGATTACGATTCGGAGCAGATGGGGCTCCTTTTCCAACCCATAGGCAATTTACGATAAATAACCTGAAGGAAAATGCTGGGTTTGCATTCGAACTCTGGTACTTTGAGCAATTTTTCGTAATTGGTCCGACCGACTTTCCCCGTTTACCATGACATTCTTATACATTGCCAAGGCCCAAACGGGGAAATATTTTGAATAGCCATGATAGCGAAGATAAAATACACGGGGGAATCCTGTTCCGGTGTGAAACGGCTCATCCCACCCCCCATCTTCCCGTTGATGACGAATAAGCCAATTGATTCCACGCGCCACACTAAGAGAGTCTGACACTCCGGCTTGGAGAAGTGCCATTAAAGCCCATGAAGTCTGAGAGGCCGTACTCTGACCACATCCTGCCAGCCTGGAGTCTGCATACGAATCGCAGGACTCCCCCCATCCCCCGTCTGAATTTTGTACAGATTCAAGCCATGTCACGGCTTTTTGAATCCAAGGGGCACTCATATCTACTCCAATAGCTCGAAGTCCAGAAAGCACACTCCAGGTTCCATAGATATAATTTACACCCCACCTTCCATACCAACTCCCGTTCGACTCCTGCTCCTTACGCAGAAATTCCAAAGCCAAAGGCACACTCGGATGAGATTGGTCGTACCCAAGAGTCCCAAGCATTTCCAAACAACGTCCGGTTAAATCAACGGTACTGGGATCAAGTAACGCTTCATGATCGGCGAAGGGGATCTTATTGAAGATCAACCGGTTATTATCCTTATCATAGGCTCCCCATCCCCCGTCAGAACTTTGCATGGCCATCGCCCATTCAAAACCGTCCCGGATGACTTCATCTTTTTCATCAGCAAGAGGAAAAGGGGAAACCTTTGTCATAGCCATGACCACGACAGCTGTATCATCAACATCCGGATACCAGGCATTTTCGAACTGAAAGGCCCATCCCCCGGGTTTGGCCTTTGGAGAGGAAACAATCCAATCCCCGACTTTTTTACATTGATTTTCACGTAACCACTTGACCGCTTTTTTCAAAGAAGGATGATCTAAAGGAATCCCCCGCTCGAATAACGCATTCATGATCAGAGAAGTATCCCACACCGGTGAGTGACACGGTTGCAAATGAAGCGTGCCGCCCGATGGATGATTTCCCTGAGGGGCATAAATTTCCAATTCCTCAATTTCACCTAGCGCTTTCTGAATCAGCGGGTGGTCTGAAGCATACCCCAATGCCCGCAGGGCAAATATGGAATTGGCCATTGCGGGATAAATCGCCCCGATCCCACCGGTTCCATCCATATGGTCAATCATCCACTTTTGGGCCTTTTTCAAGGAAATTTTTCTGAGGTATTTAATATGATAGGATTCATACAGCCGCAGGAGCCCGTCCACCCAGACGAAAAAGTTTCGCCATGTCAAGAATTCACGATCACGATGCAATGGGGGTTTCTGAGAATAATCCACGGTATCGAGAGGATCAACAAACAATTCTGCAATTCCCTGCTCCTTGGGAATTCGGCATAAAGGCCGATGGGCAAATATAATCAACAGGGGAATGATAACCGCCCTGGACCAGTATGAAAGGGCATATAAATTAAAATAAAACCATTTCGGAGCCAGAAAAATTTCCGGGGGCATACACGGAATACCACGCCAATCGTATTGCCCGAACAGGGCCAGAGTAATCTTGGTAAACACATTGGCATGAACGACCCCACCCTGCTTGTGAATGGCCTGCTTGGCCTTCACCATGAAGGGTTCCTCGGGGGAGACTCCCGCCAATTTCAAAGCAAAATAAGCCTTTACACTAGCACTGATATCTGTCGGCCCACCAATAAAAATAGGCCAGCCCCCCTCTTCCAATTGAGTATTCATCAAATAGCGAACCGCCATCCGTTCCCGCTCGCCATCAACCAAATCCAAAAAACGACGTAACATCAGATACTCTGATGTCAACGTGGTATCAGCCTCAACCTCCTCCACCCAAAATCCGGCCTCGGCATCCTGACGGGACAACAACAATTTTTCGGATTTTTTCAGAGCAGATTCAAGGCTCTCCATCAAGCCATGTTGCCCGCCCCGAAAATGGGCGGATTCTGCCGAAGGAACGGGACGCAGATTATGAGAAACCAGTTTCAATGAAGGTTGGAGGGTATGGGACTTGTCCAAACCGAATCGTGGAGACACCGTCTCCAGGAAGCTCCCTGAGAGACGATTAAACCATTGCTTCAGAAGTTTCATAAGAATCTAAATGAATGAAACCAGAGCTAATCGTCCCACAAAAATGAAGAACTTCGTGGGTAGGAGAACCCTAAGCACGCTACAATGGGAAATGCACTGCCTTAGAAGGAATTTGAGCCAAATCAGTTTTTTATACCTGACAACCCTCATGGTGTCAAGAAAATACCTGCTAGGCATGGGTGTTTGAAGTGGAAAGCAATGCGATACGTTCGCGATGCTGTTGGACGTGACGTGTCCCATTCCTCGTATCGAAAACAAGAGGGGCATGATTACAAATAAGTTGGTAATCAAAGGCCGAATGCGCCGTAAGAATCAGGGCGCAAGCGCATTTCTCCAACAATTCCGGCTTCAACGATTGAGCGGAGTACTCCTGTCCTTCGATGGTCAGAGTCGGAGTATAAGGGTCAACATACTGCAGGATAGCTCCTTCATTTTGCAGAAGTGCCATCACCTTCGTGGCCGGGGATTCACGTGGATCCTCAATATCCGCCTTATACGTCACCCCTAAAATAACAATCGAGGCGCCCTTTAAGCATTGGCCGACGTTGTTCAAGAGCCGCTGCAGCTTCCCCACCACAAAATATGGCATGTTTTCATTGATTTCCCCGGCCAATTCAATAAACCGGGTATGAATATCATACTCCTTGGATTTCCACGCTAAATAATACGGGTCGAGCGGAATACAATGCCCTCCAACGCCTGGACCGGGATAAAAGGGCATAAACCCGAAATTCTTCGTGGCTGCCGCATCAATCACCTCATACACATTGATCTTCATGCGATCGCACAACAACGTCAGCTCGTTAACCAAGGCGATATTGACTGAACGAAATACGTTTTCAAACACCTTGGTCATTTCTGCCACCCGCGGTGAACTCAGCGGAAATATCTTGACAATTGATTGCTCATAAAACGTTTTGGCGACCTCACGACAGGCTTCAGTGACCCCGCCCACGAGCTTAAAGGTATTATGGGTTTTGAAGTTTTTGTTTCCGGGATCAACCCGTTCCGGGGAAAATGCCAGAAAAAGATCCTTTCCAACGGTCAGGCCTTGACCAACTAAGGCAGGCATGATCACTTCCTCTGTGGTGCCCGGATAGGTCGTACTTTCCAAGACCACCAACACATTGGGACGCACATATCGAGTCAGGTGTTCCAACACACTGACAATCGCTGAAATATCCGGCTCCTTATTTCTCGTCAGAGGGGTGGGAACACAAATCAGAATCACGTCACATTGCCCAAGGGCGGAAAAGTCGGTGGTGGCTTTCAACCGTTTTGCCTCCACCACCTCCCGCAACTCGGCATCTCCCACATCGGAAATATAGCTCTCTCCACGGTTGACCCGTTCAACCTTTCCGGAGACTTCATCGAATCCTATGACCTGAAATCCGGTTTTGGCGTTAAGGACGGCCAAGGGCAAACCGACGTACCCTAGACCCACTACACCAACTTTTGCAGACCGGCTTTTTATTTTTTCAGTGATTTCCACGAAACCTCTCCCATTTGGACGGTTGCCTAAAATATTCTACCTGCGTGTCCTTATAATCGGAAAAACATTGAGCATTTTATCCCACACTGACATTAGAGGTCCGCCTGACCCTGAGGCATCAAGAGGATACGTCATTCACGACATTCGTGAGAACTTTGTCCTCGTTAATGGTCCAAACATCACACGTAGCATCTCCATCAATATTCCCAATGGCCACCGCCGTAAAGCCGGTAGGACTGACATTATCCAGGGCAGGCACCGTACAGCCTGCCGGTAACGTCCCTGCCGTTGCATTACCCAACTTGTAATAATACCGCTGAGATGCGCCACTGACTGCAAAACCAATCGCATTAAAATCATCGACATACCCGTTGTTTTCGGCAAAATAGGCGATTTGGCCGGTATGAATCGCCACCAGATTACTTTTGGCTTCGGTCTGTTTGGCACGCGCCTGATACCGTAAAAAATTTGGAATGGCGATGGTTGCTAAAATGCCGATAATAGCTACCACGATCATCAATTCCGTCAAGCTGAATCCCTTCTCCCTGCTTCGATCATTTTTCATGTTCATATGGCAAGAACCTCCGTGGTAAGACAATTTGGTAAGAGTGAGATGGTTGGTGGGTCCTTTTATCTCATCACCATCATACAAAGGGTTTTGTCTAGAGACCAGGGGACGCTCCGACCGTCAAAGCCAACAACCTTCTCCCAACGCCTCGTGGGCATTGACGTTAAAAGCTATTCCAATATCATTCAACCGGCACACAATTATTAAGATAACCCGACAAAACTCGCGACCATAGAAAAGGGCCAACCGGAATCATTCACTCTTCGCCCGGAAGAATGGAAAACTTAAATGATTAAAGGGGGAAAACGCCAAATTATGTGATACGAAAGGGTAAGAAATCAGGGAACAAGAGTGGATTGATGCGAAAGAGTTGGAATAGGCTCGCCAAATCCTGCATCACGGAATCGCTTCTTCAGATTTTCGTTGGTGGAATCCAATTGCAATGATTGCAACCACGCCTCACGAGCTTTTTCAGGCTCCTCCCGGCTGAGCAAAATTTCTCCGAGATGTTCAAAAATCACTGGATCGTCCGACACCAGCGCCACGGCCCGTTGAATCATCTCAAAGGCTTCATCCACACGCCCAAGTTTAAAGAGAGCCCAGGCAAGACTATCCACGTAATATCCATTATGCGGCTTCAGAGCCACCGCCCGTTCGGTCAAGGCCAAGGCCTCATCATAATTCATTCCCCGGTCGGCATAGCTATATCCCAGGTAATTAAGCGCATCTGCGTGGTCCGGGTCTAATTGAATGGTCTGCTCCATGGCTCGGACCACCTCATCAAACCGGCCTAATTTGTCCAACGTCGTCCCCAAATTAAAATGGAGCTCCGGATTGGAGGGATCCTGCTCGATTCCCTGCTCCAATTTGTTCTTGGCTTTTTCATATTTTCCCATCTGAAAATACGTTAAACCGAACAGCAGATAGGATTCCGTCCGCTTAGGATTCAGCTGAACGGCTTGCTCAAGATAGGAAAGAGCATCCTCATTACGTTTCAGGCGGTAAGAAACAAACGCCAGGTGCAACACGCTATCGAAAAAAGTGGGATCGATTTTTATGTTTGTCTGATAGGCTTCAATGGCAAGATCGTAGTCCTTCATTTCTTCATACAACAGACCCAGAAAATCCCGCACTCGAAGCTCATTGGGCCGAACGCGTAGGACATTATTCAACTCCTCCACAGCCTCCGGGAATTTCCTCATTTCCCCATAGAGCTGAGCCTTGCGAATACGGGCATGCAGATCGTCCGGATGCTGCGCCAACAATTGATCCAGTTGAGCCAATCCCTTTTGGGGTTGATGCAGCAGGACATATAAACGCACCAGACGTAACCGGAACTCCCGATGTTGTGGATTCACCTCGGCAAGGAATTGTTCCAGGAGACGAACAGAACTCAGAAAGTCCCCCTCCTCCTCCCAGAGAGCTATTAACTTCACATAAGCCCTTTCAAAGGCCGCATGAACTTCTATGGCCTGCTGATAATGCTGGACAGCCTTCCCGGTATCCTGGGTTTCCTGGGCAATGAGCCCAAGGTAAAAATGCGCTTCGGCGGACCGTGGCTGTTGCTCCAATACCTTTTGCAACACTCCTTCCGCTTCCGGATATTTCTTCATACTGAACAATAAATTTCCATGAACCAGCCCTATTTGTTCATCCTGAGGAAACCGCGTCTGCCCGCTTTCAAACAGTCGAAGAGCCAAATCAACTTCACCCGCTCCCGCCATGATTTTCGCCAGATCAACCAGCATAGCGGCAGTGGATATACGGTCCACTGGGATTTGCTTAGCCATCTCAAAAGCCTTCGTCATCTGTCCCATGGCAAAATATACCTTCGCAATCCGGAATCGGAGGAAGTCAGACTGCCGGTCGAATCCCAGCCCCAATTGATATTCCCGAAGAGCCGAGGGCCCGTCATTATTGATTTCAGCCAAATACCCTTTGAGAAAATGATAATAGGCCTGAGGATGAGTCACTTCTTTACGGGGGGCTAAGATATCATGTCCCGGAACCATGGACTGCGGGGCTGTCCCGCACGAAACGACCAACAGCGGAATGCCGAGGATTCCCAGGACAAGGCTCCGGACATTACCTATTATCTTCGGCATTTTTGCGGTTCCACCCCTTGCCATGGAAATACAGCTTCATTCATATAATGACCGCCACCCCCTCATCATACAAAATACAAAGCCGGTCAGGAAGAACAAAATAAGAATAGCGTAATGCAATCCTTTTATACTATACCAAGTCGGGTTTCCAAATTGTTGAATTTGGCATAATTATCATGAAATTGAAGGGCCACTTCTCCTATGGGGCCATTCCGATGTTTCCTGACCAGAATTTTGGCAATGCCTTTTTCCTCTGTTTCGGGTTCATATACCTCTTCCCGGTAAATAAACATGACAATATCGGCATCCTGTTCGATGGCCCCCGACTCACGAAGGTCGGCCAAAATTGGGATGGGAGGTTTCCGGTTTTCCACCGCACGACTTAACTGGGATAAGGCAATAACCGGAATATTCAATTCTTTGGCCAACGCTTTCAAAGCCCGGGAAATATCGGAAATCTCCTGTTGTCGCGACTCCGAATCCTTACGCCCTTCCATCAATTGCAGGTAATCAATCACCAAAAGGTCCAGTCCATGTTCGGCCTTGAGTCGTCTGGCTTTACCCCGCATCTGTTGGACCGTTAGGTTACCTGAATCATCGATAAAAATCTTCGCCTGCTCCAAGCGGCCGGCGGCTTCGGTCAAAGCAACCCAGTCATGCTTCGTCAAATGGCCGGTCCGGAGGGAGTGAGAATCCAGTAAAGCCTGTGAACTCAACATGCGCAACACCAGCTGTGCACGTGACATCTCCAAGCTAAAAATTCCGACCACCGCGTTGGCCCGAAGGGCGGCATGCTCCGCCATTCCTAAGACCAGGCTGGTCTTTCCCATACTCGGTCTTCCCGCAATAATTATTAAGTCCGAGGCTTGAAGACCGGCCAACAAGTTATCCAGATCGGTATAGCCGGTCGGCACTCCGGTGATCCGTTCCTTTCGACCGTACAGACGATCGACAATTTCCACGCTATCCTTAATAATACTGCTGACCGGTGCAAAGGTCCCACCCAAGTGCCCTTGAGCCAAACGAAAGATTTCCCGCTCTGCGAACTCCAATAACTCATCCGTTTGCGTGGTCCCCTCGTACCCCCGCATCACCACATCCGTCGCCGTGCGAACCAGCCCCCGAAGGAGGGATTTATCCCGAACGATTTTACTGTGGTACCGGACATTGGCTGCACTGGGAACAGACTGGACCAGCTCGGCGATAAAGGCTGCTCCTCCGACCTGCTCCAATTCACCGGTCCCCCGCAAATAATTCGTAAGGGTAATCTGATCAACCGGCTGATTTTGCTCGGATAAGGCCACCATGCCGCGGTAGACGAGGCGATGAGCGGTTCGGTAAAAGTCTTCCTCTGTCAGAATTTCCATCGCCCGGTTGAGGGCCGCATTATCGAGGAGAACCGCTCCAAGGACCGACTGCTCAGCTTCCAGATTCTGCGGGGGAACACGAACGCCGGGAAGTTCAGAAATGGCCATCGCTGAGACTCTTTAGGTGTTGAATTAATTCTGGAATCGTTAACCGGATTTGACGAGTGTCCCGTGAGGCCCCTGCACACTCAAACAACCACACCTGTTGAGGAATGCGTTTTCCGGCTAGAAGTACCACCCGAGATAATCCTCGTTGGCGGACATATCGATGCACTTGCACCACAGCATTCCGGGAACCTTCCGGAATCCCTTCTTCCACCACACTCACCCCTTCCTGACGAAGGGACTGCGAAAGCTCGAATGACGCATGTCGAAGGTGGGGCGGAGCAAAAACCGTAACAGTTGAAAATCCATTATTTAAAAACGTTCCCTGGCGATCCAGGGCCGAAAACATTCTGGCAATATCCAGGGCAAAACCAATCGCGGGCAGGTCACGGCCAAAACGCCCAATTAAATGGTTGTATCGTCCCCCTCCCCCAATTTCACTGCCCATGGTCCCGGTAAAGACATCAAACACCACACCATCGTAATAGTCGAATCCCCTGAATTCCCCAAGATCCAACACTACCTTCTCATGCATGCCCTTACGTTCCAACAGCCTGTACACCTGCTCCAATCGAACCAAGGGCTCCAATAAGACCCGATCTTTCCCGGCGATTCGCTTGCCCCATTTCACCACTTCATATCCACCGCATCGTTCCGGCACCTCCAAAATTGCTCCGATTTTGCGAGGCGGCACCTCTTCTCCGACCAGAATCTCTTCAAGCAAGGGGAGATCTTTGCGAGCCACAGCCAGCTCCGCTTGCTTCCGGCCGGCTGGAGATAGCCCCGAACGGGTCAGGAGGCCCTTCAAAAAACCCACATGGCCAAGGGAAATTTTACAGGAAGTCAGCCCGATTTGATTCAACACCTCAATCAAAACGGTTACCATTTCAGCATCACTATCCGCTGAATCATCACCCATAAACTCCAGTCCGATCTGAAAGATCTCCCGATCCCGCCCTCGATGTTCGGGTTCATATCGAAACACCGTAGTTCGATAAGCATATCGTAATGGAAGGGCCTTTCCCCCAAAACCCATAGCCACCATTCTGGCAATTTGCGCAGTGGCATCCGGACGAAGAACCAAAATCCGTCCTGAGGCCCAATCAGCAAATTTATAGCATTTTTCAAGGATTTCAGGGGCCAACCCCACCGACAGGACATCCAAATATTCAAACGTGGGCAAGATGATTTCCTGATAACCCCATTTGGCAACATAGGCCATCAGACGTTCTTCCAAACGGCGGACATTCTGCGCCGTACCGGGAAGAAGCGTAGCCGTGCCTATGGGAATCAGGGAACGGGCCGGTTTCATGGCCATGGGGAGGGGGAAAACACCAATAGAAGCGGGGCGACCGTTATTGCGACCACCACAAAATTCACACTAACCTAAGTCAACCATTCGAACCGACAAAATGTCTTGTTCTTTTTTCAAAATATCCAACACCTCGGGAGCCAGCGGAGCATCCAAGCCGATAATCAAGAGAGCCGACCCGCCACGCTCACACCGAGCACATTGCATACGGGCAATATTCACGTTATGACTGCCCAATATCTGCCCGACAATACCGATGACACCGGGTCGATCCACATTATCAATCAACATCATTTGCCCTTCAGACACCACTTCAACCTGAAATTGATCGATTTCGACAATCCTGGGCTCCTGCTTATGAAAGAGCATACCCGCCACGGAGTGAGTACGGGAACCGGCTTCCACCTTAACTCTGATCAGACTGGTAAAATCCCCCGCATCACTGATTTTGACTTCCTTCACTTCAATGCCCCGATCCTTGGCCACGATGGGAGCGTTCACAAAATTAATCACATCTTCCAGAATAGGTGACAATAGTCCTTTAAGAACCGCCACGGTAACGGAAGTCACAGCCATGTGAGCCACTTCGCCTACATATTCGACCGTCACGGATTTTACTCCGCCCTCCAGTAATTGTGCCTGAAAGCGCCCCAAGCGCTCCGCCAACAACAAATACGGTTGAATCTGCGGAAGGACTTCTGGTGCAACGGACGGAACGTTCACGGCACCGCGTGCAATGCCTCGCTTGAAAAAGTCCACGAATTGCTCGGCGATGCCGATAGCGACATTTTCTTGCGCCTCCTCCGTCGAAGCGCCGATATGAGGGGTACAAACAAAATTTTCCAAGGACAATAAAGGGTGATCGGGATTGACCGGCTCTTTTTCAAAGACATCAAATGCAGCTGCGGCGATTTTATTGGTTTTAAGGGCCTCATAGAGGTCCTGCTCATGAATAATGCCACCCCTGGCACAATTCACGATCATGACTCCGTCCTTCATCTGTTTAATCGCGTCGGCATTGACAATCCCTCGAGTTTCATTCGTGAGGGGAGTATGAACGGAAATGACATCAGCCCGCTGGAACAACTCGGTCAGCCCCACAACTTCAATCCCCATCTTCTGGGCACGCTCCATGGACAAGTACGGATCATATCCCATCACGTTCATCGACCATCCCTGGGCCAGTTTGGCCACATACGAACCGATCTGCCCCATTCCAATTAGGCCCAAGGTCTTATTATACAGCTCGGTGCCCATAAACCGGCTTTTTTCCCATTTACCGGCCTTCATCGAAGCGGTGGCTTGAGGAATCCGTTGGCTCATCGCGGCAATCATGGACATGGTATGCTCGGCAGTCGTAATCGTATTGCCACCTGGAGTATTCATGACGACGATGCCGCGACGAGTGGCCGCATCACTGTCCACATTATCTAATCCCGTACCTGCCCTGCCGATGATTCGAAGGCGAGACCCGGCCTCAATCACATCCTTCGTTACCTTGGTGGCCGAACGTACGATCAGGGCTTCGTAATGGGGGATTTCCTGGAGTAACTCCTCCTTGCTCAACTTGGTCTTAACGGCCACGGTAAACCCCGCACGCTCCAACACTTCGACACCTCGGGGGGACAAACTATCGCTCACAAGAATATTCATAATGACTCCATTTTTGGAAAAGGATAGCCCCAATTGAAAGAGGCCCCACGTCTTTCGACGGGGATAACTGCCATATTCGGCTTGCTAGGCCTTGCGTTTTTCAAAATCGGCCATGTAGGAAATGAGGGCCTCGACCCCGGATTCCGGCATGGCGTTATAAATACTTGCCCGCATGCCCCCGACGGACCGATGCCCCTCTAGAGTAGTTAACCCGGCTTGAACCGCACCGGCCAAAAACTCCTTATCCAGATCGGGATTGGCCAGAATAAATGGAACATTCATCCAGGAACGAGCGGATTTTTCAACTGGATTCCGGTAAAAATTTGAAGCATCAATGGCAGCATACAACTTGGAGGCCTTCCGTTCATTCACCCGGGCCATAGCCGCTAATCCACCCTGGGCTTTCAACCACTTAAACACCAAACCCGCAATATAGAGGGCATAGGTGGGTGGAGTATTCAGCATTGAATCGGCTTCAGCCTGTTTGGCATAATCATAGACACTCGGGGTGATGGGTAACGCCTGCCCCATGAGGTCTTCCCGCACAACCACCAGGGTTAGTCCGGCTGGACCGATATTCTTTTGCGCACCGGCATAAATGATTCCAAAGCGGCTAACATCGATCGGACGAGACAGGATGGTGGAGGAAAAATCTGCTACCAGCGGTACATCGCCGGTTTCCGGCACCCAATGAAATTCAACTCCCCCGATCGTCTCATTCGGGGTGTAATGGATATAGGCCGCCTCTTGATTCAAGGACCAGGTCTCGAAGGGGGGGATACACGTAAAGCTATCTTTCTCCGAGGAGGCAGCCACATTCACTTGGCAATATTTCTTGGCTTCACTGATCGCCTTTTTTCCCCATGCTCCGGTCAGGACATAATCGGCCTGCCCTTTCCCGCGCAGGATGTTCATAGGGATAGTGGCAAATTGCGTGGTGG
>JBDIVP010000024.1:0-22237 GCA_039794325.1 Candidatus Inrsubterrania sp.
CCAGAGGCAATCCATCCCGGCGCACCCAGTCGGCAGAACTCTCCCATCCTGCCTTGCTGGAAGCCGCGGCCTCGCGCCACATGCCGAGTTGGAGAAAAATATGGGCCGGCATATGTTGCGCATGGGGCACAGCCGGAGCGATTTCGGCATAACGGCGAGCCTGTGGTAGGGCAAGGATCGCATGAACAGGATCGTCAAAGGCATGAATCGTATAATGGGCCCCACAGGGGTGATCGGGATTGTTCCCATAGACCTTCA
This sequence comes from Candidatus Inrsubterrania sp., assembly GCA_039794325.1. Lineage (GTDB taxonomy): Bacteria > Nitrospirota > Nitrospiria > Nitrospirales > UBA8639 > JACKFE01. The sequence goes on from JBDIVP010000024.1 coordinate 259, forward strand.
ACCCGATGGCCCCGGCTTGCATTCGGTATTTGTCCCGCACCGCCGGCTGATGATTAAAATGCATGGCCAAGCCCAACAACGAGAGGGCATAGAAACAGGCGGCTTCCTGATCCTCGGGATAGTCGCGATGGAGCCGTTCCATCCGATCAGCATACCCGCGGTGCCGGGAGAACCTGTCGCCTTCACCGAATAACCGGCGTACCGCATTCAGATATCGCTGTTCTCGTTCGGTCATGGAAACCCCATCCGGAACTTTTTGCAGGACCGCCCGTGCGGCCTCAAGATTTTCTTCCTCCCAAATGGGATGATGATGGGCCATGGCCTCGCCCCAATATCCCATGACCAAATCCGGGTCCTTAGCGGTCGAACGGCGAAAGGCGTCAATGGCTTCCTCGTACCAGAAGGAATGGAGGGCAGCGACCCCGCGCAAAAACACGCGATGGGCCTCAGAAGCACCGGATGCGGGAAAATCGATCTTTCCTAAATTTTCCGCGGAATCGGCAGTTGCGGACATCGTCGTCACGGAAACAATCCCTGCCACGACCACCGCCGGCATCATCCCGGCCAAATATCCAGAGCCGCGCATTTCTGCTATTCCTCCTGCCCCAGTTGACGGATATAGGCCAACACCGACTGCATTTCCGCTTCCGACAAGGCATATTCCCACTTGCCCATGGCGGTGCCCGGATGACCTTTCCGGATGGTAGCCAACAACTCCTCATCCGTTTTCATCTGGATTTCGGGTCTGCTCAAATCCGCAGGAGGCGGATCAAACAAAGAACGAACGTCTTCATGTGGACTCCTTCCATGACAGGCCGCACACAGGCGCGTATATAACCCTTGCCCCTTTTGAACGGAAAGAGTTTGCGCCATCGCTTCCCCAACCACCATGCCCCAACATATTGCCGCGATGAACACCACGATTCCCTGAAGAGGCCGGACCATCACATCTTTCTTCTTTGCCATAATTTCCTCCTTGACCTTCCGAGCTCGGGACAGGCACACCCGTACTATGCCACAATACCATCATCGGCCAACAGTTCCTCAAGGATAGACTCCGGTTTTTCCCTGACAGACCGTTCATCGAGTTTCGACTGTTCCAGCTGAGACACAGGATTTTCACCGTGGCGTTGGTTGACATTCAACATCTCACGTTTGAAATCGGCGGACATCCCATTCTTCAGGACCTGAGCCTGTCCATTGCCGAACGGGAAATCCATGCCCTGCTTGGAGCCAATGGTTCCGGCAAGAGTACACTGGCTTATCTCCTCATGGGATGTGAAGGATATACCACCCATGGGGGTACGATCACCTTCAAAGGCATTGATTTGACTCCCCTCCCCATGTTCGCACGGGCCCGTCTGGGCATGACCATGGCCTGGCAGGAGCCGGCACGCTTCGAAGGCCTTACCGTTTCTCAATATATCAATGTGGCCGGGCCTGACATCGATCCGGTTCCCTATCTGGCACAGGTCGGCCTTGCCCCCGACGGCTACAGGCATCGAATGATGGATGCCTCCTTGAGCGGAGGAGAACGTAAACGGATCGAGTTGGCCTCGGTTTTGGCTATGCATCCACAATTCGCCATCCTGGACGAACCCACGGCCGGGATCGACATGCTGTCGATACAAGACATCACACGGGTTATCCAATCGCTTCGGGACAACGGAGCCGCCGTCCTTTTGATCACCCATCAGGAACCCGTGGCCTTGAGGGCGGATCACGCCTCACAATTGTGCGGGGGACGGATCATTGCCTCCGGCGCGCCTCGGGAAATCGCCGAACAATATAAGAAAGGCCGATGCGTGCGGTGTGACGGCGCCACCTGCCTGCCCCTCACACCTGCCGGAGCCGGTGCTTATGCGTGAACTGAAAGTGTTGACGGAGTCCTTAGGCTTATTGGGACAAGATCCCGCCGTCTTTACCGACCGGCACATCGCGCATATGGCGGCCGACGGCCATCATGTGGTCAGCCTTCATGAAATTCCTGGAGTAACCTTGGAAGCCAAAGAAGAAGGCGGCACGATCATCAGCACCGTTCACATTGGCAAGGAACGGCACATCGCCCTTCCGGTGCATCTCTGCATGGGCATCACCGCACAAAGCGGCATTCAACGGATTCAAACCCGCCTGGTCGTCGAAGAACGGGCCACGGTTTCGTTTCTGGCCCATTGCCTGTTCCCTCATGTCGAATCCGGCGAACACCGCATGGACGCCACCATCGACATTAAAGAAGGCGCCTTCGTCCGGTACCAGGAAAGCCACTTTCAGGGCACGTCGGGAGGCATGGTCGTCGTCCCCAAAGCGATCGTCTCGGTTGCACCGGGCGCCCGGTACCTCTCGGAATTTTCCCTGGTGAAAGGCCTGGTGGGACAATTACAGATTGATTACGTCGTGCAGGTGGCGGCCGGAGGCGTGGCGGAACTGACCTCCAAAATATTCGGCAGGGGTCATGACCGGATTCACCTCAAGGAAGCCATCGTCCTGAACGGCGAATCAGCCAGGGGATTCATCAAAACCCGCGTCGCATTGGAACAGGATGCCTATGGAGAAATGACGGGAATCATCGAAGCCCATGCCAAAGGGGCCCGCGGTCATGTGGATTGCCGGGAAATTCTCAAAGACCGGGGAGTCGGCCGGGCGATCCCCATCGTGGAGGTCACCCACCCGGAAGCCAAAGTCACCCACGAAGCGGCGATCGGCACCGTCGACAAAAAGGAATTGGAAACCCTCATGGCACACGGGCTGGACCCGGACCAGGCCACCGAACTCATTGTCAGCGGCATGCTCCAATAACACCACAATCTGAAAGAGATAACCCCTTATTAAAAGAGCCAGTGCGGCACGAAAATCAACGTCAATCCCAGGCCGAGCATCACCAACCCGCCGATCAATTTGAGCCACCGCCCATCACGTTCCTGCAATTTCCGATGGCTGAGCGTAAGAATGCCGATCGTCACCATCACGGCATCATCCGCAATATAGGCCAGATTATACAGAACCAGATAGCTGTAATATTGCCAGACTTCCAAATCATACTGGCTCAAAATATGGGTGTAGAGTGCCGGAAATCCCGCCGTACAAATAAAATCAATCAGATTGACGAAGACGGCCAGCACCACAATTCCCCCGATCGCCTGGCGCATCCGTTCCGCCGCCAGAATTCGTCGAACCCGCGCATAAAGACCGGGCTTGGCCGACTCGGGAATACTCAGGGAAACCCCCTTCCCAAAGGCCCAAAACTCCTTCACATTCACCAATCCGATGGCAATCGCCAACCCTCCCATCAAGATCTGAATGGACCGGATATAGGCCATAAACAAAAATAGATTCAGCCACGCGGCCATAAAAATGAAATAGACCACACCGCTGACCAGCACGAACGTTCCCGCCAGCACAAACATCTTCCGCCGGTCGCGGAGATTGGCCAGCAACGACAGCAGAAACAACAGGACCCACATGGCACAGGGATTAAATCCGTCAAGGAGGCCGATAACGATGGTAAAGAGAGGAAGACCAAGGTCGGCAAGCGTCCGATCGCCGATGAAGGGGATGGGGATCCGTGTCCGTTCGACCTCTTCGACCCGAGTGTCCGGCGGACACGGCTCCTCCGCATCGAAAGGGCAGATCCCGTCATCGATGACTCCGGTGTCCGGTGGCGGACGTTCGAGCAATTGCTCCAGCAGTCTTCCGGTCGTCTCTTCCGATTGAAACCCGACAAGGAACTCCCCACGCACATAAAAGGCGGGAACCCCAACCCGGCCAAGGTCAAAATGTTCGGCCAATTGTTGAAAACGGTAGTAGGCCTGATCATCCCGGCCGATGTCGTGAATAGCCACCGTCACATGCGGTTGCCGCTTGGTGAGCCGCTTAAGATAGCGTTTGGCTGTCTCACAATGCGGGCAGCCATCCCGAACGAACACTTCAAGATCAACCTCGGAGGGCTCGGGAGGAGGGGTAACCGGCTTTCCGGCCAATCCCAACAATCCGATGGAAACGAGAAGCAGGAGGATGCCGGCCGCAATCCGCGACGAGCCCATCCTACTCATGTTTGACTGTATGCGTTTCGACATCATTTAGAAAAAGGACAAATCATGTGCAGGAAAACCGCGACGACGCGATTTCCAGGACAAGATCCGAGATTATGACATTACGAGAGGTAGAGTTTGGCCAACCGCTGAAGGTCTTCGTGAAATTGTGCGTGCCGCCCTGCCCCGACCTTTTCCGCTTCGAGCCGCTCAAAGTCTTTCAGGAGTTCTTCCTGCTGTTCGGGAGACAAATGAGCATCCGCCATAGGAAACAGAATCCGGTCTTCCTTCATCATATGTTGAGTCAAATGCTGAATATATTGACTGGCATTCCGGCCAAAAAGCCCGTCGTCTGCCCTGCCTTCGTGTTGATACTGCGCCAGCCCCACCTTCATCCCCTGGACAAACTCCCGCCCTTGATGGTGCTCCATGAGCATAACCCCGATCGGCCCACCTTCCTTGGGAACCCCGGCAGCTTCGAGTGCAGGAAACAGACAGGTTTCCTCCTTGGCATGATGGCACTGATCCATAAAACCAATCATAAATTCCAAAAGCTGCTCAAGGTGCTGAGGTTCAACACGCTCTCCCGCCGTCAATTTGTTTACCAACTTTTCCAGAATTTTCAGCATGACCCTGGCGGCCTCATGCTCTTCTTTTAACATCGTTGTCGCCGTCATATGCTTCCTTTCTCACACGTAATAATCGCCTCAATTACCTGATCTTGGCGGCTATTGAGATGCAAAAAGATGGCAAACACTTTTTCCCTTTTCCTGTCAATTCCATTTCCTAAGTATTGGCATCGGAAGCTTTAGGCATATTTGAAGCCACTTTCTTCAAGCCATTCAAGGCGGCAAGACGATAGCACTCCGCAAGAGTCGGGTAGTTAAACACCGTTTCCTTGAAATAATCCAACGTGCCGCCCAGCTCCATTACGGCGTGGCCGACATGAATGATTTCCGCGGCCGAATGCCCGATGGCATGCACCCCCAGTAATTTCAACGTGTCCGGTTGAAACAGGATTTTTAGCATGCCGTGATTATCCTTCAGAATATCCCCCATCACGGTGTCGTAAAATCGGGCCCGTCCGACCTGGTACGGCACCCCGTCCCTGACGAGGTCCTCTTCGGTCGCGCCCACCATCGAAACCTCGGGAATCGTATAGAGGGCATAGGGAATATGTTGAATCTGGAAGGTCTCCGGCGTGTCGAGAAGCCGATGAACCACCTCCCGCCCTTGTTTCATAGCCGTACTGGCCAGAGCCGGAAAGGCCACCACATCTCCCGCGGCGTAAATATGTGGGGCATGGGTGCGAAAGGAACCGTCATGTTGGATGAAGCCGCACTCATCCACCTGCACCCCGGCCTTCTTCAAGTTCAACGTATGCGTATTCCCGCGCCGCCCGCTGCAGACCAGCACCATTCGGGCTGATATGGTCCGTCCTCCCGACACGTGAAGCTCATGTTCCCCCGTGGGTTTTTTCATACCTCCTTCGACATTGGATCCCAACATGATCCGCACACCGAGATCGCGCAAGGCATCCAGAAGGATATTCACGATTTCCCGGTCCGCAAAGCCCAAGACTTCTTCGTGCCGGTCGACCAGGGTCGTCTCGACCCCCAGAGCCGCAAACATATTGGCATACTCGATGCCGATAATCCCCCCTCCCACCACAATCACCGACTCGGGAATGGCGTCCATTTGCATGATTTCCTCAGAGTCCAGCACGGTCCGGCCATCGAAGGGAATATTCTCCGGCCGGCTGGGACCGGATCCCGGCGCCAACACGAACATTTTAGCCTTGAGGGCTTTGGTATCGAAGGGTGAGGTTACCAACAGCGTGTGTGGATCCACAAAGGTCCCCTGCCCATAGACCAGCATGACCCCGTTTCGGCCCATTTTCCAGATGACGCTTTGACTTTCATGAGAGCATACGGCTTCCACGGTTTCACGCAAATCCTGCATCCGAAATCTGGTTCGCGGAGGTCCAGGTCCCTCGCCGGAGCCTGTCCGAAGGTTCAGAATGGCCGCACGCAGCATCTTACTCGTAATAGTGCCCTTGTGAATGGAAAACCCCGCAATACATTCCTTTCGTTCCACAGCAGCCACACGCACACCCAACCTTGCGGCTTCGAGCGCCGCAGCCGTACCCGCCGGCCCGGTTCCGATCACGACCAGGTCATATTCATCGGTTCGATACATGGTGTTCGTCCTTCGTCAAAAAAACCGGTGAATCATTCAGAAGAATCCTGCACTCACCGGGAATCAGATTCGGCCTGCCCCGTCATCGGCACAAACCGGACGGGCAGCAGCGTCCTTCGTTGATACCCATCTTCAGTCCGCCGGATTACAACCAGATCCTGAGAATATCGGCCGACCGGCAGAATCATACGCCCGCCCACCGCCAATTGATCCAGGAGCGGCTGAGGAACATGCTCGGGCGCCGCCGTCAGAATGATCGCATCGAAGGGACTTTCCTCCGGCCACCCTTGATAGCCATCCCCCGCCCGCACGCGAACTTGATCATACCCCGTTTGTTGTAATTTTTCTTTGGCGAAACGCGCCAACGGTTCCACGATTTCAATCGAAAACACCTGCATGCCCAGTTCAGCCAATACGGCCGCCTGATACCCCGAGCCGGTGCCGATCTCCAGCACCTTCTCACCCGGCTTCAGCTGCAGGGCCTCGGTCATATAAGCCACGATGAACGGCTGGGAAATCGTCTGTCCGTGACCGATCGGGAGCGGGAAATCCCCATAGGCATCTTCGGATTCCTCATCGGGCAGGAACCGATGGCGAGGAACACGCCGCATGGCGGCCAATACCCGTGCATCGGTAATTCCTCCACCCAGAATCTGGGCGTTCACCATCCGGTCTCGCTCCGCCTGCCGATCGCCCTCCCCTTCAAGTTTCATGTCATGGTTTCCATTTCCACATCCGGTCACCATACCGGCCAAGACTATTATAAGGAGAATCGTGCCCCATGAATATCCATGTGTCCACATCGTGTGTTCCTTGGTGGGCCATAGTAAAAAAGAAGAAAGTGACATTTCAGGTTCGAGTCATCCACTTGCTTGCCAAGGCTGAGCCGGAACCGTGGATCGATGCAAGGACGGTTCATGCGACCGGTCCCTTCTGGGTATTCTTCATATACCAGTAAAGGGGAATTCCAAGGATTAACGTGACGCCTGCCCAGAACGATTCAACAGGTTTTTCCAGGCCGAGGCCGGCGGTGATCACCGTTGCCGCCAGGATATACAGAACCGGCAACACCGGATACCACGGCACATGAAACGGGCGGGCTAAGTGGGGTCGCTTCCACCGGAGAACCATGACCGCCCCGACCGTGAGAGCGGTAAACACCGTAATAATAATCCCGCTGTAGACGATCAGTTGCTCGAAAGTTCCGGACAGCAACAATACGGTGACCCACAGACTTTGCAACAGGATAGAATGTTTCGGCGCCCCGGTGCGAGGCGATCTGTCAGAGAAAAAGGCCGGAAGCAGGCCGTCCACAGCCATGGCATAGTACACCCGCGGCCCGGTCCACACCATGGCGCTGACCGCACCGGCAATGGAAATACAGAGCATGAGATTGACGAAATTGGCGGCCAACGGGCCGAATAATTCCACCGCGACTTTTTCAGCTACCGGCATCAGCGGGGGGCTGGCCAGCTCCTGTAAGGGTAAGGCATAAAAGTACACGAGGTTCAGGATGAGATATAATGCGCCGACGGTGAGGGTGCCTCCGATCATGGCCCATGGAATAGACCGGCCGGGATTAGTGATTTCTCCCGCAATATACCCAGCGGCATTCCATCCCGAATAGGCATACGTGACAAAAATAAAGGACACGACCAAACTTCCGATTTCCACGGATGAGGCGGGGGTGGGGACCGTCAGATGGCTCCAGTCGCCTTGACCGATCGTCACGGCCCCTACCACGAGAACCCCGATCGCCCCCACTTTTAAAATCGTGAGGATCTGCTGGAACAATCCGCCAACCACGACTCCTGCGGCATGAACAACCGTGAGCACCCAGACCAGGACGACTGCGATCAGTTTCAAGTGAACCGCAGCGTTCAGATCTCCGGGAAAAAATTGGAGAACATAAGAGGCAAAGCCCATGGCGCCTGCGGCAATGGCCGCACCGAAGCCGACCGTAAAGGAAGCCCATCCGCTTAAGAACCCCAGAAACGGATGATAAGCTTCGCGTAAATAGACGTAATCACCCCCGACAAAGGGAAAGGCAGCTCCCAACTCGCTGTAGCAGATGGCTCCCGTCAACGCCAGGAGCGCTCCTCCGATCCACAACACCAGTATCACCCCGGGATGTCCGACATCCCGGGCCATAAAACCGGTGGTGGTGAAAATACCGGTGCCGACCACGCTGCTCACCAGAACACACGTGGCCGTAAACCCGCCGATCCGACACGAATCTTCCTGCGTACTCCGGCTTTGCATAGGGTTAATTAACGGTTCCTATCGGGTCATGGGAAAGGGATGGGCGCTTCATCCACTCAACAAATCCGATACCGGCCTTTGGCCAGGGTTTCACAAAATGTTTCCATCCCGCCCAATTCGCTTTTGATAAGACCCCGGACATCCTTTGAAATGCGCTTCAGGGAATAGCCCTTTTTCAAACCGACCTGAGCGGAAACCATAACCGGTCGATGAATGGGTTGTCCGATCATGCTGGTCATCCAAACGGTGACATCCCGTACACCGCGGATTTGGGCATGGATTTTCAAAGCCAGTTCATGGGACAGAACATTGTAAATTTTCCCCACATGACTGACCGGATTTTTCCCCGCCGCCGCCTCCACGCTCATGGGACGCCTCAGAGCAATCAGCCCGCAAACCCGATTCCCCCGTCCAACCTGGCCTGAGTCGCCCTGTTCGGCCGAGGTCCCCAGAAGCGTCAAGTACACCCCCTTCAAGCCCTGACCGACACGATCGAGTGCGTTCAAAGCTATGGTTACCCGTTGGCACCCATGATCCCGGGCTCGCAAAAACTCCACTAGCCGGCGTTGCACAGTATCCTTGACGGCAAAATAGTGCTGTTCGGAATCGAGCGTTTTGGCCAGCAGGGGCATGGCCACCGTTAAGGAAAGTGCTCGATTCATGCGGACTCCCATCACTTTCACATCCTGTCCGGTTTCCGGATGGTCACGTTTGAAGCCGGGGCTATTCAGATACTCCTCCACCTCGAATACCAACCGTTCCGTCGGCGTCAGCGGAGCATATCCCACTCCGGCGGACGTATCGTTGGCCGGTAACATTCCCGGCCCCCGCTCGAACAGGGCCTCCAGTTCGACCGACGTCGGCTGTAATTCCACTTGATAGCACATGTGCTGATCGGGGTTGACGTGGGGCAAGTGCTGACCGATCCAGTGTTTGGCCGTTTCGATGGCCAGATCGGAAACGGGAATCACCTTTCTTCCCGATCCAAAGGATGCCCGGTCACCGATGATGAGACGCATGGGCTGTATGACGCGTCCTTTGCCGAACCCGATCGCCACACGACCGGCCGCCAACATGCATTTGTCGATATTGTGATGCAAAATCCGGCCAAAGGCCTGCTGATAGGCGCCGGATAGTCGAACTGATATCGATTCGGCAATGGCATCACAGATCGAATCAGGGTGCCCCTTGCCTTTACGCTCGACAATTTCGAAGGCCTGGGCCTCAAGCGGCAAACCAGTATTCTGATTGACCAGAATACGCGTCGTCATGCAAACCTCCCAAAGTCCCCTGCAGGAATCTGCCTGAAAACAATAGGAGAAATACCCAGGAAGGCGCGAGGCGCCAGGGGGTGAAGCCGAACCTTCACCACCACCAATACGGTCCCCAATAAGGAGCCCAATAAGGGTAGATATAGGGGTGGTGGGGCCGGGTCGGAAAAACTCCAGGCGTTGGGGGCCATACCTTCAGATGCTTGAGCTCCAATGAGGGAAAATCATAGGTGGTTTCATCCAACGGCAACGTTTCCCGGCCGGACACCTCTCCAACCACCGTTACCCGGGTCCCCGGAGGAAGAGTCGCAGGATCCAAAAAATCCTTTTGAAACACCAAAAACCGGCCTTTCGATTCCTGAAGCGATTCGACCGGTTTGAGATCCCGGCTCAGGGGCAGGTGAAGCACTTCGATCTGCGTTGCCTCCTTTAAGCGTTTTGCGGACAGCACCTGACCTCCCAACACCAGAAGCTGCCCTTGATACTGCACCGGATTGTCCAGCAACTGAGAAAAGGTAATATCCCGATTCACCTGACCTTGCATGTCCTTGGGTACGACTTGCACCCTTGCGCAACCGACCATGACCGCCAGGACAATTCCCAGCATCATCAAAACCGGAACGATTTTGTAGTTCATCGTTTTTCCTTTCCCCTGTGACTGCCCCCCGAGAATGGCCTTCCGGGAATTGAAAACCTCTTTACCGCTTCACTCCTCTCCACCGACCAGCGGATCACGGTGATTCAATGGTATCCGATCGTTCCCGCAACCGCTTCACCAATTCTTCATACGAGTGATTACGAATGATGCGATCGAATTGTCCTCGATAATTTCTCACCAGACTCACGCCATCCGCCACCACGTCATAAACACCCCAACGCCCTTCCTTCAGCATCATCCGATAATCCAGGGAAAGTTGCCCCTTCGGGGACACAATCGTCGTCTGTACTTCGGCGAATCCATTCCGTATCCGCTCGCCCAGATAGGTCACCGTTTCCCCGGCGTAATTCTCAATTCTTTCGGCATAGGTATTGGACAACAACCCCTGAAACAATTCAACAAATTCCCGGCGTTCCTCCTCACTCCGATTTCTCCAGTGTGCAGCCAGGGAACGCCGGGACATCTCCTCGAAATCAAAACGCCCTCCGATAGTCTCCTCAAGCAATTGCCGGCGATGCAATGCCTGGTCAGGTGCCTTCAAGCGTTCGTCGGTGACCAACTCAATGACTTTGTCGATGGTCTTTTTCACCACCACGGTCGGAGTATCGCCCCCCCATACCGCCTCCCCCCAATATCCACAGGCCAAAAAAAGGATCGCCGCGATCCATCCCATCGTTCTTGTTCCGTCCCCAATCGTCTCATTCATTTCAATAAAACCTTTGCAACTTGTATACCTCCGATCCATTTTTTCCTCATTCCTGTTCATGCAGGATCAATCAACCTTTAGACCTTTGACGCTTTGACGAGGTAGGAATTATACAAATTTCCCATAAAAAGGCATTTTCTGATGTAATAAGGCATGTCCCTTGCTTCGCCATTACCAAAAACAAGGAGATAACCTACGTACCCGATTCCGCCGGTACCAAATCCTGAAGGGCATCATCAATTTTCCCAACTCTCAAACAAAGGAAAACACCACATGAAGACCAGCCCCATCGATATTCTCCAAACTAAAATCTGCGGGAAACGAATCGTGTCTGTAGAGCCATCAAAATGGTCAGGTGAAGTCAGAGCCCTTTCCAACAACCATGAATATCTTTCAATACGGCTCGAGGACGGTACGGTACTTGAAGTCGGGAAAGTCTACCTCCATGAAGACCAACTCTAACCTCATGTTCGGAAGGACCATTTTGCAAGACAGCCTGCGGTGGCCCGGCCGCCACATACCCCATTCCCTATAATGGTACCGAATACACCATGAGTCTTCACAGCATTGCCGTTGCCGGATTGCGTACGATCCGGCACATCGCCAACCTTCATCCCTTACGTTTTCAGACGAAACACAACGGGTTGGCCATTACGATAGAACTTCTGGCTTCTTCCCTTCCCGGCGCTCCGGTGGTCGACGAAGAAGGCCGCTGTGTGGGCTTTATCAGCGAATTCGATGTACTGAAGGCCCTGGAATCTGAACGAGAAATCGCACAATTGACAGCCGAAGACATCATGGTCCCCAATCCCATCTCGGTCACCATGACCACCACCATCAAAGAGGCCGTCGCCCTTATGAAAGAACATCACCTGCTGGTCCTCCCCGTCGAAGAGGGCAGGAAAATCATCGGATCCGTGACGCGGAAAGCCCTGCTGGAAGCCTGGATCGGGATAGGGTTACGTGCGAGGAGTTAAAACCCGAGGCCCATGAGGATGGATATAATCCGGACAAATGAGGAATTTTGGGCTCTTTGGAAAATTGAGATCTGTTGCAAGATTCCACACATCCAAGTGTTCCGGTGCCTTGAGGGACAGGGCCGAATAGCTTTCAACATTGTTAATCAACAAAACAATCACTCAAGCAATTTTTCATGATTAATGACTTTAACTGCACAAAAAGAAAATTCTTTGCAAGGTCCTTTGTCAGAGAGTACCGTAAACAGGAGAACGGCAAGTCCCCAAGGCCGGCTCATACGGGTGATGGTGTATACAGCTCTGTTGCCCTTTCTGTGCATTCTCTGGAATGCCAACAAGGCCCATTCCGCTCCCACAATGACCATTTCAGTCGGAGAAGCCGTTTATCAACTCCACTGCCTCCGTTGTCACGGACCCTCAGGGGATGGAAAAGGTCCGGATGCCACGGCCTTAATAGTTCCACCCCGGGATTTCCATTCACCGGAATCCACGGCCAAGACCGATTACGAACTTCGGACAATCATTATTTGGGGAATCGTATTCAGCCCCATGCACGGCTGGTGGGACCGTTTGAGCGTATATGAGATTCGTGCGGTGATCGGGTATATTCGGCAACTGGCTCCCTATCAACCTCGCATTTGACGGGTGAGATAGGACAAGAATCCGTGATGGCTCTGAACCGCCATCCTTTTTTATTCCGGACACAAAACCAGAAAAGTAGGTACGGATGAACGAATGTAAAATTCCCCTTTCACTGCTGGCTCCATCAATCGACGTCGAAAGCCTCGGCTTTGCCGACACCAGCGAACTGCCTGCCTTGGAAGAACCGCTGGGGCAATCCCGAGCCCTTGAAGCCCTTGATTTCGGGCTCAATATCAAAAGCCACGGGTTTAACATTTACGCTTCGGGTCCCATCGGGATCGGAAAATGGGCTATCATTCAAAAACGCGTACAACAGGTCGCGCTGACACTCCCGACGCCGCCCGATTGGTGTTATGTCTATAACTTTTTAGAGCCGGCCTCTCCTATTTGCCTTTCCTTTCCCGCCGGCAAGGGCCGGGAATTTAAACAAGCCATGTCGTTTGTCATCCAGAGTCTCCGAAGAGATCTTCCCCTGGCCTTTGAAAGCCACAAATATCTGGAGGCCAGAGCGAAAATCGTCGAGGAACGGGATGGAAAAAAGGAAGCCCTCTTTAAGGAGATCAATGAAGAAGCACGCATGCGCGGGTTCGGGTTTAAGGAAGATCCGGTCGGGTTCAGTCTGGTGGCTATTCGAGATGGGAAACCCTTACGTGAGAAAGACCGGGAGAGCCTCACGGAGGAGCAAAAACAGGAGATTTCTGAACAGGCCAAAATCCTTGAGGTGAAAATCCGAGAGTTTCAAGCCCAGGTTCATGCTTTGGACCATGAAGGGGAACATCGCCTGACCGAACTCGACCGCCAAATCGTCCGTTCGGTGATGCAAAATAGATTTGCGGTTCTCCGCGACCAACACCATCACCTCCCGGAGGTTCAAGAATACCTTCAAAAAGTAGAAGAAGACATCGTCACCAACTACAAGGATTTTCTGCCGCGGGAAGGCCCCCAACTGGCCTTACTGGGGTGGGATGCCCGTGACCGCAAACCCAACCTGACTCGTTATGAGGTTAACCTGCTCATTGAACATGCCCCCGATTCCGGGGCCCCGATTGTGGATGAAACCCATCCCACCTATGCCAATTTAATCGGCAAAATCGAACGCAAAGCGCATATGGGTGTCGTCTATACCGACTTCACCGAAATTCGAGCCGGCTCGTGCCTCCAGGCCAACGGGGGGTTTTTAATTCTGAATGTGCTTGACCTCCTTCGTCAGCCGTTTGCCTGGGATGCCCTCAAACGGGTGATCAAAACCCGCTCGGTCAATATCGAGGACCCGGGAGAATACTTCGGATTTTCCACAACAGGGCTCAAACCGCTACCGATTCCTACCGAGGTCAAAGTCATTTTATTGGGCCCTCCGTTTATTTTTTATCTCCTGCAAATTTATGAAAACGATTTCAATAAATTATTTAAAGTGAGGGCTGACTTCGACGAGGATATCCCCCGCGACTCCAGACAGGAACAATTGTATGCCCGCTATATTGCGCAGCTCTGTCGCGACGAAGGACTGCCTCCTTTTCGGGCTGACGCGGTAGGGGAAGTCATCCGGTACGGCCTCCGGCTCGCGGATCGCCGCGACCGGCTGTCCCTGCGGCTGAGTTGGATCGGCGATATCATCCGTGAAGCTGCCTACTGGGCTAAAAAGGAAGGCCGCTCACTCGTTTCCCATGCCCAGGTGGAAAGGGCCATAGAAAAGAAGCGGCATCGAACCAATCTGATCGAAGAAAAGGTGCAGGATGAAATTCAGGAAGGCACCCTCATCGTCGACCTTGACGGCGAAACCGTGGGACAAGTCAATGGCTTATCGATTCATCAATTGGGAGATTATGCCTTCGGGCGACCATGCCGGATTACGGCCAGAACGTTCGTCGGCCATGAAGGGGTGATCGACATCCAGCGGGAAGCCAAAATGTCCGGGGGAATTCACAGTAAAGGCGTCATGACCTTGGCCGGATTTCTGGCAGGCACCTTCGCCGAATTCCAACCCTTTGCCTTATCGGCAACCCTCACCTTCGAACAGACCTATTCGGAGGTGGAAGGTGACAGCGCCGCCGTGGCGGAACTCGTGGCCATCTTATCCAGTCTCGCCGAAATACCCGTCCGGCAATATCTGGCCGTAACCGGATCGGTCAATCAGTTGGGAGAAATCCAACCCATCGGCGGAGTCAACGAAAAAATTGAAGGGTTTTTTGAATCGTGTAAAAAGCGAGGTCTGTCGGGAAAACAAGGGGTGTTGATTCCAGCCAAAAATATCAAACACCTCGGGTTGAAACGGGAAGTGATCGCGGCGGTGGAGTCCGGAAAATTTACCATCTACGGTGTCAATAAAATTGAAGAAGCGCTTGAAGTATTGACCGGAGTTCCGGCCGGAGAACTCACCGCCGAAGGACAATATCCTCCTCAATCCATTTTCGGCCGGGTAACCAAGCGTCTCAATGACATGGCCAGAATTGCTGCCGAGTGGGGAGAGCGCGGCACACAGATAGCATCTGAAAAGGCCGCACATGGACGCAACGATCTCTGATCGCCATATACAGCGGGAGGTCTTTTTGAGCATACCGATCCACCGGCACCTCAATCCTCTGACATTCCGCCATGGATCCCGTCTTTCCCTTTGCACGGGCCGAACACCGGGTTCAGGATGCCGGGAGGAGCTGAAGTTCCTCATGGACTAAAAAAGGAGGTTGATCATGCCTCTCTACGATTACAAATGCCGTCAGTGCGGGAAAGAAAGTCTCCTGGCCTTAACCTTAAAAGAACACGAAAGCGGGGAGGCAAAGTGCCCTCATTGCGGCAGCAAGGATTTGGAGCAACTGATCACCAGCTTTATCGCCCGAACCAGCTCAAAAAGTTGAACCGGGGCGACCGTCTCCAGGCCTGCTCATCGAGCCGGAGCCCTGAAGTTTCCTGACGGAGGGGTTGCCTTGAGTGCGGGTGACCATGTTTCAATTCCCGGCTCCTTCGGCGCTCCCGGGACCCCTGGCCGGTCACGAAGACTTTTCCTCCCCTCGCCCACCCTAGGAGTCAAAACCCCATGAAGCCGGACCACCCCGCAAAACGTGATTATTACGAAATCCTGGGGGTGGACCGTTCGGCCACCCGCGACCAAATCAAACAAGCCTACCGGCATCTCGCGCTGCAATACCATCCTGATCGGAACCACGCTCCCGACGCGGAAGAGCGCTTCAAGGAAATCGCCGAAGCCTATGCCGTCCTGTCGGACGACGCCAAACGGCGGGAGTACGACACAACCGGCCATATGGGGGTCAGCGAACGCTGGTCCACGGAAGATCTGATGCGGGACTTTCAATTCGGAGATTTTTTCGGCGGCCGTTTTGATGATCTGTCGAATATTTTCGGAGACTTTTTGGGACGGCGCACTTGGACAGCCCCCCACGTCGATCGTGGATTGGACCTTCGCTATGATCTCGATCTGACGCTGGAAGAGGCCGCCAAGGGAGGTGACAGGGAAATACGGGTTACCCGATCGGAACCCTGCGAAACCTGTCATGGTTCGGGTGCCAAACCAGGCACTTCCCCTGCAACCTGTACGGACTGCGGAGGGTCCGGACAGCGACAGGACAAAAAAACCGGAAAAGGCATGCAAATCGTCCGCCTCACCACCTGCCCGACCTGCCTGGGGCGCGGACATTGGATTCCCACCCCGTGTGAAACCTGCCAGGGGACCGGGAATCGGTTCCGTTCACATACGCTCAAGGTTCATATCCCACCCGGCATCGACGACGGGATGATCATTCGATTGGCAGGCCAGGGGGAGGCCCATGCCCAGGGCGGCCGGGCCGGCGACCTCCTGATCCGCCCCCACCTTCATCCCCACCCCACCCTTAAACGCCAGGGAAACGACCTATTCGCCATGACCCCCATTTCCTTTGTTAAGGCGGCCCTGGGAACCAAAATTTCCGTACAGGGATTAAGCGGAGAAACCCTTTTGGTTACCATTCCACCCGGCACGCAAAGCGGAACGACCTTCCGGCTTCACGGCCGGGGCATGCCCCGGCTTGATGCCAAGGGCCACGGGGATTTGTATGTCATTGTAGAAGTCCGAATTCCGACGCACATGACGCCCCAACAACGTCAGATATTGGGAGAGTACGACCGCCTCGACATTTAAAAGGGGTCGGGAGTCTTTTTTTAAACGCCCTTCCCCCCTCCCCAAAAGAGACTGGCTGCCGAACATTCTATACTTGCGTCCGGAGCACATGGCGCGACCGCTGACATGAACACTTGAGGATTGGTACAATCCTCATGAAATGAGGATCGAGACGCTCAGGAAGAGGAAATTACGTCATGTACCTCACAACCTGGCGAAATCCAACAATCCTGTTGTCCGCACTGATCTGCGTGATCAACGTACCCGCCTGTGTCCTTTTACCTTCGAAACCTCTTCCTCAGTTTATCGTTGAAGAATCCGCTAGTCCCAGTCAAATTCCAACCTCGGTGGCTCGCCTGGCGATTCTCTTTCCTCATGCAACCGATCCCTCCATCAAATCCACCTACTTACATCTCGAAGCGCACTCGTTCCGCCTGAAAGCTTTGCGTCCTGAACTTCAATTTGTCGACCGCACATTACTTCAGGTTTTAAGGCAAGAACAAAAATTCCAGTTATCGGGATCCGTATCGGATCAAACGGCCATCCACCTCGGTCAGCTCCTGGGAGCGGATATCATCCTTCATTATCATGTAGAACGCCCAACCTGGCTCGATCAAATGAGAGCACGTTTTTCCGGACAACTTCCACCGGTTCGGGTCTTCAGCAAGGTAATTCGAGTCGAGACGGGGGAGGTATTGTTCCACCACATGGTGTCAGTGCAGTCCCGGGAATTGTCCGATGACGAAACCTACGCCTCTGTTGCCCCGCTCGTTCAAGCCGCGGTTAAAAAAGGCGTGGGGAAAACTCTCCAGGCGCTCCAACAGGCATTTCGTTAAAGTCGTCTCCCCTTAGCCATACGCAGTTGAACATGAAGGTGGCATTCCCATCTTTAAACAAACCCCGGTCCGGCATTAGATCAAAGCCCAATCCAACGCGGACAAAAAAGAGTCACCACAAAGCAAACAAATGATGGACTATTTTCACGGATGTCAGTCTGTGGTTTGACACTCCATCCGTTTTTCCATACATTCGTGTGTGATAAAAAAGCGCGTTCATTTTTCTTAAAATCACTTCGACCATAGCGAAGGAACCGGAAGACCGTGAACATATGCGTTATCTAGCGCTGGCCACGGACTACGACCAGACACTCGCCTCGCACGACGGGGTATCCGAGGATGCGATCCGTTCTCTCAAACATCTGAAGACCTCGGGGCGGCGGGTGATCCTGCTCACGAGTCGGCGCCTGGACGACCTCCTGACCGTCTGTCCCTGCACCCAGCTCTTCGATCTGATAGTGGCGGAAAACGGCGCCATCGTCTATGCCCCCGGGAGCCGCGAGGAAACACTCTTCGCCAACCCCCCGTCAAAGCTCCTGCTCCAAGGACTGAGGGAACGCGGGGTCGTCCCCCTGGAAGTCGGACAGATAGTGGTCAGAACCGACGGGACGAACCGGGCATCCGTTCAGGATGTCATCTGGGAGCTCGGCCTCGAGACACAGGTTATCGGCAATCGTGGCGCCCTTCTGGTACTGCCGGCCGGGGTAAATAAGGCATCGGGCCTCAAACTCGCGCTCCGCAAGCTCGGGCTCTCGCGCCATGAAGTGGTGGGAATCGGCGACGCCGACAACGATCACTCGTTTCTCGAACTGTGCGAGTGCTCCGTAGCGGTGGCTAACGCGGTGCCATCTCTGAAGGCGTGCGTGAACCTTGTGACGGCCGCCGAAAATGGGAAGGGCGTCATAGAACTGATCGGCGAGCTGGTCGGCAACGATCTACGCCATGTGGAAAGCACACTCGAGCAACATTTCATTCCACTCGGAACAGCAACCGACGGGACGCCGGTCAAGCTTTCTCCCTTCGGGCACAACCTGTTGGTCGCCGGACCTTCGGGATGCGGCAAATCCACACTCACGGCCGGGGTCATCGAGCGTTTGATTGAGAAGGATTTCCAAATCTGCATTGTCGATCCTGAGGGGGACTACGGGACACTCGGCGATGTCGTGGCACTCGGCAACCAGTGGCGTGCGCCGAGCGTCACGGAGATTGTGTCGATTCTCGAAGACCCGAAGGTCAATCTGAGCATCAACCTCCTCGGCATCCCGCTCGGTGACCGACCGGATTTCTTTGCCCAGCTTGTTCCGAACCTGCAGGCCATGCGTGCGCGCACCGGCCGACCCCATTGGCTTGTGGTGGACGAGGCGCATCACATGCTCCCCGACAATTGGGGACACACGGGATCAGCGCTTCCGCAGCGGCTTGGTGAGACCGTTCTGGTGACGGTGCATCCCGGTCATGTGGCACCGGAAATCCTAGCACGGATTGACATTGTGGTTGCCATCGGCTCCTCGCCCGAGGAAACGCTTGCCAAGTTCGGCCAGGCAACCGGCAAAACGGTTCCCTGGCCTGAAAGACTTACGTATCAGCCGGAGCAGGTCGTCGCATGGTTCGTGGGGGACAAGCAGGCTCCCTTCCCCATGCGCCCCATGCCCGGCCGTGCCGAGCGTATACGCCATCACCGCAAATACGCCGAAGGCCACTTGCGTTGGCACAGTTTTTATTTCCGAGGCCCCGACTGCCGGCATAACCTCCAGGCACAAAATCTGGCCATCTTTTGCCAGATCGCCCGCGGCATCGACGAGGAGACATGGCTGTTTCACCTGCGCCGCGGGGACTACTCTCGCTGGTTTGAGCATGCAGTGAGAGACAGTTTCTTGGCGGAGGAGACACGGCGCCTCGAGCACCGCACGGACCTGACGCCGCCTCAGACACGGCAGATGATCATCGAACTGATCCAATCCCGCTACACGCTTCCGGAGTGAAGGATCAAGCGACGTTTCACGCATATCCAAACCCGCTCTCGCTCCTTCCAGTCCTTATGCTTGTGAAAGGTGACTTACCCTTCCCCGGAATTGATTTGTGTATGGGTAAAAATGCAAACCAACACATTTGCGGATATAGCAAGGACACGAACTGCAGTCCGATAGGCGGAGGCGTTCAGGCCTCAGAGGCGTCGCGCACACTTTCGAACAGATCGATATCCCAGGCCACCAGATCCCGACGAACCGCGTCGGCTCGCGGCCGCGGCAGGATTCGGGCCAGGTCCTCACCCGTCATCACACCCGACAATGATTTCCCGGAAGTGGTGCGAAGGAATTCCAAGGTATGCCAAGCCAGGATGGAAGCGCCCACCGCGGTGGGATAAGAAATGTAGGTCGCCCCGGCATAAGGAGAATTCAGGAGTTCGGGATAGCGAAGGTAACTCAGCCCCACCGTCTCAATGACCGTCTGACGCTCATTACGCACCGTTTCCGAAACACGAATCTCCGCCGCCGCTGCGAAATGGGCCCGCCGGATGGTTCCATTCCGCAGAAACTCTTCGATCCGCCTAGGCTTGTTCATACCGGGTAAAATCGCCCGCACCATGGCCTCCACCGTCAATTCAGGCTGATTGGGCAGATGCCGTTTTGACAGCAAATTGAGTTGAAACAGGGCCTTGACCAGTTCAACCTCAGACCCGCCGGTATAGACCCCCATGGATTCAATGTCCGGAAACGACCGGTGCAGAGACAGGAGTTCTTCTTGATAGAGGGGGTATTGGCGGCTTGAACTGGTCTCATGGGGAAAATGGTATTCACGCGCATTGCTGAACGGGTCGAGCACCTGCATACGACCATCACTCAGAATTCTTGGATTTTGGGCCAATTCTTCCAACGCAATCAGCGGGGACCAGGAAAAGATGATCGAGTCGGAATCAATGTCTTCCAATAGATAGAGGTCAATACTTTCCACCTCAAGGTCCTTACGATCCGTCGCCAACAGATCATGCATCCGCCTGCCTATCAGAAAATTGGTGACGCCAGGGGAAATCCCCATATTGATCAGCGCCACAATCCCCCCCTCGCGCAACGCCGATTCATAGCCATATTGCGGGAACGTCAGGGTGCGTTCGGTCGTGGCATCGTACATTTCCGAGGAAAGATCCACGGTGTGCGCGCCGATCTGAAGGCCAAGTTCAATCATCGGCCCATTGAACTCGGGAAGGGCTGCATTCACCAGGAGTGAGGCCCCATTCAATTCTTTGGCGTGTTGGGGGGCCTGCGCAAATACGGGACTAAAATCGGATATTTTCACGAAATCAATACGATCAAATAGTCGCTCGGCATGAAACAACGCATCCTTTGCCTCATCAGGATTCAGCACATAGGCCACAAACCGAATCGGAACCCAATCCCGCTCGGCCAATTCCGAAAAGCAAATCAGCATCGCAGAGCCCACCGCACCGAGCCCGAAAAAGACGATCTTCACCGGTTTGGGGGATTCCAATTGTGTCGAACCAGACCCTGAGTCAGTAGGCATATTTTAATCCTGCGTTCCAAATTAGGTATGGCTGAAAGCCAAGTGCATTTTGAGAATGCTTGAAGGTACCGAGGGCCTCGTTGGTTGTCAAACCCTAAAACCCCCGCTCAACCACCGCCCTATTTCTCCCTGATTTCACATTGGCGCCCCTGGGCTTACGATTCACACAAAATGGCAAACCCTGATTGGGGACAGACTCACATGAAAAAACTGAAATTCTGTCTCATTGAAGGAAGGGAGGTAGGAAACAGAAGTGCAATCGACTGCCAGATTAAAGGGGTCGGGAGTCTTTTTGTAGCAGCACAATCTTCGTCAACGAGTGGGTAAGTCCATTCTTCAAGAATGAAGTCGGATATTTTGATTCCTGATATACACAGACAACAAGGACTTTTTATTAGCGCAGACTAGGTCTTAATCTGCTATATAAAAAGACTCCCGACCCCGTTTCAGGATCTGATGCGGAAACGGCCGTCGAGTTTTTTGAGTTTCTCCACGATCCCGGTATATTCCAATTCGGCCATGGGAAGCATGGCGGCCCCCGAAGAACCCTTGGCGGCGTATATCAATCGCCTTTTCCGAGACACGGGTTCGCACATGATCCCAAAAGGGGTGAGCGAACGCGTCGGCCGGTTCCGTCAATATGCCCTTCTGCATGGCAAAGGCCGCACAACTCACGACCGGAGGGCCGTCAAAGTAACTGATGGTGGAATTCAGCGGAACAGGCATGAACGGCATGTGATGAGACCCCCGCATTCCACCGGCGACAAGGGGGC
>JBDIVP010000025.1:0-22032 GCA_039794325.1 Candidatus Inrsubterrania sp.
GAAAAAAGCCGCCAGCGGCGTTCTCGCCATTTTTCCGTGCTCACGTACTCAACGTACGCTCCGCCCGCAAAACAAGCGTGTCCCCCTGCGGGATGAATCAAGCCATGCGTGGCCTTGCTGGACGGACCCTTCGGGAAGACTCAGGGCATGCTTTTTTGAACCGACCCAAAGCCTTTCATCAACCCAGCACTGGGCAAATTTGCTCTTGAAAATCTCAATTATTCAAACCTCCCATTTCAAACGGTTAAATCGTCGTCAAATAGGCGGCAATCAGAAGCACGCCGAGACTCAATCCCAAAATCACCCGTTGCACCCAAAGGACTTTGCCGGAAAGCAATAAAGGGGGAGAGTCCTCACCCCTTTTTTTGCTTCCCCCGTAAGGGTCCAGAATTAAATCATGAACGAACACCAGGCCCACTACGATGGCAAATACAAACAATTTCAGCATCATCACCAGCCCCCAACCAGATTCAATCCTGGCGGATCCGCTTTCATCCAGGAGTTGAGAGGCTCCGGTCAAAATCAAGGCCACCAGACTGACCCATCCGATGGTTCTGAACCGGTTACCCTGCCGTTTCGCCATCTCCAGAGCTTCTGAAGAAGGCGATTTGGCCCGTCCCTCGGTCAAACTCGGGCGAAGGGCAAATTGCACAAAAATCCAGCCGCCGATAAACGTCATAGCGGCCAACAAATGAATCCAGGTCACGACATAGACGGGCATACAGTGATCTCCACAAAAAAAATAGCGGAAAACAAAATTGACTGCGGCATGATACCCACTGACCGGGCGAAAGACCACAGGGCCACGCTGCTTTTCTCTTTCCTGGATAAGGGAAAATCCGCTAGGCTACAATTGATTGACGGCACTTCATTGTTAAATCCTATCCGGCAACAACCGGCGGTCAACCCTTAGAACCACACGAAATCATGAAGGAGAGGGCAACCATGAAGACAAAGGCTTCCCACATCCACCACCCAGGGACCAAGTTAGGCATTATGTTCATACTCATAACCGGCCTTCTGCCTGTTGCTCCCTCCGACACCCTTTGGGGGGCTGAAGAAGATAAAGCTCGATGGGATAAAAAGTACGACACTGAAAAATATCTCTTCGGGCAGGAGCCTATTCCTTTTCTCAAACAACACATTGACCTGCTCCCCAAGGGCGCCGCTCTGGATTTGGCCATGGGTGAAGGAAGAAATGGGGTATTTCTCGCCACCCAGGGATTTCAAGTTACAGGAGTGGACATTTCAGAAAAAGGCCTGAAAAAGGCTCAAGCCCTGGCAGAAGCCCAAGGCGTCACCATTTCCACAGTCGTTTCCGATCTTGAACAGTACACCATCCCAGCCGATAGCTTTGATGTGATTGTGTGCACCTATTATCTCCAAAGGGATCTTTTCCCCAAGATTGCCGCCGCCCTGAAACCCGGCGGGGTGGCGGTGATTGAAACCTATACCACCGACAACCTGCAATACCGCCCAAAGTTCAACAGAGCGTTTTTGCTGGAACCAAATGAATTACTGACCCTCTTGCCCGGCCTGAAGGTCATCCGGTATCAGGAAGTCGATACCGGAGATGCGGCCTTCGCCAGTATTCTGGCTCAGAAGCCCGCTTCTTAACCCTTCCTTCCCCCATCTCCAGAAATCTCTATTGCAGGGTTTTGTGGTGATGGGGTACCTTTACGACTTCATCTTTTATCGATCTCGGTGAAACAATTTCATGTCTGAACCGGCCACGACACCAGCCACCATTGCCGATCCTTGGCTCGAAGCCGCTCCGCTAACCTTGGAAGGCGATATCCTCAACCAACGGGCGTGGCGCATGCCGGATATCGTTATTTATCAGCATGGCCCGGAAGAATGGTGGGTGGCCCCATTGGACGAAGAATTACCGCTCGTCCGTCTGAACCGCATGGGTGCCTCTCTGTTGGGAGCCATGGACGGACGCGCCACCATCGGCACGTTACTCAATCAATTCGGCAAATGGGTCTGCAGCCCCACCCAACAGAACGGGCGATGGCATCTGGAACGTTGGGCGACTCCACGTTTTTCGCTGGCCTATTATGGCACCGAGCCTCCAACGGGACACAGCGCCGAGGCCAAATGGGATCTGCTGCTGCAAAAGGTCAGAGAAGGTTGGCATCAAAACGTCAAAGCCGAAACCGAAGACCACCTGTCTAAATTTCATGTCCAGGGCATCCAGGGCCCTCACGGGCACTTCGAAATCATTGAAACGACAGTGTCTCATTTATTCAGGGAGCCCTGCGAGGCCATGCAGGGACTCACCTACGGCAGGTTATTGGGGAAAACCCTCCGGCAGATGGGATGGTTTTCACCCAAACCTCAACGCATTGTGGAGGTCGGAGCCGGACTGGGCTATGTCTCGAAAGAGTTGGCCGGTGAGTTCTCTGAGGAGGAACGGAGTTCCATCAATTACACCTTTCTGGACCTCACCCGTCCATTTTTAGGATCCCAAACCTCTCTGGCACAGCAGGCCGGATGGAAGGCTACCCCCATACAGGCCAACGGGGAACGCATGCCCATTGCCGATCACTCGGTCGACTTCATTATCGACAATGAAAATCTGGCCGACATGACTCCGGTTCAATTTTCGGGCGACGAACTCCTGACCTTCAAGGGGGCCAATCCTCTCCATGAGGAGGCGTTACAACTCATTCGCCGGATGCGCTTGCCGTTAATTCCTCCGTTTCCGGATGAGGTGATTTTCAACTATGGCGCCATCCTGTTTTTACAGGAAGTCTGGCGGGTCTTAAAACCCGGAGGGCGAGCGATCCTGATCGAATTCGGTATTGAACATGACTGGCCGTCACCTGTTCGCCTACCCGGCCACACCGAATACGAAGTCCAGTTCAGCCACCTGCGTCATGCCGCCAAATGGCTGGGATTCCGGGAACACTACTGTACGCTGCCGCAACTTCTGGGCATGAAAAGAGACACCCAGGTCCTCTGCACAGGGGCGGCGTATACGCTCCGCCGTATTTGCCAGGAACTCCGGAAACCCTTTTCCGTTCGTGCGTACACAGAAGAAGAACTGAAAAAAACTCTGGGCAATCTCCACCCCAAAATCACCGGCTTGCATTACCACAATGTATTGGATCCTGCCTGGTTCGGACTCTGGGACTTCAAGGTATTACTGGTGGAAAAACCAGGTGGCCTCGGCATCGGCCAACCCCCATCTTTTAAAACCGCCGGCGGCGGCTTCCGCTGGTACACCCAACGGTAGAACATTGGCGGGCCATGCCCGCCCTACTTAAAATCCATTCGATTGCCTACCTTCTGTGTCGGATGGACATCGCCCACCTTTTCGGAATGAACCGGCGGGCGGTGTCCGACCTACCACTTGATCCCGTTAGGCTCTTTTTGTACTTCCCTGCACCGGTTGAACTTGTGGCACATGGACCCCTTCAAAATATTGCGCCGTTTCTTGAGACACGGCCTCCGTGACGCCGGTCACCAGCTTCTTCAAAGCCTCACGGAGGATGGCTACTCCCTCCTCCGCCGAGGCTGCCGCACGAGCTTCCGCAGTTTTGAGTTCCCATTCGGTTATAAGGAATTGCAGAGTCAGCTGGGTTTGGGTGTACTCCAATGGGGAGAAGAGAAGGACTGCCTGGCGTATCCGCCCTACAACATCCTTACCGCGTCTTATGGTTGCCTCATCGCCCGGTCGACCAGGATCCCTTCTCGGAGGCCGAAATCACTAACCAGGCATTGAGGGAATGCCAAGCGTTCCATGATGGTTCGGAGAATCACCGTCCCGGCTACGATGACCTGTTCGCGTCCTGGTTCCAACCCCGGCAGGCCCACACGTTGGGCGCAGGCCTTTTCCGTCATGGCCTTTTCCAGATTGCGAACCGTTTCATACGACAACACATAATTATGCACTTTCGAGGGATCGTACCGGGTCAATCCTTGATCCATGGCCGCCAAGGTCGTAATCGTGCCGGCCGTGCCCACCAAAGTGGGGGGCCATGCTCCCGCATACCGGCGGGTGGCCTCTTCAAGTTGCCGGACGATTTCTTTCTCGGCTCCAGCAAGGTCTCCCGCCGTGGGGGGATCGCTCAAAAAGGCCCGTTCTGTCAGCCGAACGACGCCGAGATCCAGCGAGATGACATCAACCGATCCCTGCGTTCCAACGCGGATGAACTCCGTGCTTCCTCCACCGATGTCCACCGCCACGAACTCCCGCACCTCACCGGGTAGTCCGAACCGAATGCCCAGTAAGGTTCGACGGGCCTCCTCCTCCCCCGTCAACACCTCAACCTCCCACCCGATTTCCCGGCGAATACGATTCAGAAACTCCTGCCGGTTTTGCGCATCACGTACGGCGCTGGTTGCCACCACCACCACTGCATCCACCGAATGGGCCTCCACCTTGTCATGCCATTCCTTGAGGACCCGAATGACCCGGTCCATGGCAGGAGGTGCGAGTCGCTTCCTGGCATCCACCCCCTCACCCAACCGTAACATCCGGCGATCGGCTTCCACTGTTTCCAAAATCCGTGATGGGACCACCCGTGCCACCAGCAAACGGCACGTCAACGTTCCAATATCAATTCCCGCGATGAGCATTTGGTGTTCTACTCCTTTAAGAATTTAGAGAATCCTCAACCTTTTCCATCTCCCGGAAGGCGCAAAAATTCCTTTCCCATCCCAAACGTCTGTGTTAGGATTTTTAGGATTTTTTATTCGCCGATTGGCTGAACTTATCTACCTCGTCGAAGGAGAGCGATACATGTCTCAGATTCACTGCCGCAAGTGCGACAAGGACGCTGAAATGATGACCGAGAACTTGTTTCTTGGCAAGTTGGAAGAAGAAGTCAAGCAAAACGTCTGTGGAACCTGTTGGGAGGAATGGAATCGCCCCGGAGGGGTCAAGACAATGGTCATCAACGAGTATCGACTCAATCTGGGTGATGAAAACGCCCGCGCCACCCTCAAAAACCAAATGCGGGCTTTTTTCAAACTGGACGGAGGCGAAACCGAATTCAAGGATTACCGGACCTAAGCCAGACTCTTCTCCCATCCCCCAATATCTGTAACATAAAGCGGATGGGGCTTTCCTCAACAACGTGGGGCGATATATTTCAATGGGTTTTCCTTGCCAATTCACAGGCGAGGGACACTCCCTTCTTGAAGGATTGTCAGTGGCACGGTAGGATCAAAGTATGAATATACCACTCGGCAAAGGAATTTTTCTGATCGCCACTCCGGCCATGCGGGACCCGAATTTCCGCCAGACCGTTGTGTTGTTATGCGAGCATGGCCCGGAAGGGGCGTTGGGGGTGGTGGTCAATCGCCCGACCGAAATGAATATTACCGAGGTCCTTCCGCAAGTGCCGATCCTCGAGGGTCAATCCCACCGCTTGTACTCCGGTGGACCCGTCCAAAAAAACAGCCTGCTGATTTTGTATCGCTTACATCAGGAAGTCGAAGGCACTCACCCGGTTCTGGATGGGGTGTATCTAGGCGGCAATATGGAGACGCTCGAGCGGATTCTGGAAGGAGAGGTCATGGACGAATCGTTCCGTGCCTTTATGGGTTACTCAGGGTGGGCCCCCGGACAACTGGAGCATGAAATGCAGATGGGTTCCTGGTTGACGATGCCGGCGAAACCTGATCTCGTCTTCAACCCCGATGCCAACGCGTTGTGGACGGAAATCATTCAACAGTTTGGAGAAAAGTACAGCATCTACGCTGATATGCCACCTGATCCCTCCTTGAATTAGGCACCACGGAAAAAACCGTCTTTCCTTCCTGCTTTCGATTTCAATCTACAATCTCCCCATTAAGATCCGACCTTCTCTTCCACGCCGTCTGACCGGCAAGACCTAAGGAGGTTTTTCTGGTAAGTTCTGTCTATGCCCACCAAGACCGAACCCGGCCATTGGCTTGGGAATTTTCTGACTCTGCTGATCAGCCCCACCATGCTGGTTATGTTTCTGACCGGCTTTTCCTCCGGCCTCCCGCTCCTGCTGACCGGCTCAACCTTGAAATTCTGGATGAGGGAGGAAGGCCTTGACCTCACCACGATTGGATTCTTCGGCCTGGTGGGCCTTCCCTATACCTTAAAATTTCTGTGGGCGCCGGTTATGGACCGGGTGATCCCCCCGTTCGGCGGACGACGCCGCGGGTGGATGCTCATCACCCAGGGAGCCCTGCTGGTGGGTATCTGTTCACTGGCATGGACCCAACCGGCTCATCACTTATGGATAATCGCCGGACTGTCGGTCCTGATCTCCTTTTTCAGTGCCAGCCAGGATATTGTGGTGGACGCCTATCGCCGGGAATCCCTCGATGACGAAGCTTTGGGGATCGGGTCGTCCATGTTCATCTATGGATATCGAATGGGCATGTTGGCTGCCGGAGCCCTGGCCCTTTTCCTTGCCGACCAGGACAGTCTGTCCTGGAACATGGTCTATCTGTTCATGGGACTACTGATGGGTATCGGCCTCGTCACTACCCTGTTGGCACCTGAACCTCACCTTCCGGCCGCTCCACCACAAACTTGGCGGGAAGCTATTGTGGGCCCCTTTACCGACTTCTTCCTACGGCCCGGCGCAATTACCATCCTGATTTTCATTCTGCTCTACAAGGTGGGAGACAGCATGGCTTCGGAAATGCTGTCCCCTTTCATGGTCGATTTAGGGGTGTCCAAAACCGATTATGCCGTTATCGTCAAAGTGTTCGGCATGATCGCCCTCATTGCCGGAGGGCTGATCGGCGGGTTGGTCGTCTATCGACTGGGGATCGTCATGTCCTTGTTGATCTTCGGATGCCTGCAAATGATTTCAACCGCGGGATTTGTCCTCCTGGCATTTGTGGGAAACCATGTCCCGACCTTAACCGCGGTCATCGCATTCGAAACGATTTCCAGCGGACTGGGTCAAACGGCATTCGTGGCATTTATGGCCAGTTTGACCAACAAACGGTTTACGGCGACACAATATGCGCTGTTGACCAGTTTCATGGGCATTCCACGGGTCTTGGCCGGCTCCACCACCGGGCTCCTGGCCAGTTGGTTGAATTGGGAAGGGTTTTTTCT
Organism: Candidatus Inrsubterrania sp.; assembly: GCA_039794325.1. Classification (GTDB taxonomy): domain Bacteria; phylum Nitrospirota; class Nitrospiria; order Nitrospirales; family UBA8639; genus JACKFE01. The sequence goes on from JBDIVP010000025.1 coordinate 7,061, forward strand.
ATTCTGTACCGTGATTGCCCTACCCGGGCTCTTGCTCATTCCTTATCTGGCCCGGCTGAAACCTTCAACGACCCACTAACCCCATTCACCCTTTCCGTATATTGCACCGACCCGGCAAACCGGGATCCTCTGAATATTTGTTCAAGGGAACGGCCCTCACCGATGAGCCAGGGGGATCAAAAAGGCCAGAATCCAAAATGCGGTCTTTTGGGTGGGGGTTGAATGACGGAATGGTCAAAGGTCAGGTCAGGCCGTAAGACAACATGCAGGATATGCGTGACATTCTGCCCTTTTCCCAAGGCGATCGGGGGAAAAACCGGCAAAAATAACCTGGCGATCCAGCCGAAATTGACCCGCATGGTTTTGGTATCCCCATATCGATAACGAAAAATAAGGCCATTGCGCCCTTCGACAATCATGTCCGGCGCTCCCAGTCCGGCCACAACATCCTGCATGGTACTTTTGCCCGGCGTTAATTGCTGGACCGAAGCGGATATCAACGGATCATTGATCACTACACGGCGGAAATCACATCCTGTAGTCAGGAAAAGCAGGACGGCAATCCCCAGCAATGTTTTCATAAAAGATGCCGAGATGGGGAGAAAAATGTCCGACATGAATGAGGAACTTTGGACGGGTACGTTTCGAGATCTCCGAGGCCGACCATCCGGAGGGGTTATTGCTCCATCCTAGGGGGTTAATTTCCAAACGGCCAAAATTGAAATTTCAATTCGCCGGTTCGGTTCCCATAGATCACCTCATCGACGATTCCCTCTTGATTAAAAAACACCCACAGGTTATCGCTCCCGATATTCAAGCGGGAAAGAAACAGAAACCACCCCAATTTGCTGTCAAAACGTCGATAATGAAAAATTTCGTGGGCGTTGGCCTGGACGATTTCATCAGGGGCTCCCAACTGCAGAGCCACCTCCTGGCGAGTCGTTTTGCCCTTTTCAATTCCCTGAAGATGCTCCTCGGAAAAAGGCGCTCCCACTTCTCCGCGAACAAAGGCGCACCCCGACAATCCTGCAAAAATCATCAACAGGCACATGACCTTCAAAAACCCCGGTATCACGTCCATCCATTTCATCGAACCTGACCGGGCTTCCCTTGAAGTCATGAATGGTATTCGTACTCGCATGGCTCTCCTTTCTCTCCAGTCCCTCACATGACACCCTGCCGAGGCAACCAGGGGAACAACTTGTTCGTCGTGCGTTGATATGCACGATAGGCTTCTCCCCGGCTGGCGAGAGCCTGGGCTTCAGCCCATGGCACCCCGCTGATCCATAGCAGCCCCCCCAACATGACAACCGGCCAAATCAGCGACAGCCAGGACCAGGGCAACCCCACTGCGAGCGGGACATAAGCACTCCAATGAAGCACCTCGAAAAAATAATTGGGATGCCTGGAATACCGCCACAATCCAGACTGCAACACTTTTCCCCGATTGAGGGGATCAGCCTTGAACCGTTCAAGCTGCCGGTCTGCCGTCATTTCTCCGGCAATCGCCAAGCCGAATATTCCCACACCTAGCAGATCCCAGCTGTTCACGGATGTACGGGGATTGGCCATCACCCAGCACAACAACAGCACAAAAAACAAGGAAGCGGGGATTTGCAACAAGAAATAACCCGCTATGCCCAAGGGTTCCCATTTTCCCAATGCCTCCCGGATCATCCGGTACCGAGGATCTTCAGGCTTTCCCCATACCCGTGCCGTGAACAGATGCCAACCCAACCGGATCGCATACACACTGCCCATCCCCCCAATCAACCAACGTCGCCAGCTATTCCCTTCGCCCTCAACCGCACACAGAATAACCACACCTCCAAATGCCGCGCAAAACCCCACATCAGCCAGGGAAGTATTCCCCCCCATTCGGTGCCAGACCCATAAAAGACCGAACAGGACCAACAGACCTTCTACCGGAACAGGCCAATGAGGGAACAGGCTCGCCAGATGCCACGGCAAGGGTTCCATCACATGAAGACTCCTTAAAAAGGATTACCTACCATAGAGGCAATCTGAATGGCCTTACAGCAGTTCATGATGCCCCGGCTTCCTCCCAACCACACAACCCCGGACACTGCCATTTACGGGAAATCAAGTCCAGAGAAAACTCTACTAAAAACGTCCGCCCATTCGGAACCTTCTTCCGATGCCCATCCGTTGATAATCTGATATTCGAACCCTACCTTCCAGCCAGGAGACCCCATGGTCCATTTTTCCGTGATTGCCTGAATCCGCCACAACTTGCTCCCCTAAAAACACCCTGAAAAGGGAAATGTCATTGAAGACCGGGGCTTTGGTTGGTCATAATAGGCAAAGACATTTGCCTACCGCGCCTTGTTAAACACTTACCCCAAGGAACCAGCTTGACAGTACCCATTCATCTTCCCTATTGTCTCAAGTTTGTTTACAATGCCTTTTGGTATTGTGGGGTTTTGTATGTTCAGTGCACTGACCGAAAAAATAGAAAACGTCTTCAAACAGTTACGCGGCCAAGCCGTCCTGACGGAACAAAATATCACGGACGCCTTGAAAGAGGTGCGCCTTGCGCTGCTTGAAGCCGACGTCAACTTCAAGATCGTCAAGGATTTCATTGATAAAGTCCGTGAAAAGGCCGTCGGACAGGAAGTTCTGAAAAGCCTGACGCCCGCCCATCAGGTCGTCAAAGTCGTCTGGGAGGAACTCCGGGACCTCCTGGGCCATGAACAAAGCGCCCTTCACCTTTCCTCACAGCCGCCGACCGTCATCATGATGGTAGGCCTTCAGGGTTCCGGGAAAACCACCACCACCGGAAAATTGGCCCACTATTTTCAATCGGAAGGCAAGCGGGTGCTGATGGTGGCCGCCGACCCGAGGCGACCGGCCGCAGGCGACCAATTGGCCGCATTGGGAAACGAGCTGGAGATTCAGGTCCATCGCGGAACCAATGAAGGCCAACCCGGGGCTCAAGCCGTTCAAACCTGTCGGGATGGAGTGGCCAGAGGACGGGATCATGGCTATGACGTGGTTCTGTTGGACACAGGCGGCCGTCTCCACATTGACGAAGAATTGATGCAGGAGCTGGTCGATATACAATCCGGTGTCGCCCCTCAGGAAATTCTCCTGGTGGCCGACGCCATGACCGGCCAGGAAGCCGTTTCCGTTGCAGAACGTTTTAATCGGACACTTGGCCTCACCGGGGTGATTCTGACCAAGGTGGAGGGTGATGCCCGTGGTGGGGCGGTCCTTTCCATACGGGCGGCAACGGGGAAACCGATTAAGTTTTTGGGCGTCGGGGAAAAACTGGATGCCTTGGAGCCGTTTTACCCTGATCGAATGGCCTCCAGAATTTTGGGGATGGGCGACGTGCTGACCCTTATTGAAAAAGCACAGGAGAGCTTTTCCAAAGAACAAGCTCAGGAATTACAGAAAAAGGTCACAAGCAATACCCTGACTTTGGAAGATTTCCGTGAACAAATCCAACAGGTCAACAAACTTGGATCATTCGACCAAATCCTGGATATGCTCCCCGGCGGCCAACGAATCAAACAGATGATGAGCGGGGCCGTATCCGGGAAAGACGCCGTGATGCCTGAAAAGGAAATCAAGCGGGTGGTGGCCATCATTGATTCCATGACCCCCAAAGAACGACGGGATCACACGGTGTTGAACGGAAGCCGGAAAAAGCGCATTGCCAAAGGCAGTGGCACGACCGTTCCTGAAATCAATCGTTTGATCAAACAATTTCTGGACGCCCGCCGGATGATGAAATCGCTGGCAGGAGGGCAGTTGGGCATGGGGAAAGGGAAAAAGCGGCGAAAACTGATCCGTGCCATTCATGCGCGGTGAGGCAACCCTTTCCTTTTTTATTGACGGGTAGTGATTGTCGAGAGAGGAGATGTATTGTGGCAGTTCATTTGCGATTGACAAGGATGGGCCGGCATAAACGGCCATTTTATCGGGTGGTAGCGATCGATTCCCGTATGCGGCGGGACGGCGGCCGGTTTCTGGAGGTCATCGGCACATATGACCCATTGAAAGAAACCGATAAGGCCTCGTTCAAAGAGGATCGGGTGCTGGAGTGGTTGAAGAACGGCGCCCAACCCACCGATACGGTACGGGCACTGCTCAGAAAAACCGGCATTTACCAGGCATTACAAGAATCCAAAAAAGCCGGATAAGGCCGCATAGCCGCCCGGTCTGTGCGACGTATCTGAGGATGGTGAAGAGGACGGTACAGGCCCGCCATGGTCACCATCGGTAAAATCGTCAAACCTTTCGGTGTCAAAGGCGAAGTGAGGGTGGCATCGCTGACCGATGTACCGGGCCGTTTTGAACATTTGGAACAGGTGACATTAGCCTTGCCCAACGGGGATATCGTGACAACGGAAGTGCTTTCCATTCGTGAAGCCGGGGAACATTATCTGGTCAGATTCTCGGGGTGCGCCGGTCCCGAAGAAGCCGGTCGTTTCCGGGGGGCCTTTATCCAAATCCCCGAGGAATCCAACCTTCCCCGCGAGAAGGATACCTTTTATCAATTCGAACTCGTCGGGTTACAAGTGGAAAATCAACAGGGTCAATCATTGGGAATAGTAGAGGACATACTCGATTTCCCCCAGCAACAAGTCTTTGTGATTCGGCAGGAAGGAAAAGAATGGCTTCTTCCTGCCAGAAAAGAGATGATTGACGCTATCGATCTTCCCAACAGGACATTACGATTGGCGGCAAACGATTATTGGGATCTGTCTAATGCGCTGTGAAATACTGACCCTCTTTCCGGATCTGATTCGTCATGCGGCTTCTCACAGTATGATGAAACGTGCACAAGAGAAGGGCCTCTTGTCCTTGAACATCCATAATCTCCGTGATTTCACGCATGACCCCCACCGTACGGCTGACGATACCCCCTATGGCGGTGGCGGCGGGATGGTGATGAAAGCCGAACCCATCCTTCAGGCCCTGGACGGGTTACAGAAGACCTATGAGGACTTACGGATTATCGTTCCCTCTCCCCAGGGCATCAGATTTTCACATGAGCTGGCCATCAACCTCAGCGGGGAATCCCGCCCCCTGGTATTTATCTGCGGCCACTATGAAGGCATCGACGAGCGAATTTATGCAGCCTTACCGGTCGAAGAAATTTCGATCGGAGACTATGTCCTGACCGGCGGGGAGTTACCGGCGCTGGTCATGATCGATGCCGCCATGCGATTAATCCCCGGCGTGCTGGGAGACCCGGAATCGGCCAGCCGGGAGTCATTTGTGGAATCCCTATTGGACTTTCCTCACTATACCCGTCCGCTGGAATGTCGAGGCCTTTCAGTACCCGAAGTCCTGGTTTCAGGAAATCACGAAGCTGTTCGGCGATGGCGACGGAAGGAATCTCTTCGAAATACGCTTATGAAACGACCCGATTTGCTCTGTCTGGATACCTTACCACAGGAAGACCGGCAATTATTGGATGAAATTACCCAGGAATATGCTTCGACGTCCGGAAAGTCGCCGAAGAATTGAAAGGAAGGAGTGCACGCATGAATCAGCTACAACGATTGGAACTCTCTTTAGGCCAGGTTTCGCACCCGGTCTTTGAAATCGGCGATACGGTCCGCGTCAGAGTTCGGGTAGTCGAAGAGAGGGTTTACGGAAAAAAGAAAGAAGAGGAAAAAGAACGGATCCAGGTCTTTGAAGGTTTGGTTATTGCCCGAAAGGGACGCAAAGGGGCCGAAACCTTTACCGTCAGAAAGATTTCATTCGGGGTTGGTGTCGAGCGGATCTTTCCGCTTCATTCCCCCAACATTGCGGGCATTGAAATCGTCAAGAAAGGGAAGGTGCGTCGTGCCAAGCTGTATTACCTCCGGGACAAAAAAGGCAAGGCGGCCAAAATCGCCGAACGTGAATTTTCTCGAACGAGCAAACCGGCGGCCGTGGGAGCCGTAACGGAGAACGAAACATCCACAACGGAAGAAGCCACGCCTGCCGAACAGGCCGAATAGCCGTCCCCGGCATTCACTTTTCCACCCCATCGACGTTCCATACCCTGGAGGGATGTGGGTCCGACCAATTTTTTTGAGGAAGCCGCCCGGGCCTGCGGATTCAGGCGAATCGCAGGCCTGGATGAAGCCGGGCGCGGCCCCCTGGCCGGGCCGGTCGTTGCGGCAGCCGTCATCCTTCCCCGCCGCTTCAATTCGGCATGTCTTGATGATTCCAAACTCTTGTCCGAGACTCAACGGTCGTCCCTCTATCAACTCATAACCATTCAAGCCCAGGCCTGGGCAATCGGAACCGCATCAGAACAGGAAATTGACGATCTGAACATTTTGCAGGCCACCCGCCTGGCCTGCCAACGGGCCTTGAACGCCCTTTCCCTCGTTCCCGATTGTCTGCTGCTGGATGCCCTCCACCTACCGACGGCCTCCCGGGTCACCCAACGTTCCATCATTAAAGGGGATGCGCTTTCCCTCTCCATTGCCGCCGCGTCCATTGTGGCCAAAGTCTCACGGGATCGCCTGATGGATGCCTATCATGAACGGTTTCCCCTATATCAATTTCATCGCCACAAGGGCTATCCGACGCCTCTCCACCTCAAGCTTTTGCAACAATTCGTGCCATGTCAAGGACACCGGCGAAGTTTCAGACCGGTCCGGATACTCCGCCAGCCCCCCACCTCACGCCCATGAGCCGCTCATCAAACGATTTTGGTCGATCGGCCGAACTACTGGCCGCCGATTGGCTGAAACAGAAAGGCTATTGCATCCTGGAGCAAAATCTCAGGATCGGAAGGGGCGAGTTGGATCTCATCGTCCAGAATCACCGGACACTGGTCTTTGTCGAGGTCAAAGCCCGCAGGACGGGGAAATTCGGGGGGACCCTCTACGCCATTGATGCCCGCAAACAACGCCAGCTGACCAAATTGGCTCTGACCTATCTCGCCCAACGAGGCCTGTCCAATATATCATGCCGTTTTGATGTCATCCTGGTTTCCACCACCGAAGAGGGCGCTCCACGGATAACCCACCTGGAAAATGCTTTTGAGGTTTGCAGCTCCGCCTGGCAATGGTAAATTACCAGAGTAGAGCTCTTCTTTGCACGATCTTGGGGATCGTCATTACCCGTTGTGTTCTCAGTCACACAAGGGGCAAGCAAGACCGTCCCAGTTTTGGATAACCCGGGTTCCGCTTTGACGTTGTCTCTCCGCATACAAAGTCTTTTCCCAGCCTCATGATTCAATTATTTCACGTGACCAAGTATTATGACGGTCGCTTGGCCCTCACGGACATCTCGCTCCGTATTGAAAAGGGGGAATGCGTCCTGTTGACCGGCCCCAGCGGCGCAGGGAAAACGACTCTATTGAAATTGATTTTCGGTTCGGTGCCCCCCGACGACGGACAAATTCTGGTTCAAAATCGCAATATCGCCAGACTTCGCCGATCGGACATTCCCTACCACCGGCGGACGATGGGATTTGTCCTGCAGGACTTTAAATTGCTTCCTCACCGGACGGTTTTTGAAAACGTCGCGCTCCCGCTCATTATCAGGGGGCTGTCCATTTTCGAATCCCGTCGAAAGGTCGCCGAGGCGCTTCGCGCGGTGGGCATGGATCATAAGCAGACGACGCGGGCCTCCGTCCTCTCGGCAGGCGAGCAGCAACGGGCCTGTATTGCCCGTGCGATCGTCAACAGTCCGATCATTCTCCTGGCCGACGAACCAACCGGTAATCTGGACCCCAAACTCACCATGGAAATTGCCGACCTGTTTAAAAGCATCCATGCCAGAGGTACCACGATTTTGATGGCCACCCATAACCGCCAGGTCGTTGAACATATGAACGCCCGCCTCCTCCGCCTGGATTCCGGACATTTAATGGCTGACCAGGGAGTCTATGCATGAGACGCTTCTGGTATTTTTTCCGGGAAGCCTTTCTCAGCCTCCGGACCCATCAAACCGGTACCTTGATCGGCATTCTTACCACCGCCTTTACCTTAACCAGCTTCGGCATCTTTCTTCTGCTCTATTACAACGTCAATCATTTTTTGTCCCGGATTCAACAGAACATACAAATCATTGTCTACCCCAAAGACGGCCTTGATCCGGACAAACTTGGGGCCCTACAAACATTCCTTCAATCGGATCCGGCGGTGGACACCCTGACCCTCATCTCCCCGCAGGATGCCCTGAACGATTTCAAAAAACAGTTCCCCGATGAAACACACCTGCTGGATGGATTATCCGACAATCCGTTTCCCGCCTCCTTCATTCTCACCATGGCCCCCTCTGCTCCCTCCATGGATATCACCACTCCCCTCGTCAGCCGCCTCCAGCATCATGAAGATATCCAGCGGGTTCAATATAATCGTGACTGGACCGAACGCCTGACGCTGGTGGTAACCTACCTGCAATGGGGGGCCTTGATTATCGGCGGAATTCTGGCTCTTGCCTCAGTCACCATCATTGCCAATACCGTGCAACTAGCCTTCTATACCCGACAGCAGGAGATGGAAATACTTCAATTGATCGGGGCCACCAGACTGTTCATCGGCATTCCCTATTTCATTGAAGGGGCCATTTTGGGGGCCATGGGCGGGGCAGCGGCCATTGGATTCCTCCGCGCCGGGTTTGAGGTGTTCAAACAAAAAGTTGAAGGCCTGAGTGTCATGGGGGAATTCGCAGCAACCCTCGATTTTTTTCCTACTCCCCTCTCGCTTACCCTGTTGATTGGGGGCATGGCCCTTGGCTGCCTGGGGACCCTGACCACCATGTTAGGCTGGGTAAAAATCCGATGAGGCGATCATGGTGCCGGAGCCAATTTGCCGCCTGCCTGGTCATCCTTGCTCTGGGATGCCTTCCATACGATGTGTACGAGGCCGAATCCGCCTCCATAAAGGATGAAATCTCTCAAGAACGCCAGCGGTTGGAACAACTGAACAAGGAAATTCAGGATACTCAGAAAAAGGCCAGGCAAGTCGGGAAAAAGCATGGCTCCATCCTGAAGAATATTGAGGAATTGGACCGACAACTCTTCCAACATAAAAAGGAACGCAAGCGAATCGATCAGCAAATCAAGGAAAAGGACGAGGAACTGGCCAATTTATCCGAACAGATCCGGAACCTGACCAAGGAAGTCCGGGCTTATCAGGATTCAGTCGCCGCCAGACTGCGGCTGTTATATACTGAAGGGCGGTCAGGATATCTGAAATCCTTATTTGCCGCCGAATCTTTTGCCGACATGGCCACACGGATTGATTTCATTTCCTGGCTGGCTCGACGGGAGGCGCAACTAATCCGGGAATTCCAGGAAAACCTGAGCAACCTGCAATCTCTGAACGAACACCAGGCGCAGGCACGAGAAGAATTACTGACCCTTCAAGAGGGTACCCAAAAAACCATTCAAAATATTTCAGGTCTCAAGCAGACCAAACGAACCGTTCTCGTTAAACTTTCACGGGAAAAGGACACGTATGAACGGACCGTCAAGGACTTGCGACAGTCCGCCGAGCAGGTGGATCGCCTGCTCAAAGAACTCGACCGCCGATTTCAACTGGCACAGGCCCGGATGCGGCAAACCCCGGGCAAACCTCCCGCCTCGGGATCATTTCTTTGGCCTGTGGACGGGAAAGTGGTATCCTATTTTGGTAAGCAGAAACATCCGAACTTTGACACTTTTGTCAATAAAAAAGGCATCGAAATCAAGGTTCAGGAGGGAAGCCCTATCCGGGCGGCCTCAGGGGGAACGGTTGTATACGCAGATTGGCTCAAGGGATATGGCCTGGTAGTCATCGTCGACCATGGGAACGGGTTTTATTCCCTTTACGCCCATGCCTCAAAATTATTGGTGAAGGAAAATGAAATGGTCCAAGCCGGAGATCAATTAGGAGAAACCGGAGAAACAGGACTGGCGCAAGAAGATACGCTATACTTTGAACTTCGAAAGGGCACAACCCCCATAGACCCCCTCAAATGGTTGGCGAAACAACCGGAATGAGGTATAAATGAAAAAAAAGGAATCTTCCATGTCAAAAGAACGCGTGTCCACGGTACTTTTTTCCGGCTTGATGTTAACCGCCATTCTGTTTGTGGGTATTTTGATCGGCAAGGGCGGCGATCGAGCGGGCTATGCCAGCGAAACCTATGAAGATTTACAAATTTTCGCAGAGGTATTATCCCAGGTCAAAAAGCATTATGTCGACGAAACCCAGACAAAGGACCTGGTGCATGGAGCCCTGCGAGGTATGCTGGCAGGTCTGGACCCCCATTCCTCCTACATGACACAAGATATGTTCAAGGAAATGCAAGTAGAAACGAAGGGGGAATTCGGGGGCTTGGGAATTCAGATTGGGATCAAAAACAATAAACTGACGGTCATTGCGCCGATTGAAGATACCCCCGCCTTCGGTGCCGGCATTCAACCGGGAGACATCATCACCAAGGTGGACAACGCGCCCACCAAAGATCTGACGTTAATGGAAGCGGTTCAACGGATGCGGGGCATGCGTGGAACCTCGGTGAGCTTAACCGTTGAACGGGAAGGGGTGGAAACTCCACTTGAATTTACGCTGACCCGGGATATCATTAAAATTCAAAGCGTCCGCTCCAAATTATTGGAAGGCAATCTGGGTTATGTCCGCATCAGTCAATTCCAGGAATCCACGGCGGAAGACCTCACAAAGGAGATTGAAAAACTTACGCCAAAAGACATTCAGGGATTGATCCTGGATCTCCGGAACAATCCCGGAGGGCTTTTGACGGCGGCCGTCGGGGTCTCCGAACAATTTCTCAACCCCGGACAAATGGTAGTGTCCATTCAGGGCCGGAATGGAAAGAAGGACGAATATCGGGCCAGCACCTCAAGCAAGAACTACCAATATCCCATGATCGTGTTGGTCAACCATGGCTCCGCCAGCGCCTCGGAAATCGTGGCGGCCGCCATGCAGGATTGGGGAAAAGCGGTCATTATCGGCACCACCACCTTCGGAAAGGGTTCCGTGCAAACCATTCTGCCGTTGTCGGATGGTTCAGGCCTTCGTCTTACCACGGCCAAATACTATACCCCCAATGGAAAATCCATTCATTCGATCGGCATTCAGCCGGATATTGTCATTGACCCGAAAGCCGTACAAGTCGCAAAAAAAGAGGAAGACGGCGAGAAAAAAGAAGAGGTGACGAACGGCAAAGCCGAACCATCATCGGCTCCGGCTCCCGAAAAAGCCACCCCCCCCAAAAAACCGGAACCCGTCGATAAAGATCAGGCTCAGCCGGTTCCACCGGAAGATGCGCAACTGCTCAAAGCGGTGGAAATGCTGAAATCCTGGAAGGTCTTCAAGCAATTGAAACCCGCCGCCTGACCCGGAGGACGGTACGCAACAGCCGGCCCCGCCACGGGGGTTATAGATTCAAGACGATGGCAGTGCTGGTTTTTGTCACTCCGTCCACTCCCCGGATCCGGGTCATGACCAGATCATTGAGCTCTTCCAGGGTATCGGCTTCAATCTGCGCAATCAAATCGTAGGGACCGGTCACAGGAAATACCGACTTGACGCCCTGAATACGTGTTAAGGTTTTATAGGCGCTTTTGGTGTGGTGGCCTGTTGTCTCCATAAGCACAAATGCTTCAATAGCCATAGTTGATCATTCCATCGATATGAACGGTTTGTAATACCGGGTGAATCCCATCCTTAAAATCGGCGTTCTCGACAGCTCTCTCTTTCATGCATTCCGATCGGTGAGCGGAGAATCCTTCCCCGCCATCCGCTGTTGGATGGCATGGACGACTTCTTCACTTCTACCGGAAAACCCCGGCAATGTTTCAAGCAGATGCGACCGGGCCAATGCCTCCAGGTCATCCCAACTCCTCATACCTAATCGAAAAAATAAATCATGGACGATAGGCTCCGAAAACCCCGGCAGCATCAGCCACTCACGAGCCATATCCGGTAAGGGCATCCTTAATTCGTCATAGGCACGAATCCTCCCGGTGCTTAAGTACTCTTCGATTTTCTTCGCCAAATCTTTTCCAATGCCGGGAAGTGTTTGCAACTCCCCCCGTTGAATGACGTCCGACAATTCTTCAGAAAGATTTCGGAGTGTTTCCGCCGCGCGACGATAGGCCCTCACCTTGAATGGATTTTCATTTCGCGACGCCAAGAGTCCGGCCATTGACGTAAAAATAGCCGCTAATTCGGATTTCTGCGTGCCCATGTTCGTATAGTACCTGGCTGGAGCATATCAACACCACAGCATGGCGATGCGCCCGACGCCTCATGGCAACATGAAAACCCTGTGCATTGTATGTCACCAATCATGAACAACACCAGAAGGGAAAGGCCAGAATTTCAACGAGAGGCGTTTCCTGGTACTGTTTCATTGACAAGAATTTCAACCGTCCCTTAGGATGAAATGTCTCGTTCTCCCAGTCTCCACATGGCAATCGGACAGAGTGAATGACCATCACCGTCAACGGCGAACCCCGTGAGGTTGCTACGGATCTTTCCGTCGGTACCCTTCTGGAAACCTTGGGACTTCAGGCGGATCGAGTGGCGGTGGAGGTCAATCTGAAAATTCTGGATCGATCGGCGTTCTCGTCCTGGAGACTGCAGGCAGGAGATCGAGTTGAAATCATCAGCTTTATCGGCGGAGGATAAACATCACCATGAACCAGGATCCGTTAATCATTGCCGGACGGGAATTCCGTTCCCGTCTTTGGGTGGGGACCGGGAAATATAAGAATTTCATAGAAACACAAAAAGCCATTGAGGCGTCGGGGGCCGATGTCGTTACCGTCGCCGTGCGCCGGGTCAATATTACCGACAAACATTCCGAAAATTTACTCGATTATCTTGACCCGAAAAAATACACCATTCTTCCCAACACCGCCGGGTGCTATACCGTCGATGAAGCCGTCCGCTATGCCAGACTGGCCAGAGCCGCCGGGGTATCCGATTTGGTCAAATTGGAAGTGATCGGGGACGAACGAACCCTGTTCCCTGACACCGCCGGCTTGATTGAAGCGGCAAAAATTCTGATCAAAGAGGGGTTTGTGGTGTTACCCTATACCAATGATGATCCCATTGTAGCTCAAAAACTGGTGGACATCGGATGCCCGGCCGTCATGCCCTTGGCCGCCCCTATCGGCTCCGGGCTAGGCATTCGCAATCCCTATAACCTGAAAATCATCCTGGAAATGATCAACGTCCCGATCATTGTTGATGCCGGTGTCGGCACGGCTTCCGATGCCGCCTTGGCCATGGAGCTTGGAGCGGACGCCGTCTTGATGAATACGGCCATTGCCGGGGCCAACGACCCCATCGCCATGGCCACCGCCATGCGATATGCCGTTGATGCCGGACGACTGGCCTACAAGGCCGGCAGAATTCCCCGGAAACTCTATGCCACAGCCAGCAGCCCTATAGAAGGCATGCTGTAGCGTCCGGCATGCCGCTTCCCCCTCTGCCTCGTTTGTACCTTATTTCCGACCGTCACCAGACAGCCGGCCGGCCTCTCGATTCTGTCCTGAGCGAAGCCCTGCAAGGAGGCGTGCGCATGGTCCAGCTTCGGGAAAAGGACCTGGAGGCCCGGGCACTCCTTCACCTCGCGCAGGAACTTTCCCCGCTCCTTCAAGCCCATCGGGCGAAATGGTTGATCAATGATCGTGTCGACCTTGTCCTGGCTTTGAACGCCAGTGGGGTTCATCTTCGCTCAAACAGCCTTCCCGTCCCGATCGTCAGACGCCTGCTGGGGCCGGACCGACTGATCGGCCTCTCCACGCATTCATCTGCAGAAGTCAGAGAGGCGGAGTCCCAACAGGTGGATTTTGTACTTGTCGGCCCCATTTATGACACCCCGTCCAAACGCATGTACGGGCGCCCCTTGGGAGTTCAAACGCTCAAGACCATCTGCCAGACTGCAAGAATCCCGATATACGCCATCGGTGGCATCACGCCCGAACGGGTCCCGGAGGTTCTTGATGCCGGGGCTTACGGAGTTGCAGTCATCTCATCCATTCTTCAGGCGGATGCGATTCAGGAAACCACACAAAAGTTTCTTGACCTGTTACCATGATGCCGATAGGATCAATGTAAAGGTATGTGCATCACGCGCGAACAAGTTGACCCTCAAAAAAATCGGGTGATAAAATTTGATGGCTGCGCTTCTTCTGAAGATTTTTCCAATACACGTTCAGCCGGCCGTCGCACGGAGGTCTTCCCTCAAGAGGGTGTTGTTTCTGATTTTTTCACACGAGTAGGAACATAGAAGGATAGTTATGGGAATTCGAAAATCAGACGACCATGCAAGGGAAATCCAACGGTTACAAACCGAGCTGGAGTCCATGGAACTCGAAGTGAAACAACTGCACGAGTCGCGGAGCAAACTGCAATTGTCCCAAAGACAGAACGAACGGCTGGTTTCCAGCCTGCAGGAAGCCAAGGCACAAATCGAATCACTCCGCAAAGAAGTCGATAAACTGACCGCCCCCCCATCGACCTTTGCCATATTTTACAGCTCCAACGAAGACGGCACCGTGAACGTCTCGATCGGAGGCCGGAAGTTGCGAGTCAATGTCCATCCCTCCATTCCCAGGGAAACCCTGCGGCGGGGCCAGGAAGTGATCCTCAATGAAGGCCTGAACATTATTGAGGCCCGCGGGTATGACCCGCAGGGGGAAATCGCCCATTTGAAACAATTGCTGGAAGACCGCCGCGTCATCATCAGTCTTCATTTGGATGACGAGCGGGTTGCGGAACTCTCGGACAGCCTGAATCCGGAAACCTTGAGCGTCGGCGATCACCTTCTCTATGAGCCGCGATCGGGGTATGTCACCGAAAAACTCCCCAAGACGGACATGGAAGAACTGGTCATCGAAGAAGTGCCGGACATCACGTACGAGCAAATCGGCGGCCTCGAAAAGGAACTGGAACAAGTCAAGGACGCCATCGAACTCCCCTTTCTGCATCCGGCTCTGTTTGCGGAACACCGGCTCAGTCCTCCCAAAG
>JBDIVP010000026.1:0-21715 GCA_039794325.1 Candidatus Inrsubterrania sp.
GCGTACCCCCCGGATAATAAAATTCCAGCCAACGATCCACAAGCAGGCAGGTGACCAAATTGTTGAATCGTGTCCTGGATTTGGCCTTTGATCTCTTCAACAAACGGCTCCAAAAGCATCTTCAGGAATGCCTAATTGTTGATCTCGAAAAGGCACATGGTGACGAGTCCGTAACTGATCCACAAAATCTCCATACCATTCTGCGGCAAATGTCACCTCATGACGCCCCAGTACATCTCCTCCCTGAATCAAAAGGAAGAGAAGCCCGCTGGGACCTACGTGGGCGACCATCCAGGCTTTTTCATGACCGTAATTAAACGTCACCGCATTGACAAGGGCGAAAGCCTCCGCATCCACGAACCCGACATGTATTCCATGGTCACGAAATCCTCTGATAGTGTGCTCCACATACTCCTTTTTTGCCACAACTAACATCACTTGTTGCTGATGACCGGAAGGTCGAGGAGACCGTGAGGGAACATGCAGATCCCAGAGTACCTCCCCCATTTCAGTAGAAATATAACGATCCAATTCCCACTTGACATGCTCTCGAATCTCCGCTTCCGACATAGCCGGAAGGGCAAGATGTTTAACAATCATTCTCGGACCACCAACCGAGATGCCAATGAACGCGCGCCCGCAACCATGCTTTTTCAACACCTGCCTTGTTTGGTGTTGAATGGATCCCGGTTGGGCCTTAACCATCGGGGACTCCGTATTGCCGCCTAATTCATGGGCACTTTCCACGATGGCCCATTCTACCAACCGCCACTGACGCCCGTGTTTTTTTAAAACCACGATTTTGGAACAGGCACTTCCCAGATCCACTCCAATGCCATATGTTGCGGATCGGCACGCCCACCCCCATCCTCCTGAAAGTACATTTCTAACGAGTGATCTGGTTCGATTCAGCATAATCTTGTAATCCACTCTGGTTTACGGGAGGCCTCAACCTCCTGCCTATCCCCTAATATGATGGCGCACCTTCACCTAGGCTTTTTACCGTAATTTTTGGGGGAGTAAACAGGATTAGTTGAAGGGGAGGGAATTTTCCAAGTGACCGCCCACCGGAAGGGCGACACGCACTCCCGTTAGGAGGCACCAGAAACTGAGCAGGTTACAACAGGAAGAACTTCTTATCCAGAAGGTCAGACTTGGACCTTTTCATTCTGGATTTCTCGATGGCGAAGAGTGACGTCATACCCGAGTTTTTCAAAAATATCCTTCATCCGGAGAAGAACGGCTACCGAACGATGACGCCCGCCGGTACAGCCGAATGCAATAGTCAAATAACTGCGCTGTTCCTTTTCAAACAGCGGAAGCAGGAACGTGAACAACCCTTTCACATGTTCAATGAACGCCGTCCCTTCCCGGCTGTTCAATACAAAATCCTGAATATCCGGATGTTCCCCGGTCAAGGGCTGCAAATCCGGGACAAAATGGGGATTTCGAAGAAATCGCACATCGAAAACCATATCCACATCAATGGGCACTCCAAACTTAAATCCAAAACTCAACAAACTGATTCGCAATGACGACCCCTCACCGCCTTCCCGATAATGCTTGATCATCCAGGCCTTCAACTCGTGAACGGTCAATTTAGAGGTATCCAGGATACGATTGGCCTTTTGGCGCAGGGTCTGGAGTCTTTCACGTTCCAGATGGATCCCTTCGATGACCGGTCGCTGGGGTAATAACGGATGAGGACGACGGGACTCCGAAAATCGTCTTACCAAAACCTCATCCTCCGCCTCCAGGAAGAGCAATTCCACCATACAGCCATCCTGGTGCAAGGATTCTAAATTCCCGAATAAATCGTCAAAAAAGGCTCGCTCACGAATGTCGATGCCGAGGGCTACCTTTCTGACATCTTTGCCGGGCTGAAGACAGAGTTCCGTGAATTTTTGAAACAAGGCAGGCGGGAGGTTGTCCACGCAAAAAAACCCAAGATCTTCCAGGCATTTCAACGCCTGGGTTTTTCCCGATCCGGATGTGCCGGTCACAATCACCAATTGGAGAGGAACAGGCTGTCCGGTTCGTGAGGATGTCGAGATTGCCATGGGTTGAATCCAAAGCTTTCTAGAGAACCGTTCCCGGCATTTTATGGTCCCATCCCTTCACACCAATGCAGATGGATTCGTATCTTCCATGAGGAGAGCTCTTTCAGATCTGAAGGCCCCTGCCTGAAATCACCCTCAGGTAGGAATTCGCTTGCGTTGACCGGCCGAGGCGATATGGAGTTCCGCACGATATTTGGCCACAGTCCGCCTCGCAATGAGAATATTTTTCTTCCGTAACCGGGCCACGATTTCCTGGTCTTTCAATGGATTGGCCGCATCTTCCTGGGCCACCATTTCACGGATCATCTCCCGAACCGTGACGGAGGACATATCTTCCCCTCGATTATCCGCCCGTTGGATCCCGGCATTAAAAAAGAACTTCAGTTCCAAAATTCCCTGGGGACAATGCATATATTTATTGGTGGTCACCCGGCTAATGGTGGATTCATGCATGCCCACGTCATCCGCGACCTGCTTGAGGACAAGGGGACGTAAATATTGAATGCCCTTTTCCAAAAATGCTTCTTGAAATTTCACCAAACTCTTCACCACCTTGACAATGGTTTTGTTTCGCTGATCGATGCTCCGGATGATCCATTGTGCCCCTTTGAGCTTTTCTTCCAGGTAGCTCTTGGTGGTTCCGGCTTCTTCCCCGGAATGATGCAATAACCGGCGGTAATAGGGACTGATACGTAATCGAGGCAACCCATCCTCATTCAGCAGCACCACCCATTCGCCTTCATGTTTCAGTACATAGACATCAGGAATAATGATGGAATTGCTATCCGAAAAATAGGGACGTCCCGGTTTGGGCTCCAAATGCTCAATGATCTTTACCGCTTCATAGACCTCATCAAGGGTCACCCCGAGACTCTTCGCAATGACCGAATAGCGCTTTTTTTGGAGATCGACCAGATGATGATCCAGAACAGCTTCCACCACGCTCATCGGCACGGCAGTGGGGGTGGGCGTTCCGATCTCCGCTTCATCCTGCTGCAGAAAATGCAACTGAATCCGAAGGCACTCAGAAAGATCTCGAGCGGCGACGCCAGGCGGATCAAATGTCTGTATATGCGTAAGGACCCGTTCAACCTGTTCAAGCGGACAATTGCCATCCTCCGCCAATTCCGCCAATGGAATTCGCAAATAGCCGTCCTCGTCCAGATTTCCGATAATCATCCGCCCGATATCCCGATCCTGCCCTTCCAGCGTGGAAAGTCGCAGTTGCCATTCAAGGTGATCTTCCAAAGACGTCGGCTTGGTTAATGTCTGCTCATAAGATGGAAATTCGTCATCCCCCTGAGGGCTTTCATCCCGCTGAGCCGGCCGCCAATCGGTCCCTAGCAGATTATCCCATTCCTCAGGGGTCAAGGATTCGCTTTCCTTCATGGTGCTGGGGGTATCATCCGATTCCGCAACCGGATCGGCCTCTTGCGCTTTCACACGCTCTCCGCCGTCTTCTCCCCCGGCCACATCCTCCTCCTGGGTTTCCAGAACCAAATCCTCCAACAAAGGATTTTCCACGAGGTGTTGGGCCAGCACCTGTTGGAGTTCCAGTCGTGATAACTGCAACAGTTTAATCGCCTGTTGCAGCTGAGGCGTCATCACAAGCTTTTGTGAGAGTCGAAGATCTAATCGAAGATCCATACCAAATTCCTGGGTTGTTTGCCCCGATTACATTTTAAACCGTTCACCCAAATACACCGCCCGGGCCTTTGGGCTGTTCACGATCATCTCGGGTGGCCCTGCCTCCAGGATAGCTCCATCGCTTATTATATAAGCGCGATCAGTAATGGAAAGAGTATCCTGGACATTATGATCGGTGATCAAAATCCCGATGTCCTTCTTTTTTAACGCCGTCAAAATATCTTGAATATCACCAACCGCAATGGGGTCGATTCCGGCAAAGGGTTCATCCAACAAAAGAAAACGCGGATTGGTGGCCAAAGCCCGAGTAATTTCCAAACGACGCCGTTCGCCGCCGGAAAGGGTATAGGAACCATTTTTCCTCAATCGAGTCAGATTCAATTCCTCCAACAATTCGTCCAACCGCTGTCGCCGCTGTGCCGCCGATAACCCCAAGGTTTCCAGCACGGCCATGACATTGTCCTCAACCGATAACCGGCGAAAAATAGAGGCCTCCTGAGGTAAATAGCCAATGCCTTTCCTGGCCCGCTTATACATGGGAAGATGAGTGATTTCTTCCTTATTCAAAAAAATCCTCCCCTGATCCGGTCGACAAAGCCCCACCACCATATCGAAGATGGTGGTCTTGCCGGCCCCATTGGGCCCCAATAATCCCACGACTTCCCCGGCTACCAACCCTAAATTCACCCCACGGACGACCTCTCGCCCCTTGAAACTTTTCTTCAGTCCTTTGGCGACAATCTTATGAACGGGTTGGACTTTTTCGAAACCTATATCCTTCATGCATTGCGTTTCACCCGCCTCACCGGACAAATGCTTTTTGCCGTTTCCGGAGACCACCCCTGAACATTTGTTCTCATGATTGGCCAAGGCTTCCCGAGACATTCCGGTTATTAGACCCCCTAATTTTATTGCCCTTCGCCCTCTTGAATAACCACACGAGTTCCCCCCTCCACAACACTCCTGTTTTCTTTCAGATACATGATCATTTTGGGGCCGGTGATTTTGGTCCCTTCCTGCCACGCCACAGGAGACCCTCGTAAGATGACAATTTCTTTCTGTTTGTAATACATCGCATGCTCGGAAGTAGCCCGACTGTCGCCCTTTTGAATCCTGACATGCCCCTTTGCTTCAATTTTATCAATTTCCTTCACACCCTCTCCCTTTTTCGATGATAATGCCTCGTCGGAAGGGGCGGAGGGAAGGATTGTTTCTTTAAAATATACGATCATCACATCGGACTGGACAATTAATTCCTCTTGAACTAATTTAACATCGCCCCTAAAGACGGCCTGATTTTTCTCACTGCTGACCGTCATGGTCTGAGAGGTGATCACCGTCGAGGGCTTGGCTTCCTCGCCCCACCCGAGCATCGGCATACCAAAACAGACGGCCAATCCAAAACTCGATAACCGAACCCAGGTATTAAATTTTATGGTGACGATACCTCCGCGCGAACGTGGGCCAGTAATTGAAATTCCTGAGTGTCCACATTTCCTTTCAGGCCCACACCCGTAATCGTCAACCCGTTTCCTCGAATGACCACCGGGTCGGAGGTTTGAAGTTCCCGATCCTTTTCCACCCAGGTTAACCGATCTGAAAACACCTGATATCCGGATTCGAATGTCATGACGGTCTGTTGTTTTTGGCTCACCAGATCAAAATCATTGGTCGAAGTATTCATCATCCCTTCTTCAGACGTAATAAACAATTGTTCACGATGAAAATCCCCATCGAATAATTTAACCTGAACATCTTCCAATCTGGCTAGTTGCTCTTTTTCAAATATTTTGGCCTGATCGGCCGTAACCATCCATTTCGTCCAACCCGCCTTTGTTTGCCGATAAGAAAATCCATGAATCCAAGCATTCGCCCCTTGCTGATCTTCCAGCCTCACGCTGGTTACTTCATGGTCTTTGGTTTGCATGTGCGACATGACCCTTTGGCCGATAAACACCGCCATGGCAAGGATACCCATGGCCAGCAAAGTCCTAATGACAAATATTTTCATGGAAAACGGAGCAGGGTACCGGATTTTCTCAGCCAACACACTTCAAAAAAGGATAGCACAGGGTCCGAGGCAAGTAAATTAAAGACCCTAACGAGATTTATGGAAGAGCTATCCCAAAACGGCAGGACAAACCACTTTTAGCACTTTCGGCAGCTTAAACCGTGAACAGCAATTTTTCTGATGAAAAATTCAACGGTTTTTTAGGTTGAGGCCTTGACTTCTTCCGTGGCCTCGGCCTTTTCGACCAATTCAATGGCTACCATCTGTGCAGCATCTCCGGGACGCTGGCGAGTTTTGATGATCCGGGTATATCCACCCTGTCTGGACGGAAATCTTTTCGCCACATCATCAAAAAGCTTTTCCACGGTCTGCTTGGTTCTCAATACACGCAACGCCCCACGCCTGGCATGAAGGGTGCCTTGCTTTCCCAGGGTAATGAGTTTATCGGTAATTCCCCGAAGCTCCTTGGCCTTTGCTTCAGTTGTTTCAATTCGCTCATGTTCTAACAAGGCGGTCACCAGATTCCGAAACAATGCCAACCGATGTTTGGTATTTCGCCCCAACTGTCTTCCACGTTTTCGATGACGCACGACGATAATCCTTTAGATAATGTTGATTATGGTTGAGGCTCGGTCACCTCTGACACCTTGGTGCCAAGTTCCAAGCCCATCTCCAGGAGGACTTCCTTAATTTCATTCAAGGACTTTTTACCAAAATTTTTCGTCTTCAGCATTTCATTTTCACTTTTTTGCACCAAATCTCCAATAGTTTTAATATTGGCGTTTTTGAGGCAATTGGCCGCCCTGACCGAAAGCTCCAATTCATTGACACTCCGCGAGAGGTGCTGGTTCAATTGTGCGTGGCTTTCATCGCGGAACTCTTCCTTAACGGGTTCCCCCTTCTCCTCGGATGGCAGGCAAATATCTAAATGATCTCGAAGAATACCCGCGGCCATGGTTACGCTTTCCTGAGGAGTCAAACTGCCATCCGTCCAAATCTCAAGAATCAGCTTGTCATAGTCGGTAATTCGACCAACCCTGGCGCTCTCGACGCTAAAGTTAACACGTTTAATCGGCGAAAAAATCGAATCTACAGGAATGACCCCGATCGGAAGTCCTTCTTCCTTATTTCGTTCGGCCGGCGCATACCCTCTTCCAGGCTTGACGATTAATTCCATATCCAATACGGCGTCTTTATCCAAGGTTGCGATGTGCAAATCAGGATTGAGGATATCAATATCGGCATCCACCGAAAGGTCGGCAGCTTTGACTTCTCCTGGCCCCTTCTTTTTTAATCTGATGGCTTTGGCTTTATCTGAATGGAGTTTTAGCCGAAGACCTTTAAGATTTAGAATAATAATGGTTACATCTTCGGTCACACCGGGAATAGTCGAAAATTCATGGTATACCCCTTCAATCCGTACCGATGTGACGGCAGCCCCCGGCAAAGAAGAAAGCAGCACCCTTCTCAGAGCATTCCCCAGTGTAGTTCCAAATCCGCGCTCAAAGGGTTCAGCCACAAATTTCCCATAGGTGGGCGAAGCGGATTCCTTTTCCAATTCCAATTTCGTGGGCAGTTGGAAATCCTTCATGCTTTTAATCATAAGGATTGCGTCTCCCTTTCTAGCTATCAAACTCGTTAATATGGTCCCGCGGTTGCCAGGCAGTCTTCAAAACTTCAGGCGCCGATTCATCACCGTGAATACAGTTCAACGACAACTTGTTCGTTGACCAAGACATCAATGTCCTGTTTGGTGGGAATTGCTTGGACGGTTCCCTTGAACTGAGCCCGCTCCAATTCCAGCCATGCCGGAATTCCACGCCCTTCTGAAATGTCCAATGCAGCCTGAACCGGAACCAATTGCCGGCTTTTTTCACGAACTTCAATGATATCACCGACATTGACCGTCACCGAAGGAATGGTCACCTTCCTCCCATTCAACAACAGATGGCCATGGTTGACCAATTGCCTGGCTTGCCCGCGCGAAGCGGCAAAACCCAAACGGTACACCACATTATCAAAGCGGCGTTCAAGTAGACTAAGAAGGTGTTCGCCCGTAATTCCTTTTCTTCTTACCGCCACATGATAGGTCTTTAAAAATTGCCGTTCATGCATGCCATACACCCGACGGAGTTTTTGCTTTTCCCGTAGCTGACTTCCGTATTCCGTCACCCGCCCCTTCCGTGATTGACCATGCTGACCGGGAGGATAGCTTCGCCGTTCAATTGCACACTTTTCCGACATGCATCGCGTCCCCTTCAAGAACAACTTCACCCCTTCACGACGGCACAAACGACAGACGGGACCCGAATATTTCGCCATATGAGTTCTCCCTTTTATTCAATTCTTCGGCACAAAACTTTTTTCGATTACAAGTACCGATGCCCCTACACCCTCCGGCGTTTTGGCGGACGGCATCCATTATGTGGAATCGGAGTCACATCACGAATTAAATTGACTCGTAACCCGGCCGACTGCAGGGCCCTGACGGCGGCTTCTCTCCCTGACCCCGGCCCATTGACATACACATCAACCTGACGCAGTCCATGCTCCATGGCCTTTTTGGCCGCAATTTCCCCTGCCCGGGTCGCCGCGAACGGGGTGCTTTTTCTTGATCCTTTAAACCCTTGGCTTCCGGCACTTGCCCAGGAAACCGCTGCTCCGGTCATATCCGTTATGGTGACAATCGTGTTGTTAAACGACGCCTGAATATGCACAATCCCGACTTGTACGACTTTCCGTTCCTTTTTTTTGCCCTTTTTTACACTCATGAAGAACCCTTTCAGCAAACTTATTTTTTGACTTTCCCACCAATGGATCCCCGGCGTCCTTTGCGCGTTCGAGCATTGGTTTTTGTCCTCTGCCCCCTGACAGGTAAACCCTTCCGATGTCGAAGGCCACGATAGGTTCCAATATCCATGAGCCTTTTGACACTCATGGTAACGTTTTTACGCAAATCCCCTTCAACCTCATATTCCTTTTCAATCGTCTCACGCAGACGGACTACTTCATCTTCCCTCAAATCCTTCACCCGGGTTTCCGGGGCCACGTCGGCTTTTTTCAATATTTCCCTCGACAAAACATGACCAATACCGAATATATAGGTCAACCCGATATCTACTCGCTTCCCAACGGGCAAGTCTACCCCTGCTATACGTGCCATATTCGAACCCCCCCACGTTAAAAAAGACCAATAGTCAATGTGCAACCGATTTTCGTGAAGACGAAACAAGAACCTTGGCCGGTTCTATCCCTGCCGCTGCTTATGTCGGGGGTTGGTACACAGCACTCTGACCGTCCCCTTTCGACGGATTACTTTACACTTGGCACAAATAGGTTTTACGGACGATTTTACTTTCACAGTAGAGACCTCAAATCCATGAATTATTTAAAACGATAGGTAATCCGTCCCTTTGTAAGATCATAGGGAGAAAGTTCGACGGTAACTTTATCCCCAGGTAAAATACGAATAAAATGCATCCGCATTTTTCCTGATATGTGAGCTAAGATCTTATGACCATTCTCCAATTGAACCCTGAACATCGCATTGGGTAATGTCTCGGTCACAACCCCTTGCACTTCAATAACATCTTCTTTTCCCATCAATCCACTTCCTCAATCTCTCCCGATCCACCGCTTGTCAATATCTTTGGGGGCCCGTCAGGTTCTATGACAATCGTGTGCTCAAAATGAGCAGACCATGAACCATCTATCGTGACGGCCGTCCACCCGTCGGCGAGAACCTTGACGCCAGGCTTTCCCATATTGACCATTGGCTCGATAGCCAGAGTCATACCAGCCTTCAGACGCGGACCCTGCCCGGCTCTTCCGTAGTTAGGGACCTGCGGCTCCTCATGAAGTTGACGACCAATCCCATGTCCGACAAAATCACGAACCACCGAAAATCCATGATTTTCCACATAAACTTGAATGGCATGGGATATGTCAGACAACCGATTCCCAACTTTGGCTTCTGCAATTCCTTTTCTCAGTGCTTCACGGGTCACATGAATTAAGCTGCCTTTTTGGGGATCGATTTCTCCAATAGGAACCGTAACCGCTCCATCCCCGTAAAACCCTTCAACTATGGCGCCAACATCAAGCCCAATGATATCCCCTTCCCTGAGTACTCTTTGACCTGGAATCCCATGCACGACTTCATCATTCACCGAAGCACATAGACTGCTCGGGTAATTTCTGTACCCCTTAAAAGCTGGAATCGCTCCCATGTCACGAATACATTCTTCCGTGATTTTATCCAAAGCCAGTGTGGTCATACCTGGTTGTAAACGGCTTAAAAGTACCTTTTGGCATTCCGCAACTATGTGACTTGCTTTGGCAATCAGCTCTATTTCCTCGGTAGTTTTCAAAATGATCATTCTACATGGAATCAGGACAAAAGAGCTACCAGCCGTTTCTGAACCTGATCCACCGACCCTGACGCTTCCAACTCCACCAACACCCCTTTCGCCTTATAATAGTCGATGAGAGGAATCGTCTGTCCGTGATACACCGTCAATCGAGATTCGACGGTTTCAGGTTTATCATCATTTCGCTGGACCAATACGGATCCACACACATCACACAATCCTTCCTGTTTCGGGGGAATCGAACTGATGTGATACACGGCATTACATTGAGGACAACTCCTTCTCCCGCTTATTCTTTGAACAATTTCATCCTTTTCAAGGGTAAAATAAACCACCCGGTCTATTTCTTCCCCCATTTTTTTCAATAGGGCGGTCAATTGGTCAGCTTGTGGTACCGTACGGGGAAACCCGTCCAATAAAAATCCCTTTTGACAATCAGGTGATTTCAACTTCTCATCAACCAAACCAATAACTATCTGATCCGGAACCAGTTCGCCCCGATCCATATAGCCTTTAGCCTCAAGACCTAATGCTGTTTGCTTTTTCACACTTTCGCGCAACAAATCTCCCGTCGAAAGCTTTAAAATATTCAACTTTTTGGCTATGAACTCTGCTTGGGTTCCTTTTCCTACACCCGGTGGGCCTAAAAATATCACCCGCATTTCTTAGCCACTCCGTCCCTTTAACGGGGTTTTCCCCAAAAATCCTTCATAATTCCGCATAAGCATATGGTTTTCAATTTGTTGAGCCGTATCCAACCCCACACCGACCACAATTAACAGTGATGTTCCCCCAAAATAAAACGGCATATTCATTTTGTATATCAATAACTCCGGAATGACACAGACAATAGCCAGATAAATTGCTCCGGCAAATGTAATCCTGGTAAGCACCTTATAAATAAAATCCGCTGTTCTCTGTCCTGGTCTGATGCCGGGAATGAATCCACCATACTTTTTCATGTTATCCGCCATGTCTACCGGATTCAGCACCACCGCCGTATAGAAAAAGCAGAAAAATATAATAAGACTCACATATAAGAGCGTATATAATAAAGATCCAGGAGCCAGGTGAGAACCAAGGGTTTGAACCCATGGTACCTGGATAAATCCAGTAATCGTTGCCGGAAAAGCGATAATGGAAGAAGCAAAAATTGGTGGGATGACCCCTGCCGTATTGATCTTCAGTGGAATATGAGTATTTTGTCCACCAAAAACCCGCCTTCCCACAACCCGTTTCGCGTATTGTACGGCAATTTTTCTACGTCCGCTTTCTAAAAATACAATAGCTCCCACCACGGCAAGCATTACCACAGACAATGCTAATAGAAGCGGTAAACTGATCTGCCCGACTTGGTACAAATCAAATGTTTGGACTACCGCCGCCGGCAACCGAGCCACAATACCGGAAAAGATTATAAGGGAAATTCCGTTCCCCACACCCCTTTCCGTGATCTGCTCGCCCAACCACATAAGGAATGCCGTCCCAGCTACCAAGGTAATTACGGTCATAAACCTGACTGGCCAGCCAGGATCAAGGACAAAGGCTCCTTCATTCATTCCCTCCAGCCCGATAGCAATGCCGAATCCTTGAATAAATGCGATGACGATGGTACCGTATCTGGTATATTGGATAATCGCTTTTCGTCCTCGCTCACCTTCCTTGGCTAATTTTGAAAGATGCGGAACAACAACCGTTAACAATTGAAGAATAATCGATGCACTGATGTAGGGCATGATCCCCAGTGCAAAGATCGTGAGTCGGGATAAGGCCCCTCCCGAAAAAATATCAAGAAAACCCAGTAAGGCCCCACCACGCTCCGTAAGAAACTTGAAAAGTTCTTCGTTATTAATTCCCGGGGTTGGAATATGAGCTCCAATCCGATAAACCGCCAACATAGCCAAAGTAAACAATACCCGGCTACGCAACTCGGGAATTTTAAAAATGTTCTGAAGGCTCGTAATGAGCCGTTCAAGCACGACCGATCACCTTGGCTTGCCCGCCGGCTTTTTCGATTTTCTCTTTTGCCGACTCACTAAATTGGTGAGCCTCCACAACCAAAGGCCGACCGACCTCACCCACCCCCAGCACCTTGACTAATGAATCGCGGCGCTTGACAATTCCCTTCTCTTTTAAAACGGATGGAGTAATGGTATCCGTCCCCTCGATTGCAGCCAACGTCTTGATATTAACAATTGAATATTCAACCCTGAAGATATTCGTAAACCCTCTTTTGGGCAAACGCCGAATCAAGGGAATTTGACCTCCCTCGAATCCTATTTGATTTGAACGGCCTGATCTTGCCAATAATCCTTTATGCCCCTTTCCCGAAGTTTTACCCAACCCCGAACCGGAGCCTCGACCAAGCCTTTTTTTCTTTGATTTGGCCCCAACTGAAGGCCTGAGTTCATGCAGTTTCATTGCGACTTAACCTCGAGAAGATGGCGAACCTTAAAAACCAGACCCCTTACTTGCGGCGTATCTGGCCTGCTAACAGTCTGTCCAATTTTTTTTAAACCCAGGCCTTTTAACACTTTCCGCAATTTTTGCGGGTGCCCTATGGTGCTTCGTTTTAGCGTAATAGAAAGTTGCGGTTCCACTGGTCACATCCCCATTATTATCCTGAAATTGCTTTATTCTTTGAACACCGTTGACATAATCGCAACCATTACATCTTACACGGCCACGTGTTCCACACCACCTTTTCTCATTTCACGGACCTCTTGAGGGTCACGAAGCTGCCTCAACCCTTCCATTGTTGCCCGAACGGCATTAAAGGGATTGCCTCTACCAAGGGTTTTCGCAACAATATTCTGAACTCCTGCCACTTCCAACAGAATTCTGACAGCCCCGCCGGCAATGATACCAGTACCTTTTTGAGCCGGTTTCAATAGCACGTGCTCCCCGCCAAAGAATCCATGAACCTCATGAGGAATGGTATTGGATTTAAGTGGAATTTTAAGAAGGTTTTTTTTCGCTTGTTCAACAGCTTTGGCTATGGCTGAAGGCACTTCAGCCGCTTTGCCTTTTCCAACTCCAACCCATCCATCTCCGTCGCCAACCACCACCAATGCCGAGAAAGAAAATCGCTTCCCCCCCTTGACAACCTTGGCAACTCGATTAATGGTTACCGCCTTATCCTTTAAATTGAGTTCATCTACGTTCAGTCTCACCGATACACACCCTTCCCCCTCATGGCCAACCGGATTATGGCACCCTAAAACTTCAACCCACCAGATCTTGCCGCTTCGGCCAGGGCTCTGACCCGTCCATGATAAAGTCTTCCTCCACGATCAAACACCACCTGCTCGATTGGAATGGCTTTAGCCCTTTCAGCCAAGAGTTGCCCAACAAACTTAGCTGCTTCCACATTACCACCTGCTTTAAATTGCCCCCTTACAGCCGGATCACAAGATGAGGCCGCCACCAGAGTCCTTCCCACCGAATCATCAATTATCTGAGCATATATATGCGCATTGCTCCTAAAAACACTGAGGCGAGGCCGAGCCGCCGAACCCAATATTCGTAAACGGACTCTTTTTTTCCGCTTCTGCAATCGCTGTTGTTTTTCAAAAATATTCACGGCATTACCTACTTCTTCCCAGCCTTTCCGGCTTTTTTCCGTAGAACTTCCCCACTATATTTGATTCCTTTTTGCTTATACACATCAGGAATTTTAAGGCTACGGATTTGAGCCGCTGCCTGAGATACCACCCGCTTGTCAATACCCTTCAGTGAAATGGCCGTTTGCTTGTCCACGGCAACCTCCACCCCCTGTGGTAGATCCAAAGAAACCGGATGTGCATATCCGACCGTGAAGGTCAATCCCCTACCTTGAGCCTGAGCTCGATATCCAACCCCCATAATTTCAAGACTTTTTTGATAGCCTTGCTTAACGCCCAAAATGTTGTTGGCGATTTCAGCCCTGGTTAAGCCGTGGAGGGCTTTAAGTTTTTTTGTTTCACCGGATCTGGTCAAAACAACAGCCTCATTTTCCACCCTGGCCTGAATTCCAGTGGCCAACTCCCATCGTAACTGCCCGAGTGGCCCTTTTACCGACACCTGACCATCATGAATCTGAACCTCGATTCCCTTCGGAATCGGTATTGGCTTTTTTCCTATTCGTGACATACTTGAAATCCTATCAATCGATCAGCTGAACTTTACGTTTAGTTGGTGTAAGGTATTTCCGACACCTACCACACATAACACAAGACCTCTCCACCCACCTTCATTTTGCGGCACTGCTCATCAGTTAAAATACCCCGATCCGTTGTCATGATTGCCAATCCCAGCCCCTTCATCACCTTTGGAATTTCATCCGCACTCACATATACCCGGCATCCAGGCTTACTGACCCGCTTAATTCCGGTAATAAATGACTTTTTCTGCCGACCAGGCTCATACCGGAGGGAAACTTCCAGTGAGGGATGACCATGCAATTCGCTTGGCTTAAAATCATGGATATAGCCTTCTTCCTTAAAAATTCTTAAAACTTCACGTTTAATTTTGGAAGATGGCACTTGCAAATTCTCATGGCCACGTCGTCCGGCATTTTGAATCCTGACGAACAAATCAGCAATAGGATCAGTCATGGACATGGATTAACACCTTTCCCGTTTAGCCAACAACATTTCACCCTTATTATTTCCTTTCTCTACCAGCTTGATTTGGTGACCCCCGGAATATCTCCACGTAAACTGAGAAAACGAAAACAAATCCGGCACATCTGAAATCTCCTCAGAAAACTTCGCACTCTCCCGCAGAGAGGACAGCGATTATACTGTCTTACCGAGAATTTTGGCTGGCGATTCGCCTTATTTTTTAATGCTAGCCTGGACACAAAAACTCCTTTCCACGATTATTGAAAATGCATAAAGCTAAGATTTCCTAAACGGCATGCCCAGGTGCGACAACAACGCCTTTGCTTCATCATTTCGTTTGGCGGAAGTCACGAATGTAATATCCATTCCATGGATGGAGGCCACATCATCATATTTGATTTCCGGAAAAGTCAGCTGTTCCTTCAAGCCCAATGTATAATTACCCCGTCCATCAAACGCCTTTCCTGAAATTCCCCGAAAATCACGAATTCGAGGTAAAGCCACCGATACCAGCCGATCCATAAATTCCATCATATGATTACCGCGAAGCGTCACTTTTACTCCGATAGGAATGCCCTGACGCAATTTGAAACCGGCAATGGCTTTCTTAGCCCTCGTGAGTACCGGCTTTTGACCGGTAATCAACTCCAACTCGGCGGCGGCACTCTCTAACAACTTCACATTCTGAACGGCCTCTCCCATACCAACATTGAGAACGATTCGCTCAATACGGGGGACCTGCATAGGGTTGACATACCCGAATTCCTTCATCATGGCAGGAACCACTTTCTCCCGGTAAACCCCCTTCAATCTTGGCATATACCCGGAAGGCGCCGGAACGGAATCCCTCGTTTTTGTCTCTTTGGCTTTCGAAGAGCCATTCTGTTCAGTCTTTGCTTTCATCAGGCTTTATCCAATGTTTCGTTTGGGGATTTTTGATAAACTCTCACCTTCCGACCATCATCAAACACCTTCATTTTTATGCGAGAAGGCTTTTTGACCGACTCGCAAAACGGCATGACATTCGAAATGGCGATCGGCCCTTCCCTTTCCAAAATACCGCCTTGCCTGTTTTTTGCATTCGGTTTTGTATGCCTCTTGATAATATTTAATTTTTCAACGGTCACCCGGCCCTTACTTTTTTCCACACGGAGGACCTTCCCGGTCTTACCGCGCTCCTTGCCCGCTATCACCATAACCACATCGCCTTTTTTCATTCGAAATTTACCTGCCATGTTATTAACCGAAAAAATTATATGACTTCCGGTGCCAATGAAATAATTTTCATATACTTCTTTTTTCTCAATTCTCTGGCTACGGGACCGAAAATTCTTGTCCCAACCGGCTCACCTTGAGCATTTACCAATACACAGGCATTCCGATCAAAGCGAATATGCGATCCGTCATCTCGGCGACAGCCCTTTTTGGTCCTCACAATCACCGCCTTCATAACATCGCCCTTTTTCACCGAAGCCTTGGGAATCGCCTCCCGAACGGAAACCACGATCAAATCCCCCAATGATCCATATCTTCTCCTGGTCCCCCCTAGGACATGGAAACAACGAACACTCTTGGCTCCTGAATTATCCGCGACATCTAAGTAGGTATAATTTTGTATCATTTAGGGTAACTCAAAATCGTGATTAATGGTTACTGTTACGATAGGAAAAGAAAGCCAAAACTAAAAACCGATAAACCTCTGATGGGATTATTTGGAAAAAACTTCGGAAACCCTCCAATGTTTTTCCTTACTGATAGGCTTAGAGTAAATTACTTTAACCTTATCCCCAATTTGACATCGATTGCCTTCATCATGGGCCTTCAGCTTTGTTTTCCTTCTTACTACCTTTCCATAAAACTTATGTTGTTCAACCCGTATCACTTCCACCACAACGGTTTTTTGCATTTTATTGCTGATTACTCTCCCAAAAATTTCCTGAGGGGCTGGTCTTGACGGCGCCATGTTATTTCTTCATTCCTTTTAAATAAATCACTTTAGGCTTTCTGCCTGATTACAGTATTAACCCTTGCAATATTTCGCCGGACTTGACGGATCCGCATTGGATTTTCCATTCTCCCCATGGCCAACTGACTCCGAAAATGAAAAAGCTCTTGCTTCAATTGGGCAATTTTCTCAATAAGTTCAGACTTTTCAAGATTTCTCAATTCATTCATATTCATCAGCATTCCACTCCCTACAAGACGGGAATTTCTCCGCGAACCACAAACTTTGTTGCAACGGGCAACTTATGCCCTGCCAAGCGCAAGGCTTCTTCCGCAACTTCCCTGGTTACATCATCCATTTCAAATAAAATCCTCCCAGGCTTTACCGGAGCCACCCAAAACTCTGGATTTCCTTTTCCTTTCCCCATTCTCACCTCAGCCGGCTTTTTCGTAATCGGCTTGTCCGGGAAAATTCTGGTCCAAATTCTTCCTCCACGCTTTACGTGCCTGGTCATTGCAATACGAGCTGCCTCAATTTGTCGTGCAGTTATTCTCCCAGGCTCAAGGGTTTTCAAGCCATATTGACCATATGACACCTCGCCGCCACGATATGCCTTTCCCGCCAAACGGCCCTTTTGAACCTTCCGAAATTTAACTCGCTTTGGGGCTAACATGAGCAGAACACTCCAATTTCACGGTAAAAAAGTTTTATTTATAAAAAGCCAAGAGAAGGCTCATTTTTTTCCATTGATGGGATTTCCGCATCCCCTTTATAGACCCAAGCTTTTACCCCTATCTGACCCATGGCTGTTTTTGCCTCCGCGAAACCGTACTCCACATCGGCCCTCAGAGTATGAAGAGGAACACGCCCCTCCCGATACCATTCGGTCCGAGCAATTTCGTGCCCTCCCAAACGCCCAGCACAATATACCTTGACTCCCAAGGCCCCGAGCCTCAAGGCAGCTGCCACGCTTCTCTTCAAGGCTCTCCTAAAAGAGACCCGTTTCTCAAGTTGGGTAGCAATATTTTCTGCAACTAATTGAGCATCCAACTCAGGCTTTTTAATCTCCTTGACGGTGACAAAAACCTCATTGCCATATTCCTTCTCCAGTGAGGCCTTTAATTTGTCAACCTCAGCACCTTTTCTTCCGATAATGATGCCAGGCCTGGCGGTGTGAATGATTAATTTCAATTGGTTACCGGATCGTTCAATTTCCACGCTGGAGATTCCGGCATGGTACAACCTCTTTTTCACCAAATCCCTAATAGAGAGATCTTCATGAAGAAGTTTTGCATAATCTTTTTTTGCGTACCAACGTGAACGCCATGTCCGCGTGTATCCAAGCCTAAATCCAAATGGGTGAGTCTTTTGACCCATAATTTTCTCCTACCAGCCTTAAGTTATAAAATGCCTTCCCTTACTTTACCGGGCCAACTGCGATGGTGATATGACTTGTTCTTTTTTTAATTGGATTGGCACGCCCCATCGATCTGGCGCGGAAACGCTTGAAAACTGGCCCCCCATCAACATATGCACGTGTCACCAACAGACCTTCCGCATCCCCTAAATCCTTTTGACCGGCATTAGCGATGGCGGATTGCAAGAGCTGCTCTACCACCCTTGCAGCAGACCTTGGTGTATACCTTAATAGGAGCATAGCTTCCGCTGCATTCCTGCCCCTTACCATGTCAACCACCAATCTCGCCTTGCGAGGGGCAAGTCTCACATAGCGTAAAATTGCTTTTGCCTCAGACATAAATTTCTCTATACACGCGTTAGATGAATAAAATTTTTTGACTTTTTTAGACTACTTTAATGCCACGGCCTTTTCTGTTTTTGCAGCCCCGTGCCCCTTAAAAAACCTTGTTGGAGCAAATTCTCCCAATTTATGGCCCACCATGTTTTCCGTTACGAAAACGGGGATGAATTTTTTCCCATTATGGACCGCAAACGTTAAACCTATCATTTCCGGCACGACTGTTGAGCGACGAGACCAGGTTTTTATAACCTTTGAATCCCTTGAATCCCTGGCTTTTTCAATTTTTTTCGTCAAATACTCATCAACAAACGGTCCTTTGTGAACTGACCTAGGCATGAATTCCCCTTACATTAATGAGATTTTCTTTTCCTATCGGAAATAATGAACTTCGAAGATAACTTTTTCCGCTTCCGTGTTTTGTAACCCTTTGTCGGCTGGCCCCACGGAGAAACCGGATGAGGATTTCCTTGGCCGGACTTTCCCTCACCGCCACCATGCGGATGGTCAACAGGATTCATTACTACACCCCGAACATGCGGCATTTTCCCCATCCACCTGGACCTTCCAGCCTTCCCGACACTAATATTATTGTGGTCAAGATTCCCGACCTGCCCAACGGTAGCCATGCATATACCCAATACCTTCCTCATTTCCCCGGAAGACAAACGAATTTGAACATATTTGCCCTCACGCCCCATGACCTGAGCCGAAGAACCGGCGCTTCTTGCCAATTGGCCACCCTTTCCTGGCTTCAACTCAACATTATGCACCACAACACCGAGGGGCATTTCCATTAACGGCATGGCATTTCCCGGGCGGACGTCAACTTGAGATCCAGACTGCACTGAATCTCCAACCGAAAGTCCATGAGGCGCCAAGATATACCGCTTTTCACCGTCAGCATAGTGTAACAGCGCAATTCGGGCCGAACGATTCGGGTCGTATTCCAACCTGACTACTTTTGCTGAAATTCCATTCTTATTTCTCTTAAAATCAATTATTCGATATAATCGTTTATGGCCACCGCCCCTGAAACGAGAGGTAATCCTGCCGGCATTATTTCTCCCTCCAGATGAGCCAAGGGAAACCACCAAACTTTTCTCCGGACTGTTTGGAGATAACCCTTCGTTCGTCGTAATAGACATTCCTCGACGGCCGGGTGAGGTCGGATTAAAGTCTTTAATTGGCATTTTGATTCTCTACAGTTAAGATGGAAGACAAATCAATAACTCTATGCGCTTTCATACAACTCAATTTTTTGACCTTCCTGCAACGTCACAACTGCTTTTCGCCAATCAGATCGTTTCCCAAGGAACCGTCCCTGTCGCTTGCGCTTCCCCTTGACATTCATGACATTCACGGAATCCACCTTCACCTTAAAAATCTTTTCCACAGCCAGGCGAACATCGATCTTGGTTGCACGGCGAGCAACCGAAAAGGCCACAGCATTCTTCACTTCACGAAGAGCCGTAATTTTTTCAGTTAACAAAGGCCGTATCAATATATCATGCGGATTCACCACCTTACCCCCATATTTCCTGAATTTCTTTCATGGATCTCTCAGTCACAATCATCCTGTCACACCAAAGGACATCGTACACATTCAAATCCCGCGGCTGAGAAATCTTCACATTCTTTATATTCCGACCAATTCTCTGGAGGTCTTGGATATCCCCGTCAATGACCACCAATGACTTGCCTCGACCTCCAAGGCTCGATATCAAATTAACAAGCTCACGGGTTTTTGATTCGGACAATTGCACACGGTCCACAACAATAATGTTTTCTTCAGAAAGTTTTAATGCCATGGCCTCG
This sequence comes from Candidatus Inrsubterrania sp., assembly GCA_039794325.1. Taxonomy (GTDB): domain Bacteria; phylum Nitrospirota; class Nitrospiria; order Nitrospirales; family UBA8639; genus JACKFE01. Next base: position 20,212 of record JBDIVP010000026.1, read on the forward strand.
TGCAACGCCCGGCGATACATCTTCCTAGGAATCTGAAAAGCATACGATCTCGGCTTTGGTCCAAAAACGGTGCCTCCATGACGCCAGATCGGGGAACGGACCGATCCAGCCCTAGCTCTCCCGGTATGCTTCTGCTTCCACGGTTTTTTACCGGAACCACTGACCTCCCCACGCCCACGGGTTGATGCAGTTCCCTGACGACGACTCGCCAGCTGCATAATTACGGCTTGATGAACCAACCCAGACCCATCAGATGATCCATTCATATATCTTTCAGGGAACTCAACGGTCCCGACTTGCTCTTTCTGGATGTTGTAAACCGGAATCGACCTCATAAAGATGAACCAACCTTCCTGATTACGACCAGCCCACCCACTGGACCTGGGACCGACCCGGAAATCAACAAGACATTATCTTCAGCTCGAACATCAACCACCCTAAGCCCCTTAACCGTAACCGGCTTTCCGCCCATTTGGCCCGGTAGTTTCTTATTCTTTAAAACTCTGGATGGGTAGGAACTTGAACCAATGGATCCTGGAGCCCGATGAAACATGTGGCCATGGGTTTCCGGTCCACCGGCAAAATGATGCCGCTTAATCACGCCCTGAAACCCTTTACCCTTTGAAACCGCCCGAACATTAATCTGCTCACCCTTCGAGAATCCATCCAACCCAACCGCATCCCCCGGTTCCACGGATCCTTCACAGGGAAACTCAGACACATATCGCCAATTTCGAGAACCGAATTTCCTAAAATGACCTACCTGTGCCCTGGTTAATTTTCCTTCAGAAACTTCACGAAATCCAACCTGAGCCGCAAAATATCCATCATTTTCAATTGACTTAACCTGAACCACTCGACAAGGCCCGGCCTCAATCATCGTCACCGGAACCAACCGGCGATTCTCATCGTAAACTTCAAGCATACCGAGCTTTTTTCCCAGCAACCCTTTTATCGTACCCATCATCAACCTGCCTATAGTTTAATTTCAACATCCACACCGGCAGCCAAATTTAATTTCATAAGAGCATCCATCGTTTCCGGGGTAGGCTCCATGATATCCAGCAACCGCTTATGCGTCCGAATCTCGAATTGCTCGCGAGATTTCTTATCCACATGCGTGGACCGTTGCACCGTAAACTTTTCAATTCTCGTCGGAAGGGGAACGGGACCGGCTATTCGGGCCCCACTACGGCGAACGGTATCAACAATCTCCCTTACCGATTGATCCAAAACGCGGTAGTCAAAACCCTTCAAACGAATACGAATTCTCCTATCACGATCCACAGGCCTTCACCCCTTCCCATTCACACTAAACTTCCATATATAATTCAGGAAAATTTCACCTTACCCAACATCTAAAGAGCAATCAGGCGTTAATTTCGGTCACGACACCGGCTCCGACGGTCCGGCCCCCTTCCCGCACTGCAAACCGCACCCCCTGCTCCATGGCAATCGGCGCGATCAACTCTCCCGTGAAGGACACATTGTCCCCCGGCATCAC
>JBDIVP010000027.1:0-21633 GCA_039794325.1 Candidatus Inrsubterrania sp.
CCGATCAATCAGGTGCTGACCGTTCGCTTGTTGCAAAAACGTGGACACTCGGTGGTGGTTGCGGCTAATGGCCGTGAAGCATTGGATCGATGGATTCGTGAATCCTTTGATCTGGTGCTGATGGATATGCAAATGCCGGAAATGGACGGTTTCGAAGCGACTCGAATGATTCGTCGCAGGGAGGAGGGGACCTCGCATCATGTGCCGATTCTTGCGTTGACCGCCTGTGCTTTTCCGGGTGACCGGGAGCGGTGCTTGGAAGTAGGGTGTGACGACTACCTTTCCAAACCTATCGACTCCCCGACATTGTTTGAGGCGGTGGAACGTCTGTGCATGGACGTTGCACATGATGCCCCTGTGCCAGTGAAATTACCCGCGGCGGTTGGGGGTTCAGGTGATCCGGTTTGGGATTACGAGGCGGTCCTGGGTAAATTCGACCAGGATATGTCTTTTCTCAAGGAATTGATTCGTGTCTTTGTGAATAATTGTCCTAGACTGGTGGAAGATCTCGAAGCGGCGGCCGGCACCGGTAATGCGTCGAAGATCAGGCAGGCCGCCCATGCCATAAAAAATAATGCGGCTCCATTTTGCGCCAAGCCGCTTTTCGCTCAGGCTGCCCATTTGGAAGGTAAAGCGAAGGATGGCGACCTTTCGGGACTTGAACAAGACCTTCATGAGATACTCTTCAGGGTTCGTGTGCTGGAACAGACATTGATGGCCTTTGCGGAGTCCATCCCGGATTGCTAGCTGTTCAGTGGGCCGATTCATCTGTGAACGGCTTTCCTGATTTCCCCTTGATTCTCCTCCGTACCTTATTACCTTCTCCCCTTTATGTCCAAGGCCCGGTTGGTTACGGCACGCTTATTCCTGGGCCAATTTGCGTCGATTTATTCTTGACATATTGGGCTCAGTGTTTAATATTGCAGGCTGTTGAGTTGTCCGGCGCAGTAACCCCGAATCCTATTCAAGGAGGAATGCGATGACACAGCCCATGAAGGCCTATGGCGGCAACAACCTGATGAACATGGTGGTGAGTAAGGTATATGCCTCGCAACGCAATCGATTTAAAGGATCGGGCCGGAGCGGAGGTTTTGCCTATTCCTTTGATGTCACCGAAACACCGGTTGCCAAGTTAATCCCAAACAAGACCACCCATAATTTCGAAATCGACATGAAAAAGGTCGCGATTACGGTGAAGGGGGGCATCATCAATTTCGACAGATCCCTGCCCATGAAGGGGACCGGAAAGTTTGCCATCAACCGGAGTCAGCTATCACTGACGCAGTTGAAGGTTTCGACCGGTTCGACCAGTGCCATTGATCAAGTGGTGGTGGGGATTATCGATTCGCAGATTATTCCAAAAATCAGCACGGCGTTGGCCGGTATTCCCATTCCGCAACTGACTAATGTATTCGGGAGCGGGCTGTCGGCCAGCCTGCAGTCCGGAAACGTGAGAAGCGGACCGGCATTGGAGGTGGGGGCTCGCATTGCCGGGAAGGGTAATGTGGGGGCGGCGGATACGCCGGCCGCGGCGACGATCGCTTCCTTGAACAACGGAACGGCTGCCAATGCGCTGATGGGGGCATTGGTGTCGGGGGGAGCCGTGAATGTGTTGATGAAGGCCGCCGTGGCTTCGCTTTCGCATGCGTTTGATGAACGGGGGAGCAAGGCGGGGTTTGGTGCCGGAATTAAAGGCACGATTAGGGCTACGACCCCGGTGCTGGGGATCCGGAACGGGAATGGAAGCGTCAGCACGACAATTTCGTTCAGCGGATTGAAAGGGGGGATCCGGGTGCCCATCAAAGGGTGGTCCTGGGTGTCATTGCCGGCACCCAAAACCAATGTGGTGATTACGAATTCGCTCTCTGCGTCAGGCAGGACCGGCACGATGACACTTACGGGTGTCCAGAAGCTGAGTGTGTCGTTGCGTTGGCCTAAAGTGTTAAAGCCCGTGGAGGCGGTTGTGAAGCGGTTGTTGAATGGCATTCTGTCCCTGTTTCGCGGGAAAATCAGTAATGCCGTAAAAGGCAAGAAGTTTGAGCTGTTTACCCTGCCTTCTCGTGTACCGGGCACGAACCTGGGGGCAAGCCTGAGTTTTGCCCCGAGGGGATTAACCTATTTTAAAAGCTCCGTTCAGGCGTTGGTGCGGATCAGAACGTAGGACGACGTGCAGGTTCGGCCGCTTTAATTGAGTGTATGAGGATTCGGAGGTCCATGGTAATACCCAAGCGGTTGCGTCAATTGATCGATATGCCATACCAATATGCACGGGAGCTTCTTGTCGCTGCTGCTCTGTTCTTTCCATGGTGGTCGAGTGTGACGCCGGTGGTCCATGCCGAATCGCCGGCGTCGACGGCTGTGATAATCGAAAATGTCCGCATTTTTACTGGGACGGCGGAGCATCTTTCGGCTCTCAGGAATGTCCTGGTCGTGGACAACATCATTACCGCGATCACGGATGAACCCATCAACGATCCCCCGGGGGCTTCCGTTACCCATATTCATGGTGACGGTCGTACCTTGATGCCGGGACTGATCGATGCGCATACCCACATTATGTTCGCGACAGTTCCACAGGTGGCGTTATTCACCGCCGATATCGGATATGTCAATCTCGCTGCGGGCAAGGCTGCAACCGAAATGCTCATGCGCGGGTTCACCAGCATCCGCGATCTGGGTGGTCCGGTCTTTGGATTGAAACGCGCCATTGATTCGGGGCTTGTTCCGGGGCCGCGGATCTGGCCGTCGGGGGCGATGATTTCTCAAACGGGAGGCCATGGAGACTTCCGGTTGCCGACGGATATTCCGGCCCGGCCGGGTGATTTCACGTATAGCGAACGGATCGGCGCCGCCGCCATTGCTGATGATGCCGACACCGTGCGCCTGCGTGTGCGGGAACAGCTTATGCGAGGTGCCTCACAGATCAAGTTGATGGCCGGTGGAGGTGTGTCCTCACACTATGATCCGCTGGATGTCACGCAATTCACGGTTCCGGAACTGCGTGCCGCGGTTGAGGCGGCTGAAAACTGGGGGACCTATGTGACGGTGCATGCCTATACCCCGCGGGCGGTGCGGCAGGCGCTCGAAGCCGGTGTCACGTGCATCGACCATGGGCAATTGCTTGATGAATCTACGGCGAAGTTGATGGCCGAGAAGGGTGTCTGGTGGAGTCTGCAACCCTTTCTTGCTGATCGGCCGTCCGCATTTCCGGAGGGATCGCCCAATCGCCTGAAACAATTGGAAATGAATCGGGGGACGGATTCAGCCTATGCTTTGGCGAAGCAGTTCGGGATTAAGACGGCGTGGGGCAGCGATATTTTATTCAATCCGGAGCTGGCCGCCATGCAGGGTGCCCAGCTGACCAAATTGGTCCGGTGGTATACCCCTGCACAGGTGCTGAAGAAGGCCACAGCTAACAACGCCGAGTTACTGGCTTTATCGGGCCGGCGCAGCCCCTATCAAGGCAAGTTGGGTGTGGTGGAGGTTGGGGCGTTGGCGGACCTGCTGCTGGTTGATGGAGATCCGCTGCAGGATCTTGCATTGCTTGAGGATCCGGCGAAAAACTTCCTCATGATCATGAAGGATGGCAGGATTTTCAAGAATCTTTTTCCCTGATGCATGGAACGGTGGTCCGGCGGTATTGACTGGTTGAGGCGAGGTGGTTAATCGGCTACCCGGTTGTCCTGGGACCTGTCAATAACAAAGCAGGGATGTGAGAGCCTCTGATGACGATTGATATGGTACGGGATGTGTTGTTGTGGTGTACGGTCCTCAATTACGGCATCCTGCTTTTGTGGTTTCTGGTCTTTAGCCTGGCCCATGATTGGATGTACCGGTTTCATGGGCGTTGGTTTCGTGTGTCTCCCGAGCAATTCGACGGGATCCATTATGCCGGAATAGCCTTTTATAAGGTCGGGATTTTTTTGTTCAATCTTATTCCGTATGTGGCGTTGCGGATCGTAGGGTAGGGTCTTCGGTGTCGAGGAAGTGGTGCGGTAGGGAAAAGGAGGGGGCAAGGAATTAAAAAGACTCCCGACCCCTTTTCTTGAGGTAGGGGGCGGTGGGGGAGGCGGGGGTGTCGGCGATGGTTTCGGGGGGGCCTTGGGCGACGATGTGCCCGCCGCTTTCCCCTCCGCCCGGGCCCAGATCGATGACCCAGTCCGCGTAAGTCATCACGTCCACATGGTGTTCCACCATCAGGACGGTGTGGCCGTCGTCCACCAATTGTCCCAGGACTCCCAACAGCCGTTTCACATCTTCCAGATGCAGACCGCGCGTCGGTTCGTCCAGAATATACAGGATGCCTTTGGTTCTTTTGGCTTTCCCGGAGCGGGCAGGGACGGTTGATAGTTCTCGGGCGATTTTCAACCGTTGCGTTTCCCCGCCCGACAGACTGGTGGCCGGCTGGCCGAGTCGCAAGTATCCCAACCCCAGAGTCTGTAAGACCTGCAGACTGCGTCCAAGGGTGGGGCAGGATCGGCCGAAGGTTGCCAGGGCTTGGTCGACGGTTAATTCCAGGACTTCGTGGATGGTGTAGCCCTGCACCCGGATGTTGAGGATCTTGGGTTGAAACCGTTTGCCTTCACAGTCCGCACAGGGCACGTAAAGATCCGCCAGAAAGTACATTTCGAGCTTTTCATACCCATTCCCCTGACATCGCGGGCATCGTCCTTTGCCCGTGTTGAAGGAAAAGTGGGCGGGTGTCAGCCGGGCACGGCGGGCTTCCGGTGATCCGGCAAACAGGGCGCGGATGTCTTGATAGGCCTTGATGTAGGTGACGGGGTTGGACCGTGGAGATTTGCCGATGGGCTCTTGATCGATGAGGCAGACTGATTGTAAGGCATCTACCCCTGTGAGGGACTCGAAGGCCCCCGGAGGGGTGGAGTCGACTTTCAAGGCCCGGGCGACGGCCCGGTACACGATATCTTCCACCAAAGTGCTTTTTCCTGATCCCGACGGGCCGGTGACGCAGATTAATTTACCAAGCGGGATGCGCAGGGTCAGGTTTTTGAGATTATGTTCCCTGAGGCCGGTGAATTCCAGAAACCGTCCCGACCCCGGACGCCGTTTTTCGGGAATGGCAATGGAGCGTTCCCCCCGAAGATATTGGGCGGTCAGTGCTTCCGGGTGTTTTCGAAACGATTCATAGGGGGCGGCGCAGATCACCTGACCGCCGTGTTCTCCCGAAGCCGGTCCCATTTCCACCACGAAATCGGCTTGTCGAATAATGTGCGGATCATGCTCAACCACGATGACGGTGTTGCCCCGATGGGCGAGATCCCGCAGGATGACGGCCATGGCATCCGTATCTTTCGGATGGAGGCCGATGGTGGGTTCATCCAGGACGTATTGGGTGTCCACCAGGCGGGCTCCCAATTGGTTGGCCAAATGAATGCGTTGTGCTTCGCCTCCCGAGAGGGTCCGCATTTCCCGATTGAGCGTCAGATATTCGAGTCCCACTGAAATGAGAAACGCCAATTTTTCTTCAAGAGGTTTAAGCAGGTCCCTACTGAGGGATCGTTCGAATGGATTGAGGGAGAGTTCCTGTATCCATCTTTGCAGGGTATGCAGGGGCCAGTCTCCGATTTCGTGGATATTGCGGTCCTGAATGTTGATCCAAAGGGCTTCCGGGCGGAGGCGGATGCCCCGGCAGGCGGTACAGGATAAGGGACTGCGATAACGGCTGAGAAACACCCGCACGTGCAGTTTATATCGTTTGCCTTCCAGATATTCGAAGAAGTCGTTGATGCCTTCGACTTTGCCGGCTCCCTTCCAGAGCAGGTCATGTTCGGCCTGGGTGAATGATCGATAGGGTTTGGCGGTATCGAATTTTTTGGTCTTGAATGCCCGGATCATGTGTTCCTGCCACCAGGCATTGGAGGGTTTGGTCCAAGGCTCGACGGTTCCTTCTTGTAACGATTTTCCGGGATCGGGAATGATGAGATGCTCATCGTACCGGAGGACGTTTCCGAACCCGTTGCATTCCGGGCAGGCGCCCAACGGATGGTTGAAGGAAAAGGTCAGAGGGCGGGGAGGCAGAAAAGTGCGTCCGCATCCCGGACATTGCAGCCTCGAGCTGTAGGCAAAGCCGTGAGTGTCGGCCACCGTGACCCTGGCCTGCCCTCCGCTTTCTCTGAAGGCGGTTTCCAGGGCCTCAACCAGTCGGCTTCGTGAATCCGGGCTTATTGTCACCCGGTCCACCACAATCAGGATTTCCTGTGGAAGCGGGTCGGGCAGGGTTTCCGAATTCAGATTGATAAGTCGATCGTTGGCCATGACCCGGATGAAGCCCTGTTTCAAGAGGCCGGTGATGAAGGAGTCCCGTGCGTCCGGATGGGGGACGGCCTTGGGAAACGTGACCAGGGCACGGCTGTTCGGGAATTGCTTCAGCAGTTCCTCCGCCACGGCGGTGGGATGGTGTGCGACCCCGGTTTTGCGGCAATCCGGGCATATGGGTTTTCCGATTTTGGCGAACAACAGCCGGAGATAATCCGAGATTTCGCTGGCGGTGCCGACGGTGGACCTGGAAGTCCGGATCGGGTTTTTTTGTTCCAGGGCAATGGCCGGGCGGACGTTGGCCAGCCGATCGACATCGGGTCGTTTTACCCGCTCCAAGAACATCCGGGTATAGGCCGATAGGGATTCGACGTAACGCCACTGCCCTTCCGCGAACAGGGTATCGAACGCCAGGGACGATTTCCCTGAGCCTGAAACCCCGGTGATGACCGTGAGGGCGTTGTGAGGAATGCGGAGAGAAATGTTTTTGAGATTATTTTGTCTCGCCCCTTCGATGATCAGGTCGGTCTGGGAGGGTTCGGATTCGGGGTTTGCGGGGGGTGAGTGGTGTTGGGACATGAAATAAGGCTTTGATAATGGGAGTGTTGAATAATTGAAATTTTCAAGGACAAATTTGCTCAAGGCTGCGTTGACGATCATGGCTTTGGGTCGGTTCAAAAAAGTCCGTCCAGCAAGGCCACAGCCGTTTTTGCGGGCGGAGCGTACGTTGAGTACGTGAGCACGGAAAAATGGCGAGAACGCCGCTGGCGGCTTTTTTCAACAGACCCATAATGGATCTGGAATCAGGAATCCAACTTGGTTGTACCGTGTTCACCCTCCTCCCGCCAAGTGTCTTGATGAAGGCTACCTGATTTCAGGAAAAATTTTCTTTATCTTTCGGTTGATGCAGGATTACATGGAACCGAGGAGGCCTGACCATCGATACGCTTTCCCTCTCAGAGAGAAGTTCCCGCACGTAACATGACGTGGTTGAAGAAGGAGGTTCTCGCCGGGTGAGGGAGTGGGGGGGGTAGGAGGGTGTGTTATTTATCGGGCGGGTTTCCGTCGGGTGGTCTTGTTGGTTGGCCGGGAGGTGGCCCGGGGTTTGCGATTGGCTGTCGGAGACGGTTGAAGTTCCCTGAGACCTTGGCCATTGGTCCAGAGGGCGATTCCTCCCAACAGTCCGGCGACATTGGAAATAATGGTAATGTTGGGAGGAAGTTTGAGGCTGACTTTTTTGGCATTGCCCCCTCCAAGATACAGCCGGTCATAGTTGATGACCCGGTCGAGAATTTTGATGGCTTTAGCCAAACGTTGATTCCATTTCTTTTTTCCGATTTTTTTCAGGGACGTCGCCCCGATGATCTGGTCGTAAGTCTGGTTGCCTTGAAACGGATGATGGGCGATTTCCAGGTTGGGAACCAGATGGCCGTCGACAAAGAGAGAGGTGCCGAAGCCCGTGCCCAGTGTGACGACAAGTTCCACTCCGCGGCCTTCAATGGCCCCGTAGCCCTGGACGTCCGCGTCATTGGCGGCGCGGACGGGTTTCTTTAACTTTTTTTCCAATTCCCCCACCAGTTCCGTACCCGGCCAGGAGGCATCCAGGTTCGGCGCCGTCCTGACATGCCCATGTTTGATCACGCCGGGGAAACCTACCGAAACCCGGTCAAACGGTTGCAGGGCTTCGGCAATTTCCATAATGGTATGGATGACCGCTTGGGGTGTGGGCGGTTGGGGAGTGGGAATCCGGAATCTTTCTGTAAGCGGTTGGCCCTTCGGGTCCAGTCGAAGGGCTTTAATGCCGGATCCCCCGATATCGATGGTTAAGGTGATCGGACGGGTATTGGATGCGGGCTTGCGGTTCTTGGAGACCGGCATAACGAGGATTCCTCCTGGCAGTTTCAGTGACGACGATGTGGTATGATCCGGCGCCTGTCGAAATCCGCCCGGATCAGGACGAAGGCGCCTGCCGTCGGATGTCACTGTTGTAAATGGTGCCCTGGCCCAGCGCATAATCCTGTAAGATCTGCCGGGCGTCCTGACGCTTTATGTCCTGAATGATCCGAATCCCCCGTTGTTCGAGCTCAGTCATCCAATTGTCGGGTTTCGGACCTTCGTCAAACCCGATCTCCGTGGCATCGGCTTCCCTTGCCCCACAGACCACCTGTCGGACGCCCGACCAACAGATGGCGCCCAGGCACATGGTGCAAGGCTCACAGGTGGTAACCAGTTCGTGCGGCGGTAACCCTTCCGCTCCCAGGTCATGAGAGTTCACGATCTGTTGGGCTAGGATCAATGCCACCATTTCGGCGTGTGCCGCTGAGCACCGTGACGGCAGGACTCTGTTCACCCCTGGAGCGACGAGTTGATGGGTATCTAAGCGAAACACGGCTGCCGCGAAAGGGCCGCCGGTGCCGTGTTGAATGTTCATGCGTGCCAATCCGATGATCAAGTCCATCCGTTGTTCAGGCGTGTTGGTCTGTCCGGAGGATTTAGAGAGATAATCGGTAATCCAGGCTGGCAACTCAAGTCGATAATCGGGAAAGCGGATGGGGATTGCAGTCATACGGGGTTTGAGAGTGTCAGAGGAAGGGATGTACTAGACGAGGGATTCAGCTTCATCAAGCTGAATCCCTCGTTTCGGGTGACATTCGCCACCATTCATTGGCCTCATATGTGATATGCCCATCCGCAGGCGATTAACGAGTCCTTCGTTCAAGAGTGGGTTGAGTCATTCGCAAAGGGAATCTTTTCTATTGCCCTTCTCACTCTCTGTATAAAAGACAACCGGTGATCCAGTTTCGATGCCGCACGGCAACCTGTCTTTCTGAGTGATGAATTGACCCGCATAAACGAGAAGGCCCGTCAAAACTCTGAGGCGTGTTTTGCCTCAGATGGGCTTTGGCAGCCCGGTGGAGTACTGTCTGCCATTCCAGACCTCCTTCCTCGGCATTGACGGGAAAGGGAGTGGCGCTGTCAATCTCTTTCCCTGCGTAATTAAGGATACGAGGTTCAGCGCTGTGTTCATGCTACGCCTGTGATAAATTTCTGTCAATAGGGTCCTCCGTTCCTCGGGAGATTATCCGCATTCTGGATATGCGACTCTTTTTCCACAAGGTCTGGATGGAAAGATTTGTGGTGTTGAGAGATGGGCAGGACAAGAAATGTATGGGAAGTTCCGAGATTCTGTATGGGACAAAGCCGGCCTAGATTCGTGGGGTGCAGGGCGAGTCAGGATGGATCTGGGTGGGGTGGAGATGCCGCCGGTGGGTGTTGCTGTTGGATCACTTGAAAATCTTTCTGTGTAATGAAATGGCCTTCGGCATAGAGGCGAAATTCATACCGCCCCGGTCCCGGAAACAGCAGGTAAGGGATGTTCAGCCCGAAATCATGGGTCGCCAGTCGATCATGAATCTGAATGGCGGGAAGCGGTCCTTTGCCGACCAGGAGGTTTTTGTCGAGGTACAGCAATTGGATCTCGAAATTGTATAAGCCTTCGGCGTCCGTTAAGGAAAAATAGACTCCAATCTGTGGATGATGACACGGGAAGGCTTTGGCCCACAGATGGGTAAAGGCTCCAATGATGCTTTTTTTGCCTGTCAGGCTGTCAATGATGATGGTGTCGCAAATGAGGAACGCATGAATGATGGGTTTGATGAATGCCGACATCAGGGATGAACGCCTTTGGTTCAGGGTGATCGTGGCGGTCGAGGATTTATTCCACAAGCAAACGGGTGCAGCCGACGCCTATCAGGTACAGGGTAATGGCCATGGCAAAGGCGATCCAGAACCCGAATTTCGGTACGGCAAGGATCATCGTGCCCACATACATAAACCAGGGCGGAGACAGCCAGATCAAATTTTTGGCGAAATGGACGGTCGGCGTTCCTCCGGCATTGAGATATACGAGAATAAAGGTCAGTCCGCTGATGACCGGCAACGTGCTGGCCAGTGCGGCAAGAAAGCCTTTACCATGACTCCCCAGATAGGTGGAGACGCTGACCAGTAACCCTCCAAGGAAAAAATACACGACATACTTTAATCCATCGTTCATCCTCTGGCTCCTTCTTTTTCCTGCCGGCTCTGAATGGCCTGGAAGGCTTCATGGGCTTCCCGGCGGATATCCTCTCCCTGTCCCGTATAGCGGGGGGAAAAATGGAAGACAACCAATTGTTGTACCTGGGCCTTGCCCCCAAGGATGCCGGCTTGCCGGGCGGTAAGGTGGTAGCGGCTTCCGGCTTTTTCCCTGTCTCGCTCCAGAAAGGGGGCTTCGCAAAACAGCGTGTCGGCGTTCCGGCATAATTCGATGATTTTTCGTTCATTATCCGTATCATACCGGCAATCGACCACATAGGCGATTTTTTGTCCACGGCTGACGGTCACAAACCGGTCTTTGAGTTCTCCCAACGAAAATGTCCGCGTTTCTTTTCGATGTTCGAAATAGAGGGTGGCCTGCAGCATGTGAGAGTCGGGTTTACCTTCCCAAATAAGTTGTTTGACGTCCCTCAGCCATGAACCGACCGGTAAGCCGGCTTCGTGTAACCGGACCTTGTTGATATTGATGTGAAACGGTTCCTCCAGCACGAAGGCCAGTGACGGGATGCGATGGTTGAGGGCTACGGCCATGACGGATAAGGCCGGTTCCCGGAGGACGGAAAAGATGCCGGTATGATCCGCAGGATGGCTTGGCTCCTGCCGACGGAGAAATCCATCCTGAGCTTGGAATGTGGCCTGTTCCAATCGGTCGGGATGAAATTCACGAACCTCCAGGCTCAAGGGATAACCATCGACCAGATTCCAGGTATAGCCACGGAGTTTCCCTTCGATATTGGCAATCAATCCGGGTGGACCGAAAAAGCGGAGGCATTTGCCTCGTCCCAGGGCAATCCGGAGTAACCGGTCGAATCCGATGAAATGATCCATATGGGTATGGGAGAGAAAAATGTCCTGGGACCGAAGCAGGCAGCTCGGGCTTAATGAGGAATTGTCCCCAAGGTCAAATAAGAGTGCCCGGCGGCTCCACCGGATTTCGATGTATAGACCCGGATCTCCGAATGGATCATTGACCAGGTGAGGGGAGAAGGAGGGTGTCATGACAAGGCGGCCCGAATGACGAGATATTCGATCATTACTTCCACGGCATGGGCGGTGATGATGACATACAGATTGCCGGTTTGCATGCGGAGCCAGCCCCAGATCAGGCCATCCCACAGTGCCACCCAATGCAGATGGCGGAACGTGGCTACCATAAAAGGATCAAAGGCGAAGGTCAAAGCCGTTATTCCGACGGCGAGGGTTGTGGCAGCTGTCCGCTGACCTTCGGAGCAAATGATGGACAACCATGCCGTCAGCCGTCCGAGAAGAAAACCCCGGAAATTGAGTTCTACCAGACCGGCGATGACCATAATCAGCCAGGGGACCATGATGGCCGGAGGGACGCGGGCGTGCGGCGTGTCCCGTAGAAAGTCGATGTCGAATCCCAAGGCCGGCACCGCATGGAGAATGATGAGAGTATTGAGGCCTCCCAGCAGGACACCCACGCTCAATCCCAGACTCAGCCCTTTGCCTATTTTAGTCTTTTCCAATCCCAATCTGTGAATCGGGTGGGAATTGCGCCGAAGCCAGAGACCCAGGCTGCCGTATGCGACAAGCTGTGGCACAAATTGCCAGAATCGTTCCTGTTGCCAATGGCCGGGAAGGGCATAAAAGGCGATTGTGGCCAGAACCGGCAACAAGGCCAGGCTCGACCGGGACTCCTTGGCGAACGGTTGGGGATTTTCCCGGACTCTGATGGTTGATATGGTCGTGTGTGTCACGTGATTCGTATCAAGGTCTACCGTGTTTTCCCGGAAGGTTATTGGTATCGAAGGGCTTCAGCCGGGTCGAGTTTTGAGGCTTTCATGGCCGGGAACAGGCCGAAGACGATGCCTACCCCGACGGCAAAGGAAAAAGCGATGATAATGGCGGGTGGTTTGATCACCGCCCCCCAGTCACCGCCTCCCGGCATCGATTGTGCCACTAAATTGCCGAATCCATAGGCGGCGCCAATGCCGAGCACGACTCCGATACAGCCGCCGATCAGGCTGATGGTCGTCGACTCGATGAGAAATTGCAGGAGAATATCCTGCCGCCTGGCGCCGATGGCTTTTCGTAGTCCGATTTCCCGTGTGCGTTCCGTCACCGTGACCAACATGATATTCATGATGCCGATCCCTCCGACGAGCAGGGCGACAAGTGCAATGCCGCCCATGACAACCCGGAAGGTCCAAATGGTTTGCTCCATGGCACCAAGAAATTCACCTTGATTGCGCAAGCGGATGTCATCGACGCCATCATGCCGCTGGACGAGAAATTGGTGGATTTGTTCGGTGATGTCGGCCATCTGTTCGCGTTCCGGAATGTAGATTGTGATGTATTGAATCTTGTCGTTCCCCGTGAAGAACCGTAAAAGGGTGGTGATGGGAATGAACATAATTTCATCAAAGTCCCGGCCGTAGACTTCCCCTTTGGATTCCATGACTCCGATCACGGTAAATCGAAGATCCCCGATCTTCACTTCATGCCCGATCGGAGATTGGCTGCCGAACAGCACTTCGGCGACGGTTTTGCCGAGGACCAGCGTTCGCCGCCATTCATCAATGTCGGTTGTCGTAAAAAACCGTCCCTGAGCCACATGAAAATTACGGATGTCGGGATACTCCGGCGAGGTGCCGGTTACCCGTCCGCTATGGTCCCGATTGCCGGTCTTGAGTTGGCCGTCGATTTCTATAACCGGAACTACCCCAAGGTTCGGAAACCGTTCCCGGAGTGCCAATGCATCTCCATATCGGAGTTGGGTATGGCGGCCGGCAAAAAGGCGGCGCTCCTCAATCGTCAGCCGTTTTTTCCAGACGGTCAGGAGGTTGGTCCCCAGTTTTTCAATGGAATCCACCAGCCAGAGTTGCCCCCCTTCCACGATGGCAATCATGGTAATGACGGAGGCGACACCGATGATGACGCCCAGCATGGTCAGGAACGAGCGGACCAGATTGGCTGAAAGATTTTTGAGCGCGTCATGAAAGATGGAGAGCAACAGCATGGTATATGAGCTACTTCATGGCGCCGGCCGTCTGGAGGGCGGAGGTGTCGGCGACCACCCGGCCGTCGGAAAGGGTGATGCATCGATTGGCTCGTTGGGCGATGAGGGGATCGTGGGTGATCATGATAATGGTTTGACCCTTCCGGTGGAGCTGATCGAAAATGTCCAGGATGGCCTGTCCCGATTGGCTGTCCAAATTGCCTGTCGGTTCGTCCGCCAGCAAAATCGCCGGCCGGTTGGCCAAGGCGCGGGCAATAGCCACTCGTTGCTGCTGGCCCCCGGAGAGTTGGTTGCTGAAGTGCGTCATTCGTTCGCCCAGACCCACGAGGGTTAAAAGTTCCTGGGCGCGGGTTCGCTGTTCCGTTCTGGAGGCTCCCGCATACATCAACGGTAATTGGACGTTTTCCATCGCTGTCTTGCGAGGGAGTAGATGAAAAGTTTGAAAGACAAATCCGATTTTTCTGTTTCGAATGGCCGTCAATTGACTGTCGATTAATTGGCCGACGCGTTCCCCGTCCAGCCAATACTCTCCGCTGGTAGGGTGACTGAGGCACCCTAAAATGTCCAGGAGGGTGGTTTTCCCGCTTCCCGACTGACCGATGATGGCCACAAATTCTCCATGGTCGATCTCCAGATTGATGTCGCGAAGGGCATAGACCGGGACCGCACCTGTCCGGTAAATTTTGGATAGCTGTTGCAACAGAATAAGCATGGCGGTTGGGTCGAGCACCTCAGGAGTGATGCTTGCCTTTTGTAAAGGTCGGGACTACCACTTTGTCATGTTCTTCAAGGCCTTTGGTAATCACCGCTTCAGTGTCGGTTCGTAGGGACACCCGGACTTTCCGGGGTTTCGGTTGTCCCTCCACCATCACATCAACGATGTCTTCCCCTTTTTCCACCCGTAGGACTTCCAGTGGCACCGTCAGCACATTTTCCAGTTTGTCCGTGACGATATCGATGTTGGCGGTTAACATGGGCTTGAGGGTGCGGTTGGTGTTATCGATTTGAATGGAGACTTCGTAGGTGACGATGTTTTCTTCCTTGACCCCCTGGGTGGCAATGGATGTGACCCGGCCTTCATAGATCTGTCCCGGCAGGGCATCCAGCCGTATTTCGACCATTTGGCCGACTGAAATACGTGGGATATTCACCTCGTTGATATTGGCCCGAACGACCATCTGGGAAAGGTCGGCGATCTGCATGAGAATGGTTCCCCCCCCGACGGTGGCGATGCCCGAGGTGATAATCTCGCCGGTATTGACCAGGATGTCCAATACGGTAGCCCGCGAAGGCGAACGGACAAGGAATTCCTCGGGGTTGTCGCTGGTGGAATGCCCGATACGGTATCGTTCGTACAACTCCCGGTTTCCGCCGAGGGCCAGCAGTAATTGGCGTTCGGCCAATTCAAGGCGGACCAATCCCCGTTGATAAACCTGCTGGGCATTTTCCATTTCGTTCCGCGCCGCAAATCCTTGCTTGAAGAGAGATTCCGCCCGAATCCAATTGAGTCGGTCCAACTCCACATTGAGGCGTTCTTCCTGAATCGCCGCACGGAGTTGGGCAATCTGCCGGGCCTGATTGGGTTCCTGCTGAATGGTGACCAGAATCTGATCCTTGTTGATTTCCTGGCCGGTTGAGACGTGGATTTCAGAGACTTCCCCGGAGAATTGAGATTTAATCTCGATGATTCGTGCCGGCTGAATGGTGCCCGTTTCCGACACGCGGGTTTGCAGTGACGTGCGAAGGACTTCGATGGTGGCAATTTGTTCACCGGCCGACGAGTCGGTTTGGGTGAGGGGGAGATACCGATACAGCCCGGCCCCTCCGGCAATGAGGATAATTAGAACGGTTACCCAGAATGATTTTTTCATGATCCCGGCGGTATCCCTGTCTCACCTATCTTTTCACTACATGGTAGCAGGACGACAAAATCACTGTGAACTGATCTTGCGCCGTGCCCATCTCAATTTGCTTCCTTTAAAACATTTTACCTGATTTCGGCGTGTGTCAAGGAATGATGATGCCGGGAAACTCTGTGTCGGCTGGGAAATCCGGAATTCGTTTTGAGGGGTTATTGGATCGTCAAGTCATAATATTCGAAGGCGGTGGCGGTCACGAGTCGCATGTTCGCGAGGGCCTGATTGTAGTCCATAATGGCCCGTATTTCCCTCCCTTTGGCTTCGGCCAGGTCGCCGAGAAATTGCAGGACGTTCCGAGTGGTGCTGAGACCGAGATTGAGCCGTTCCTGCTCGGCCTTGAACTGGCGTTCCGCCATGGCACGGGCGGTTTGGTTGGTGCGAATCCGTTTGTGGTTGGTTTGGACACGCCGGGCGGCCTCCTTGACGTCCAGGATGACTTGCTGCCGGACCCGTTGCAGCATCAGTTGGTTCTGCTGGGCTTCCAGGAGTCGCCGTTGATATTGGCTTTCGGCTGACCGGTTCCCCAGGGGGTAGCTCAAGATCACTCCCCCTCCCATGTTATAAAAATTGGTGCTGGTCAGACGGTCATAACTGTCCAGAGGCTGATATCCCAATCCGCCGAATCCGATTCTTCCCTGGAGGGACAAGTCGGGAAGAAGTTGGTTTTTGGCAAATTGCGTTTGCACTCCGGCGGTCTCCAGATTTTTTTTGGCTTGCAGGACTTCCGGCCGGTGCTCAAGGGCGGTTTGAAGGGCGGCTTCGATTTGCAGGGATTCCAATTGTTCCAGTGGAGTTTCCATGGGAACAATGGGCGTGTTTTGAGTCAGGTGCGATTCGGCATGATTGAGAAGCCGCCGTAATTGATCTTCCTGATCCTGGACTGCTTTTTGAGCCAGCAGAATCTGCTCGATACGGCCGGCCACACCGGCCTGGGCCTGGAGAGCTTCCACCTCCGCCATGACACCGGCTTTGACTCTGGCGCGGTTGTTGGACAACAATTCCTCCGCCGCCCGCAAATTGGCTTTCGCGACTTTCAAGTTTTCATTAACGAAGACCAATTCCCAATAGGCCTGCTCGACTTGGGCGACAACCGTCTGAATCTGGTTTAAAAAACTGAAATATTCGACTTCTGCCGCATTGCGTGCCAGCACGATTTGGACCTTGTTGACGGATGGCCCGAAATTTTTGAGAAGCGGTTGGGTGAGGCTTAGAAGCAGATTACTGGCGTAAGAGGGGTTGAACAGGAAGGTATTGGGACCAAAAACAAAATTCCTGTTGGTATCGAAATTCAGGTCGTAAGATCCCCCGGTCAACAGCTTTTGCTTGATCCCTACCCCGAAGTTGGCATCATTTTGATCAAAGGTCGCCGGGTCGTCTCCAATTGGTTCGCCTTCAAACCCGAAGATGGGGCGGTTGAGCGGAATAAGGGTTCGGTCAAATCGCCCGTTGAGTTCAATGGTGGGATCGAATTGAGCCTGTTGAAAGACGATATCTGTAAGTCGGACATCCCGGGACTGTTGGCTGACACGAATATCCAGATTATTTTCAAGAGCTTGCAGGACCGCCTCTTTTAAGGTGAGGGTGATGACCGATTCCCGGGGAACCAGGGCTTGCAGAGAACGGTCACTCTCCTCGAGCGGGGATGCTTCAAGAGATGGGGATGAGCGGCCCCAACTTGAGAAGGGAACCAACAGGCTGCAGGTCAGTAGGAGAATAAGACCCAGGCAAGACATTGATGGGGGAAAAACGGTCATAGGCCTGCGTCTGGTTACGATTTGGATTCAGGAATCCTGAGCAACCCTCTGCGTGATAAGCTAACAAAGGGATAGCCCTTCAAGCAATTACATGTTTATTCATGGGCCTGATCCTCGTTGAACGGTTGTTCATGGTGGGGCGTGCCGGTTGGAAGTGACTGATGCAGGAGGAGAGGTTCGGGCTTGTCTGTGCCGGTGAAAAATGCGTATGATCGGGGTGGGCTAGCGTACATCATCTATTTCTTTCTAACATTTTCACCTCATAAGCATAGGTAGGTAGGAAGCATGAAACAGGTGTATGGCAATAAGAAGGTCAGACAGGTTAAAGAATCTTCCATCAGGGAGAGGAGCACGAGGGCCACAATGAGTGGACGGGTGGCACGGATGGGGATGGTGTTCTTGGGGGTGCTGCTCCTGGGAGGGCTGGGATTTGGCGCTGGAATTGGACTGGCCGACGATCAGCCCCAGGAATTACCAAAACCTACATTAAAAACCACTCCCCCTCTTTTTCAGGAATGGAATTTTGAGGCAGGATCACCTGAACAGGTACTTCAAGGGTTTACTATTCACACGGGGGATGGAACCCAAGAAGGAAGCTGGATGGTGGGGGAGGATGTTTCGGCCCCCAGCCGGACCCATGTGATGCGGCAGTCCTTAAGTTGTCAGGGGGAGGAATGCTATCACCTGTTAGTGGCCAATGACCTGGAGGGGGATTATCTTGATCTTTCGGTTCGTTTGAAGATGATGCAGGAGTCATCTCCCGGTTTTGCCGGATTGGCGTTTTCCGTGCAGGATGCCCGGAACTTCTATGCGGCCGTTGTCCATCCGCCAAGTAAACAGGTGCTGGTGTATGCGGTTGAAGATGGAAAACCACGGGAAATTGGAAAGGCGGAAATGATCCTGAGTGATAAGGAGTGGCATTCTCTCAGAATTGAACGGTACACCATTGTCAGCAAGGAGGTGATCGAGGTTTTTTTCGATAATCATATGTTGTTGTCCTTGTACGATCAATCATTCGGGTCTGGAAAATTGGGACTGGTTGCGATGGGAAATGGGGCGTTTTCTTTTGACAATCTACGAGCCATGGAATTGTTGACGCAACGGCCGTTGTCAAGGCCTTCCGCCTATTGACGATAATCGATTTGTGGAAGAGATTATCCCAGCGCAAGGCGGGTCTTGAATTTTGTGATCAGAGTCTCCGGTTCGTGCTCGACGACCAACAGGTTTCGGGTGGTTGGCGTGACAAATCCCTCCGCCATCTGATGATCAAAAAACCCTAAGAGTCGATCAAAGAAACCAAAACAATTCAAGAGCCCGCAGGGTTTATGGTGCAATTCCAATTGCGCCCAGGTCAACATTTCACAGCATTCTTCCAGCGTACCGAATCCTCCTGGCAAGGAAATGAATCCACTTGACAGGTGCTCCATCATCGCCTTGCGCTGATGCATGCTCGAGACAATATGGGTGTGGGTCAAATGAGGGTGAAGGAGTTCCTTTTTCTCTAGGTGATGGGGGATGACCCCCGTGACCTGCCCCCCCGCTTCCAACACGGTTGTGGCCAACAGGCCCATCAGACCGATACGGCCGCCTCCATATACGAGCCCGAAACCTTCTTTGACCAGCACGTTTCCCAGGCGTTCGGCCATCTCCGCGTATCCGGGATGGTGACCGACGTTGGATCCGCAAAATACACACAGATACGGCGCCGAAGGTGAATGGTGTTTCATGAGGGATGGGACGAAGGCACAGAAGGCATGGCAACGGGGTTGGATATTGACAATCCTGAGTGGGGTGGTGCGCGATCCTTTATTCGATGGAGAGTCTGGTAAGGGAAAAGGGATTGACGCGGGAGCCGTTCACGCGGACGCCCCAATGCAAATGCGGGCCTGTGGCTCTTCCTGATGCCCCCACTTTCCCAATCGAATCCCCCTTTTCCACCAATTGGCCTTCTTGCACGTCGATTTCAGAGAGGTGGAAATACATGGAAAACAGACCCAGGCCATGATCCAGCACGACTCCCTTGCCCGAGAAAAAATAGTCAACGGTGAGCAAGACTTTGCCTGTGTTCATGGCCTGGACCGGGGTCCCTTTGGGGGCGGCGATGTCCTCGCCCGTATGAGGGTTTCGAGGTTGACCGTTGATAATGCGGCGGCTTCCAAAAACTCCGGTTATTCGTCCGGAGACCGGTTCGAGGAATGAGCCCTGCCACAAGGGAAACGGATCCAAGTGTTGGAAAACTTCCATCAGCTCCTTCTGCTCCCCCTGGACACGTTTGAGGGTTTCGGGATCCAGATCTACCTGGGGCTTCGGAAGGGTCAGTTCCTGAACCGTGTAATCTTCCTTCATGACGAGAATCGAATAACTCAGATGGTCCGTGCCCTTATTTGAGTGCACATGAATCGATAGTTCCTGCAGGCCTGGTGGATCTTCCATGTCGATGCCGACCATGCCCGTATAACCATGCTCGTTTATGGGGAAAAAGGGAATTTTCCGTTTTAAAAATACTCCCGTGACTTTGGCTTGGGGATCGGAAACCGGCACCTCAATCAATAAGACCTGTCCCTGTTTTCCGCTGAGTTGTCCGTGGGTTCCAGGCCGATGACGTTCGGCGCTGGGGACGACCTGAATGGGAAAAATACTCGCCAGAATCAAGCAGAGTATGAAGGCTATCCTGCCGGAGTTGCGACGGGAGCGGACGGAGGGCTGGTCCGTTCGACGTGGCGAGAGACTCAGGGGAACAGTCGGTTGTGGGGAACCTGGCTCAACAGTTCCTCCACCCGGCGGTTGAATGGGCAAAACGGGTCCATGCACAGAATGGTTTCCTCCCAATATCCGTTCAGTTTTAAATATGTCCAATCTACAGTATATGACCGATTTTTGGCTCGGGCAAATCGAATGAAATCACCCCGGACTTTGGCCCTGGTGGTCTGAGGCGGAACGGTTTTGGCCTGTTCAATGGCTTCCTCATCCACGAGTCTTCGGATGTTTTGTCTTTCAGCTAAAAGGTAATACAGGCTGCGTTGCCGGTGGATGTCGTGATATTGGAGATCCATCATTCCGAGACGCGGGTCATCCCAACCGCATCCCTTTTTAGCCATATATGTTTCCATTAACCACTGCTTGGTGATCCAGTCGATTTCCCTGACCAGGAGCATAGGCGAATCTTCCAGTAAATTGAGAACCCGTCCCCACTCATAATGCACTTCTGCCATGACTTTGTCCGGGGGTTGGGATGCCAGGTACTCGCCGGCCCTTTCCCAAAACAACCGTTGAATATCCAAGGCGGTCAAGTCCCGGCCATCGTCCAGTTTGACGGTTCGTTTAAGCGATGTATCACGGGAAATGTCCCTGATGGCTTTAACCGGCTCTTCGAGTTGAATATTAGGGACCGTATATCCGTCCTCCAACATGGATAATACCAGGATAGCCGTGCCCACCTTCAGGTAGGTGGCAAATTCCGACATGTTTGAGTCACCCAGGATGATGTGCAGTCGTCGATACTTTTCCGCATCGGCATGGGGTTCATCGCGGGTATTGATGATGCTTCTGGAAGAGGTCGTAGAGGACGACGTTTTTTCATGGATGTGTTGGGCCCGTTGAGAAATAAAGTATTGGGGTTTTCCGGAAACTTTGAGCACTTTTCCCGATCCCGAAAAAACCTGACGGGTCACGAAAAACGGGATCAGCTGTTCGCTGATTTTCCAAAAATCGACATCCCGACGCATCAGGAAGTTTTCATGGCATCCGTAGGTATTACCCAGGGAGTCGGTGTTGTTCTTAAAAATAAAGATGTCTCCCGAAAGGCCTTCTTCCCGCAATCGTTCCTCGGCAATGGGCAGGCAGCTTTCCAGGATGCGTTCGCCGGCTTTATCGTGCAAGATTAAATCAATGAGGTCGTCGCATTCCGGAGTTGAATACTCCGGATGGCACCCGGTGTCCTGGTAAAAACGGGCTCCGTTGGTCAGAAATGCATTGGAGGGCCAGCTGTTGGGAATGAGCCCTTCAAAAATATATCCCAGGATTTTTTCGATGGGCAGGTACACCCGCCCGTTGGGAGAGAACGTCAAGCCGTATTCGCACTCCAGGCCGAATATTCGTTTGATCATGGTATCCCTCTCCTTTCGTCCCTATTGGCAGGATACACCTCACGGGGTGGGGTGTTCAACTCAATGGCGAATGGAAGCGGGAGGGAGGCTTGACTTATTGCAGGATCTGGAGGCCTTCCGGAAGTGGAATCCGGCGGAATTTTCTTCCTCTTCGTGTGCGGTCCAGAATGGCCAGTTCCAGGCCTTCCAAATTCGGTTTGGAATCCGACACCCGTTCAAAAGCGCTTTGGCAAAGGCTGAGGGCTTCCTTCAGCGCAGGCAGGGTTTCCGTGGCTTCTTTGCGGAGGATGGTGAGGATGGCTTCCGCGCGCCCTCCAATCGCCGCGAATCTGTGTTCATCCACGATGCTGCCGTCAAAGGCAATCCGATACAGTTCATTGTCATTGGCGGTCTCTCCGACTTGTGCCAGAATTAATTCCACTTCGTAGGGTTTCATTTCCTGACTGAAAATGGTGCCGAGGATCTGGGAATAGCCGTTGGCCAGTGATCGGGCCGTGACA
>JBDIVP010000028.1:0-20892 GCA_039794325.1 Candidatus Inrsubterrania sp.
TTTCTTCCTCCGAATACCCGGGGATTTCGATGATTTCCATACGGTCCCGCAGGGCCGACAGGATGGGATCGGTTAAATTGGCCGTAGTGATAAACATCACATCGCTCAGATCAAATGGGACGCCCAGATAGTGGTCCACAAAGGCATTATTTTGTTCAGGGTCCAAGACCTCTAGAAGGGCGGCCGAAGGGTCCCCACGGAAATCCATCCCCACTTTGTCGACTTCGTCAAGCATAAAGACGGGATTGTTGGTTCCTGCTTGTTTGAGCCCTTGAATAATTCGGCCCGGTAGAGCTCCGACATAGGTACGGCGGTGTCCTCGGATTTCAGCTTCGTCCCGTGTTCCCCCCAGGCTCATGCGGACGAATTCCCGTCCCAGAGCCCTAGCAATGGATTTCCCTAACGAGGTTTTTCCGACCCCCGGTGGTCCCACAAAACAGAGAATGGGACCTTTCATTTTGGGCTTGAGTTTGCGCACGGCCAAATATTCTAGAATGCGTTCCTTGACGCGCTCCAGGTCATAATGGTCCTCGTGTAAGACTTTCGTGGCGGTGGCAATGTCCAGATTGTCACAGGATTTTTTACTCCACGGCAGCTCAACCATCCATTCCAGATAGGTGCGAACGGTTCCTGCCTCGGCAGTGTCTGGATGCATTTTTTCCAGGCGCTTGAGCTGTTTTTCGACCTCCTTGAAAACCTTTTCGGGCATGGCCATGTCCTGGAGGCGTTTTCGGAACTCGGCGACTTCTTCGGCCCGTTCGTCAAGCTCTCCCAATTCCTTTTGAATAGCTTTCAGTTGTTCACGCAGGAAGTATTCCCGTTGAGTCTTGTCCATTTCCCCTTTGGCTTCTGCTTGGATTTTGTGCTGCATGGACAAGACGTCCTGTTCCTTGAGAAGGAGGTCATTGACCCGTTTCAGCCGTTCAAGGGGATCTTCGACTTCGAGGATTTCTTGGGTGAGATCCACTTTCAACCCGAGGTTGGATGCGACGATATCGGCCAGCCGACCGGGGTCATCCAGATTTTCCACGACGGTCAGGACATCCGGCATGAGCACTTTTCCAAGTCCGACCAGTTTTTCCAATGACTCTCTGGTTGACCGGATGACCGCTTCCTTTTCCAGGACGGGAATGGCGGTGGAAGGGGGGTCGAGCATTTTTTCCACCTGCACGGTAAAGTGCGGTTGGGAGTGGAGAAACTCGAGAATTCTGGCTTTGGCCAAACCCTGTACGAGAATTTTAATCCGGTCGTCGGGGAGTTTGAGCATCCGCATGATGACCCCGACCGTCCCGACCTGGTATAGGTCCTGTGGTTCAGGAATTTCCGTTTCGTGATTTTTTTGAGTAGTCAGGAAGATCAGTCGGTTGGAAGCGAGGGCGGATTCAATGGCTTTAATCGAAACTTCCCGGCCGACGAACAAGGGAAGGACCATATAAGGAAACACGACAATGTCTCGCACCGGAAGGAGGGGCAGTTCGTTGGGGATGTTTTCAAGTGAGGGTACCTGGGCGTCGTTGTCGGGATGGGTACTCATGGGCCTTTCAATGTTTCAGACCGAACGGTGACGGTTCAGCGGACGTGACGGCAACGGCGGTCTGCGAAGATGTTTTGGGCTCGACGATCATTCGCACCTGTTGCCGATACTAGGAGAAGGTGAAAAATCTTGTCAAGGTTCGGCGGGTGCGGGCCGTAGGAATTGGTAAATCTTTTCTTTACAACGAAAGCGGGCAATGCATATAATCGGACCCCTGTTTCGGGTTATGATATGCCAGTTTCCGACGTCGGCAAGGTGTCTTTCGCCGTAATGCTCCGTCCTATATGAACGGAAATTCTCGGTTGATTCTGGCCTTTCTTTTAGGTATTCCCGACCTCCATTCTCCTTGGAACATATTCTTTGCGCCAGGTGTCGCTTGAACGATCGCTCATGAGGTTAGGCTGCGATGAACGTGCCTATCCGAAAGCGAATCTTTGCTCAGGTCCGTTCCCTCACGTTTTTCTTCTTTTCATTGGATGGATGCGGTGGGGGGCATGCTGGTCACTGGTCATCCTGTTGATGCTGTGCTCAAACAAGGAGCAGGCGCATGGACAGGGGACCGGCCTCCTGATTGAATCCATCCAGGTTCAGGGGCTACAACACATCGGCCCTGAAGCGGTCTTAGGAAAGCTGTCCATCCGGGAAGGCGCACCGTTCAGCCAGGAGGCGGTTCGAAGGAATATCCAACTGATTTATAGTTTGGGATTTTTTGAGGCCGTTGAGGTGGTGACTGAACCGCACGGTAACGGGGTGGCGGTCATTTTCAACGTACGGGAAAAACCCTTTACAGTGGAAGTGGTGTATGACGGAAACGAGGAGATTTCTGATGAAAAATTGAACGAGAAAAATACGGTCAGAACTCAAATCTTTCTGGACAAGGAACAGGTGAAAGTCTCGGCGGAACGATTTCGAGTCCTGTATGAAGAAAAAGGGTATTATCATGCGAAAATCGTTCCGATTATCGATATGATCGAAAACAATCAAAGCCGGGTGACGTTTCATATTGATGAGGGCAAACAAGCCCACATCCGAAAGATCGAATTCGAGGGGCGAAATGTCGTCAAGAAAAAGGAGTTGCTGGCGGGGATGGCTAACCGGGAGTATTCCTGGCCGTGGTCCATTTTTTCCGATGCCGGTATTTTGCATCGGGATGAGTTGGCCAATGATGTGGAACGAATCAAGGAAGTCTATCTGAACAGGGGATATCTTGATGTTCAGGTGGGGATGCCGAGGGTGGATTTGGATGAAGGGCGTGAATGGTTCACGCTGGTGTTCCCGATTGTAGAAGGTGAACCGTATATCGTCAGTGAGGTTACCTATACGGGACATGCGGTGTTTACCGAAGAGGAGTTGCGGGAGGGGTTGAAAATTGAAGTGGGCGAAGTGTTTCAACGCGCCAAAATCCGTGATGAAATCACAAGGTTGACCGAATTGTACGGAAGCCGCGGCTACGCGTTTGCCGAAGCCCTGCCTAATATTGAACCCGATCCCCCTTCCCGCACGACCAAAATCGGATTCACCATTCAGGAAGGGGAAATGGTCCGCATCCGGGATATCCGCATCACGGGAAATAACAAAACCCGTGACAATGTCATTCGGCGGGAACTGCGGGTCGATGAACGGGATATGATTGATTCTCCCGCCATTAAACGAAGTTTCGACCGATTGAATAATTTGAATTTCTTTGAAACGGTGGAAATTCTCCCGCAGCAAATTGCTGAGGGAGAGGTGGATTTGGATGTCAAGGTCAAGGAGAAGCCCACGGGCCAGTTCAGTATCGGTGGCGGGTTCAGTACCTTGGATCAATTTATGGCCATTGCGGATATCACGGAAGGGAATCTGTTCGGGAGAGGGTACATGCTCAGAATACGGGGACAACTCGGCGGGCGCCGATCCTTAGGTATCATTACCTTTCGCAATCCGGCTATTTTTGATAGTTTAACATCATTTCAGGCCGATGGGTTTCGAACGATGACCAATTTTCTGACATTTTTCGAAACCAAGACCGGTGCCAACCTGACGTTCGGCCGCTGGTTTTCGGAGTACATCAGCGGATCATTTTCCCTTGTGGCGGAAGAAATTAAGATCGCCGATGTCGCCGGCGATGCTCCTCAAATTATTCTCAGCCAGCTGGGGACTCAGACCACGACCGGATTTCGAGCCTCTCTCTTCCGTGACTCGCGTGATTATTTTCTGGATCCCCGGAGTGGGACCAGAGTTGGAGTCCGGACAAGTTTCGGAACCGACCAGCTGGGCGGCACCAATAATTTTTATACGGTGTCCTTTGATGCCATGAAATTTGTTCCCTTGCCCTTTTATGACTTTCGGTACTCTATCCGCGGCCGTGTCGGAATCGGCCAGGGGTTCAAGGGCGACGAATTGCCGGTGCCGGAATTCTTTTTTGTCGGTGGCATCAATACGGTCAGAGGGTTCAAATTCGGGCGGGCAGGTCCCGTTACCGAAAGCAATACGTTGGGTGGGGCGACGAAGCAATTGATCTTCAACAATGACTTGATTTTTCCGATTCTGCCCGATGCGAAGTTAAACGGGGTCCTCTTTTTCGATTATGGAAAAGGGTTCGGCCCGGATGAATCATTAGATTTCAACTTACGGGCTGCAACCGGATTGGAAGTGCGGTGGATATCCCCTTTCGGTCCCTTGCGGGCCGCCTATGGGCTGAATTTGGATCGGCGGCCCGGCGAACCGGCGACGGTTTTTGAGTTTTCGGTCGGGTCGGTTTTTTAAGGGTTTTTTTATCGTAGAGGCCAATTGAATGAAAATTTCAGAGACACAGTCATGGTATGGGAGAAGGTGGCCGGGTGCGAAAGGCAGTCTGCGATCCTCACTGCTCGTTCTGGCGGGGATTATGGGATGCGCTTTCTTGCTGACCGGCTGTATGACAGGATCCGGAACAGGCGAGGGAGGGTTCGCTCTCGGTGTCGTGGATCCTCAGCGCATACTGCAGGAAACCGTCAAAGGACAGCGCCTGACGGATACCTTAAGTGCCTTTATGAAAGACCGTCAGGCCGTTGTGGAATTGGAACAGAAGGAATTGCGCAAATTGGAAGGTGAACTGATGGCGCAAAGTACCGTCCTCAGCCAGTCGGCTCGCGAGCGAAAGGAAGAGCAATTCCGTCAGAAAATGATGGGATATCAACAGAAAGTCAACGATTTAAACCGTGAAGTGCAGGATAAACAACGGGAGTTACAGAATGAATTTCGGCTGGAGGTACAAAAAGTAGTGAAGCGTATCGCCGAAGCCCGAAAGTTGTTGCTGGTGTTGGAGCATGGAGCCGGCGCAGGGACTTTGTACTATCAACCGACGTTGGATATCACCGACGAAGTCATCGATGCCGTAGGTAAGGGAACTCAGGTGCCCAAATTCATCCCCTAAACTCGATATGGGCTGTTGGGAAGATCATTCAATGTGCCCGGTGTCGGATGTTCGTCGATCATGGAACCGGGGAGGAAACTCATGACTGAACCGAAGCAGAGCATGGACGTGATTCAAATTCAGGGACTCTTGCCGCACCGGTATCCCTTTTTGCTGGTGGATCGAATTATCGACATTGAAGAAGGAAAGCGGATTATTGGAGTCAAAAATGTTTCGGTCAATGAACCATATTTCCAAGGGCACTTCCCGGATCAACCGATTATGCCGGGTGTTCTTCAGTTGGAAGTGATGGCTCAGGTCGGCGGCATTTTGGCGAGAACCACTACCTCGGGGAAAGGACGACCGACCGTGTTTTTGACCGGAGTTGAACGGGCAAAATTCAGAAAACCCGTGATTCCTGGAGACCAGTTACATGTGGAAGTGGAAGTCATTCGACGCAAGCCCCCCTTTTGGAAGATGGCTGGAAAAATTCTGGTTGATTCGGGGTTGGTTTGTGAAGCCGAAATGACCGCGATGGTCAGGGAGGAAAATCCGGGTGCCTGAAATCCACCAGGTTGCTTCCGGCCTTGCCCTCCGAAAGCTGCCATGTTCCCTTTAGAAATTGAGTTATCTCCGGGCTCCTGTTAACATAAGTGAGAGAACCTATCGTATTGGTCACTGATCACGTTCCAAAATCGAGTGGAAACCCACAAGGGATTCAGTTTTGCCGCGTCCTTGACCGCAGGCGCCTTCATACCGGGAATTCAAGTATCAATCGCGTGGTTGGTAGGGAAGGCAACGGCGCGAGAGAGGGTATGTCGGGCAATTCCTTTATATTTCCCCTGTACGGATCGTAACATTTTCATGTGAAAATTGCGGATTACCCCTCCCCCGTGGCGGGAAACGGTCGGATGACAGAACAATGAAAGAAGGGGGATCGGCATTGTACGCATTCATAACTCCCATGGGACAGACCAATGGTATGGTCGGAGACCAGCCGGGTATGTGGGGGCTGTCCTGAACGGAGTGGCCGGAAATCACCCGGATTGAAAGACGATAGGGGGCATAAAGGGTGACGCTGATGGCGCGGCTCATGATGGGTGGTGTGAGGGAATTCTTGGCTGGCGATATTAAGAGATTAAGAGGATGATGTTGGGTTGAACCGTCAATTTTGTATGAGGGAGTCATGAGTATTCATTCCACGGCAATCGTGCATTCGAAAGCGGAATTGGGGCAGGACGTTCTGATCGGGCCATACTGTACGGTAGGGGAACATGTGAAAATCGGCGACCAGACGGAATTGGTATCCCATGTTCATGTGGAGGGACATACCGAAATTGGGCGACGGTGCCGGATTTTCCCCTTCAGTTCAATTGGGACACCTCCGCAACATCTTCAATATAAAGACGAGCCGACGAAGGTGATTGTCGGAGATCATAATATTTTCCGTGAAAATGTGACGATTAACCGCGGAACCGTCTTCGGGGGGGGAGTCACCCGGGTCGGACATCACAATTTCTTTATGGCCTATACGCATATTGCGCATGATTGCGATTTGGGAAGTAATATTGTCATCGCCAATGCGGCGAATTTGGCCGGCCATATCTCTATCGGGAATTATGCGGTGATCGGTGGGTTGGTCGGTCTTCATCAATATGTGAGGATCGGGGAATATTCGATGATCGGCGGATGTTCCGCCGTTGGCAGGGATGTTCCCCCCTTTGTCAAAGCAGCCGGCGGGTACCGGGCCCAGATGTTCGGGCTCAATACCATTGCCCTTCGTCGGCATGGGTTTTCCCCGGAGCGGATTGCCTGCCTGAAGGATACCTACGATTTGGTCTTTCGTCGGGGCCATCGCCTACAAGAAGCCATCAAATTAGCCAGGAACCAATTTGGGGACAGCACCGATGCCCTGACGTTTCTGACCTTTCTCGAGAGTACACGGAGGGGGATTTGTCAGAGCTCTACCCGGGAGCTCGATGAGGAAGAGGAATAACATGCAACTCATCAAGACGAGCCGCGGACATGGATCAGAAAAGTGAACGGATCGGCTTGATTGCCGGAAATGGCCGGTTCCCGATTATTTTTGCTGAAAATGTCAGGCGGCTGGGGTATTGGGTCTCTGCAATCGCCCATGTCGGAGAAACACTTCCGGAGTTGGAATCTCACGTAGATAACATCCACTGGCTGAAGGTCGGACAGTTTACCAAGGCCTTGCGGGCCTTTCAGCAGGATGGAATCCATCAGGCGGTCATGTTGGGTGGTATCAAAAAAACCCATGTGTTCACGACCCTTCGTCCTGATCTCCGGGCGATTTCCATACTCAGCAGGTTGAAACATTGGAAGGATGATGCCATTTTGCGCGCGATTGCCGGGGAGTTGGAACAGGAAGGGATTATGATTCGAGAGTCGACGTTCGGCTTGAACGGGATCCTGGCTGAATCCGGGATATTGTCTCAGCGAAGCCCCTCCAAGAAGGAAGATGAAGATATCAGATACGGGTGGACTATACTCAAAGCCCTTGGACCTTTGGATATCGGACAGTGCGTGGTCATTAAGGATCGGGTGGTCGTGGCGGTGGAGGCGGTGGAGGGAACGGATGAAGCCATCCTTCGCGGTGGAAAGTTGGCCGGAAACGGCGCCGTGGTGGTCAAGCGAACCAAGCCTCAGCAAGATCTTCGGTTTGATTTGCCGGCGGTAGGGCCTCGCACCCTTGATCATATGGTCTCTGTGGGGGCGACGGTGTTGGCTGTGGAGGCTGGCCGTACCGTGCTGTTGGACCGGGAGGAATTTTTGGAAAAATCCCGTCGGACCGGAATCGTCGTGATTGGTATTCAACCCGATGTCTCGTTTTCAGAGGCATTCCCTACTACGTGAATGTGCCGCCAATATTATTCCATGTTGGGGACCGCTGCTTCCAGGTAGGCCGGATGGTCCGGCCGCTTACCACAAACTCGAATCGACAGAATTAATTCATGCGAAATCCTTTGCGAGTTGGAGTCATTGGTGTGGGGCATTTAGGCCAACACCATGCCAGGATTTATTCGACGATGCCGGATGTCGATTTGTGCGGTGTCTGCGATATGGATGAAGGCCGGGGACGGAAGATTGCCGACGAACGACAGGTCCCCTTCTTTGCCAAGATGGAGTCCTTATTGTCTGGGGTCGATGCGGTCAGCGTGGCGGTTCCCACATTGGCTCATTTTGAGGTGGTAGCCGCCTGCTTGTCCCATGGATGTCATGTGCTGGTGGAAAAACCCATTACCAGCCATGTGTCGGAAGGGGAGCGATTAGTCACCATGGCCCGTGAGTGCGGGAAAATTTTGCATGTCGGACATGTGGAACGGTTTAATCCCATTGTCGAAGTGATTCGACCGCTGATAGATCATCCGGGATTCGTGGAATGTCATCGATTAAGTCCGTTTCAACCAAGGGGGACGGATGTGGATGTGGTGCGGGATTTGATGATTCATGATTTGGATCTACTCTTGTCGCTGGGCTTGGGGCCGATTCGTGAAATTGAAGCTCGGGGGCTTCCCATCTTGACGGATTTTCCGGATGTGGCCAATGTGAGAATCGTCTTTGAACAGGGGTGCTTGGCGAATTTGACCGCCAGCCGTGTCTCAACGGGGAGGCTGCGAAAGTTACGGATTTTTCAGGCCAATCGCTATATTTCCGTTGATTTTGGTGCCAAACAGGCCGTCATCAATACCAGAAAATCTCCTCATGGAGAAAAAATTGACGTGGAAACCAGGCATGTAACGGGTGTGGAAGGGGACGCGTTGACTCGGGAATTGACCGCATTTGTGAAGGCCATCCAGGGGGTACCCGATCATCAGGGCGTTTCAGGGGATGATGGGTTGGAGGCCCTTCGGGTAGCCACAGAAGTCGGAATTTTGATTCAACGTCAGGTGGCAGGCTTACGGAGCTGAGGTCACCGGAAATGTCGACGGCCAGGTGGTGGAAATTGCGCATCTCACGAAACTGATGCCACGAATTTTGTTGGTTACGGGTGAGGCCTCGGGAGATCTCCATGGCGCCAATTTGGCAAAAGCGTTAAAAACGCTTGCCCCGGATGTTGAATTGTACGGAGTGGGAGGCGAGAAAATGGCCGCCTCCGGTGTCCGATTGGTTCCTCAGGTCAGTCGGGTGGATGCAATTGGATTGCCCGGGTTGGGACAATTACTCAATGGTTACCGGACGCTTCGTTATCTCGGGGCCTATATCCAACGGGAAAACTTTGATGGCATTGTCCTGATCGATAGCCCGGGAATGAATCTTCGTCTGGCCAAATCGGCCGGAAATTTGTCGGACAGGATCTTCTATTATATTGCGCCGCAGGTGTGGGCCTGGGGACGGCGTCGAACGGCTTTGCTTCGGCGGGTTGTCCGGCGAGTATTGGCGATTCTTCCCTTTGAGGAGGAATTTTTCCAAAAAGCGGGGGTGTCCTGTACCTTCGTCGGGCATCCCCTATTGGATGAGATGAAGCCTCTCTACCATAAACACCAAGAGCGGAAAGTCATGGGAATCGGGCTTGATGAACGGGTCATCGGTCTGTTTCCCGGCAGTCGGGTACGGGAAATCCAGGCCATCCTGCCGGTCTTATTGCAAAGTCTTCCTCTGATCCAGAAACGGTTCGGTCCGCTACGCGTGCTTTTAGCGCAAGCGCATTCACTTTCCAGTCAGGTCATTCAGCCGTTTCTCGATCAGTCGGAGGTTCCGGTCACGGTGATCCAAGGGCGGCCCAGTGAAGTGATGGCGGTCTCAGATTGTCTGTTGATGGCGTCCGGAACCGCTACCCTGCAAGCTGCCTTAGTCGGGACTCCCATGGTGCTGGTGTATAAAACCAATCCCTTGACGTATTACATTGCCAAATGGTTAGTGACGATTCGCTGGATCGGTTTGGTTAATATTTTGGCAGGCCAGGAGGTGGTGACGGAGTTAATCCAGCAACGGATGACCCCGGACAATATTTGCGATGAAGTGATGCGTATCCTGGAAAATCCTGAACAAAGCGCCCACATGAAAAAAATATTCTCCGCCATTCGATCATCGCTGGGCGGCCCGGGGGCCTCCCGGCGTGCCGCAGAAATCATCCTCTCGGACATTCGTCCATGAAGACCTTTCTAAGAATATTAACCTATCTGCGGGGTTATCGGCTCCGATTGGTGGGCGCGTTACTTTGCTCGGCGGGAGTCGCGGGGTTCTCGGCCGTTTATGCCTGGCTGGTGCAACCGGTGTTAGATGAAATTTTTATCGAGCGCAACCGGGAATTATTGTTGCTCCTGCCTTTGGCCGTGTTCAGCGTGGCCTTTCTGAAAGCCGTATTTGCCTATGGGCAAGGGTATCTCATGAGTTATGTCGGGCATTGGATGGTTGCCGATGTCCGACATCAATTGTTCATGCATATCGTCCGGTTACCCGTTCGCTTTCACGATGCCAATGCCTCCGGCCGTCTGGTGGCCAGGGTGATCAGCGACGTCAACGAAATGGCCAATGCCATTCCCGGTGTCCTAAAGGATATCTTTCAGCAAGGGCTGACATTCGTGGCTTTGCTGGGAGTGGCATTTTACCAGAATTGGAAATTGGCTTCGGTGGTGATTTTTGTCATGCCCTTATCGGGGTTGGTTTTGGTACGGGTAGGAAAACGGATTCGGAAGTTGTCTGCGCGCGGACAGGAGTCCATCGGTCAAATGGCGTCGGTGTTAAAGGAAGCGTTTTCAGGCATCAAGATCGTTAAGGCCTATGGACAGGAAGGAAAGGAATCAGAACGATTTGCAGCTACCAATATCGCCTACAGACGGGCAAGTGTGAAATCGTCCCAATCCTCTGCGTTGGCCTCTCCGATGTTGGAGGTTATCGGTGTATTGGGCATTCTGGTGATCATCTGGTTCGGGGGGGCATTGGTGATTGACGGGGAAATGAAACCCGGTGAATTCTTTTCCTTTCTCACGGCGATGTTTATGGCTTATGCCCCGTTGAGAAAAATGTCCGGGGCCAATGCTTCCGTCCAGCGGGCCCTGGCCGGGGCGCAGAGAGTCTTCGAGATTTTGGATTTGGACAGTGAATGGGACAAGGATCAAGGGAAATCCTCGCTCAAACCTATGAGTCAGGCCTTGGAGTTTGCCGGAGTCGGATTTCAATATGAAGGAAGCGATGAACCGGCATTGAAAGATATTCATTTACGGATCCGAGTCGGTGAAATCGTGGCTTTTGTCGGGGCCAGCGGCAGTGGAAAAACGACCCTGGTCAGTCTTGTCCCCCGTTTTTATCGTCCGACGACGGGCCAGGTGACCATCGATGGAGTTGATATTCGAACCGTGGATCGCCGTTCCCTCAGGCGCCAGATCGGCATTGTCTCGCAGGATACCGTGCTGTTCGATGATTCGATTCGAAATAATATTGCCTATGGATGCCCAGGAGCCACCGACGATACGATCATCGAGGCGGCCAAGGCCGCCTTTGCTTGGGAATTCATCGAACGGCTCCCTCAGGGACTTGAGACGGTGGTAGGAGAAAATGGGTTGAGACTCTCGGGCGGGCAGCGTCAGCGCTTGGCCATCGCCCGGGCTATTCTACGGGATCCGCCGTTATTGATTTTGGATGAAGCGACCTCCGCGCTGGATTCGGAATCCGAAAAACTGGTGCAATTTGCTCTGGCCAACCTGATGAAGGGCCGCACCACGCTCGTGATCGCGCACCGATTATCCACGGTGAGGCATGCCGATCGGATCGTCGTCATGGCCCGTGGCAGAATTGAAGAAATCGGGACTCACAATGAGTTGCTGGAACGCGGGGGACTGTATACCAAGCTGTATCAGACTCAGTTTCAGTTGACCCAGTTGGAATCGGTTTCTCCTCATTAAAGACGAAATGAAACCGGCCATGCCATTGGTAAATTGGTTGAAACTTTCCGTTTTGCCTCCTGTGGCGGCAACGGCGATTCGGTTGATCGGGAAAAGTATGCGCTTGTTTACGGTCGGAGAGCGGACCGTCGATGAGCTGTATGCCAAGGGGCAACGAATCATTATCGCTTTTTGGCACGGCCGGCAAATTATGATGCCGTTGGTCTATCGCGGTTCGGGAGCCTCGATTCTGATCAGTCAGCATCGGGATGGGGAAATCATTGCGAATATCATGCGGTCGTTCGGGTTCGGGGCCATTCGAGGGTCCACCACACGAGGCGGAGCGCGTGCGGTTCGCCAACTGATTCGGGAAGGTCGGGAAGGAGGGGATCTGGTCGTTACCCCTGACGGCCCTAAAGGTCCTGCCTGCCGGGTGCAACCAGGGGTGCTCTATGTCGCCAAAATGACGGGATTGCCCATTGTGCCCTTAACGTTTGCCTGCTCAAAAAAAAAGTCTTCTCGAGTTGGGATTCCTTCCAAATTCCCCTGCCTGGGAGCACTGGCCTGTTTGTGTGGGGGGAGACATTGAACGTCAGTGAGTGCGGAGGCAACAAAGAAGCTCTGATCTCTCAAGGGCTGATGCTGGAAGCACGACTCAACCGGATGACTGACCGGGCAGAGTGGGCCGTCCGGCAACACGATCCGGTTTCCGCCTACCTGTCCGGCCGCGTCGAGACTCCTATGGATTCGTTGGACCCGTAATGTGTGATGTACTATTGGATCTACAATATTGGGCTCTGCCTCGCCTTGCCGGTTATCATCGGCCTCCTATTGATTAAGAAACGACTTCAACGGGGAGTCGGGCCCAGATTGGGCATGGTGCCGTCCGACCTCCGAAATCTTCCCAAGCCCGTTATTTGGCTTCATGCCGCCTCACTGGGGGAAGTGGTGGCCGTGGTACCCCTGCTGCGGTCAGTAAAACAATCTATCCCGCAATGTACGTTGGTGGTCTCCACCGTCACGGAAACCGGGAAGGAAGTGGTGCTGAGTCGTTTATCCGGTATCGCACAGCATTGTTATAGCCCGTTGGATTTTCCGTGGGCGGTTAAACGGTATGTGAGAGTGTTGGCCCCGAGCGCGTTTATTTTGATGGAAGCGGAATTATGGCCGAATCTGCTCCGATGCCTCCACACGCATCGGATACCGATTTGTCTGATCAATGGCAGGATTTCCTCCCGTTCCTTTTCACGGTACCGATATGTCTCCGGAATGATCCGTCAAATGTTGGGGTATCTGAGTCTTGCCCTGATGCAAACTCCACGAGATGCGGATCGCATCAGGCAGTTGGGAGCTAAGCCGGCGATTGTGCACGTGACCGGCAATATGAAGTTTGACCAAAATATGGTGGACCCTATGAATGGAACGGCAGTCACGCTCTCACGCAAGCACATAGGGCTGTCCGACCATGAAACCCTTTGGGTGGCGGGAAGTACGCACCCCCAGGAAGAAGAATGTTTGTTGGAAGCCTATGCCATGGTTCGGGAAATGTACCCTCACCTGGTGTTGATGCTGGCCCCGCGCCATATTGAACGCGTTGGAAAGCTTGAACAGGTTGTTGCCGACTTCGGCCTGTCCTGCATACGTCGCAGTGCGGTCAATGTGTCGGATGACCCCGTTGAAACCCGTCAGGGGGGAAGGGTCGTTATTTTGGATACACGGGGCGAATTGGCGCATATGTACCGATTCGGTCAGGTGGCCTTTGTTGGAGGGACGCTGATCCCCATAGGAGGACACAACCTCCTGGAGCCTGCCCAATGGGGAATTCCGGTCCTGTTCGGGCCGTATATCGACCATTGCCAAGATATTGCCTCATTACTGTTGGCCGGCGGTGGAGGGTTACAGGTTAAGAATTCCGGTGAGCTGGCACGACAGGTCGGCATTTTGTTGGAGGATACAGAAAAAGCCAAAGAAGTGGGCGCCAAGGCCAAAGCCGTTGTGCAGCAACACCGGGGAGTGGTACAGAAAAACCTTCGGATTATCTTGGAGCTTTTGAGCACCCAGTCGATTGTCTGAAAGGAGCGGGGAGGCGGTGCATTTCTGAAAAAATCCTCAGATCTGGCATGAAGCCCCGGCCGGGAAAGGCCATAGAAACCGCGATGAATCCGTGAATACTGCAGATTCGCCTTCTTCATCCAAAAAACCCCCAGGCGGCGTGGGAATTTCTTCTATTGGCATTTGGCAATGGTTGAATACGACCTTACCTTGGTTCATGCGGTTCTGTGCGGGACCGGTCCGATGGTGGGCCGTGCTCCGGCGAACCGCTTATCGTCGTGGCTGGGTACGCACCTACCAGCTGCCTCAACCGGTGATCAGTATTGGGAATTTAACGGTGGGGGGAACGGGAAAAACCCCCCTTGTGATCTGGTTGGCCCGACGTCTCCATGCATCGGGGCGGACCGTGGCCATTCTCAGCCGGGGGTATGGGCGAAAGATACCTTCGGACAACCTGATGGTTTCAGATGGAAAGGAACTGAAGACGACTTGGCAGTTGGCGGGGGATGAGCCCTTTTTAATCGCCCAAAAATGTCCTTGGGCTGTTGTGGCGGTTGGAAAAAATCGTTATGAATTGGGTTCATGGGTCAATGAGCGGGTGCGGTGTGATTGTTTCATTCTGGATGACGGGTACCAGCACCTCCGGCTCCACCGGAATGTCAATATTGTTCTGTTTGATGCGATGGATACGGATGGGATCAAGGGGGTCCTGCCGGCAGGGCGATTACGGGAGCCTCTTACTGCAGTCCGGGATGCCACATTTGTCGTCATAACCCGAATAACCAGTGAAGAATCGGCGGAAACCGTCGTGCGGACTTTGCAGGCGAAAGCAGGGGATTCAATCGCCCCTCTGTATCTGAAAACCTGTCTATTGACCTGCCGGCATCTTTCGACCGGGGTTCGAAGCCCGCTTGCGGAGTATGACCGGCAACCTGTCCTGGTGTTTAGCGGAATTGGGCATGGGGGTGCCTTTTTGGATGATCTGCGAGCCCGTGGGGTGGATGTGGTGAAGGACATTCGATTTCCCGATCATTATGAATATTCGGCGCAGACATTGGATTGGATTCGTGGAGTCCTCAAGGATCAAGCCATTCCCGTGGCGCTGACGACGGAAAAAGATGCCGTCAAAATCATGGAATGGATCATTCCCGATGACCGTATTGCGGCGGTGGAAATGGATGTGGAATGGTTTCGGGGCGAACAAGAGGTGATGCGGGCTCTGGATGATCTCTGGACGGCGCCGGAGGATCGGTGAGTGTTTCCGCAGATTTCTGATTATTGAGATATACTTCAATTTCCTTCTGATGATGATCTTTTGGCGATGATGGCTGGTTCACCGACTTCCATTCTGGTTCGGGTTCCAAACTGGTTGGGGGACGCGGTGATGTGCGAGCCGGCTTTGAGGGATCTTCGCGACTGTTTCCCGTCAGCCAAAATTTCGATGTTGGCAAAGCCCGCTGTCGGGGAGCTCCTGTCCGGTCATCCTGGTTGCGATGATATGATCCCTTATGATCGGATGGATCGGCATAAGGGATGGGTGGGATTGACACGTCTGATCAAATCGATTGCTTCAAAGGGATTTGATATGGCCGTGTTGTTTCAAAACGCCTTTCAAGCCGCCATGATCGCGTATGGAGCCGGAATTCCCGAGCGGGTCGGCTATGGTACGGACGCCAGAGGTTTCCTGTTGACCCGACGAATTCCCCTACCTGAATGTTCCGGGCGACATCAGGTACAGTATTATCGGTCGTTGGTATCCCGGGCATTTGCTCCGAGTCCGGTGGACCGTCAGCCGCTTCTGTATTTTCGCCCCGGCGAAGAGGCTGTCCTGAAGGCCGGACTTTCGCGTCTCTTTGAGCCGGCGGATACTTTATTTGTCGGGATTAATCCGGGGTCTATCTATGGATCCGCCAAACGGTGGCTTCCTGAGCGGTTCGCTGCTGTCGGAACACGGCTGATTCAAGAGTTACAACGTCGCCATGGGGGCCGTCGGACGGTTCGTTGTGTGATTGTGGGGGGGAGGGGCGAAGAAGAGTTGGGGCGGTTGATTGCGGAACAAATATCGGGAGAGGCTCATGTGTTGTCCGGACAAACCTCCATCCGTGAATTGATGATGGTGATCAAGCATTGTGCGGTGTTTCTCACCAACGATACCGGTCCCATGCATATAGCGCGCGCATTAGAGGTCCCGGTGGTTGCGGTTTTCGGATCCACTGATCCGGAAGCCACCGGGCCGGTTGGACATCGACAGGGCATCGTACGGACTCCCGTACGTTGTGCCCCTTGTTTATTACGGGCCTGCCCGATTGATCATCGTTGCATGACGGGGGTGTCGGTTGACCAGGTCTGGAATGTGGCACAGGCTCAATTATCCGATCGTCCCTTGCCGGATGGGGCGTTCGGTGGGCCCCGGGCATGAAGAGGACGGGAATGCCTTCACGCGCGGCCGTGTTTTTGGATCGGGATGGAACGGTCAACGAAGACCGTGGATATGTGACATCCCTGGATCAGTTCGTGCTGTTTCCGGGGGTAGATGAAGCCATTGCACGTCTGAATCAATATGGATTTCTGGTCATCGTGGTGACCAATCAATCGGCCATTGGGCGCGGGTTGATGACGGAAGGGGATTTGGATCTCCTTCATCACTATTTAGACCGTCGATTGAATATCGTTGGGGCCCATGTGGATGCCTATTATCATTGCCCCCATCATCCCCAGGATGGTTGCGAATGCCGAAAACCGAAGCCGGGCATGATCCGGCAGGCTCTTCAGGAATTTTCGTTGGAGCCGGAACGGTGCGTGTTCCTTGGTGACAAGCAAAGTGATTTGGAAGCGGCGAATGCGGGTGGGATTGCCGGGGTGTTGGTGAAAACCAGTCCATATGCTGATCAGGCCTTGGCCGCCTTCCATGCGGGAACCTTACCAATAACCTATGTCGCGGATTCTTTTGCTCAGGCGGTGGATTGGATCATTCAGAGGTCGGAGCCGTGCAGCAAAAGGTAAGGATGGTCATGCCGGGAGCCAGGCGTAATCGGCACGCATCCTATGGCAGGGAAGGGATGGCCGTCATTTAT
Organism: Candidatus Inrsubterrania sp.; assembly: GCA_039794325.1. Lineage (GTDB taxonomy): Bacteria > Nitrospirota > Nitrospiria > Nitrospirales > UBA8639 > JACKFE01. The sequence goes on from JBDIVP010000028.1 coordinate 16,879, forward strand.
GGAATTTTGGACAGGGAAATCCCATGCCTCACCATGTGTTGGTGATCAAACCAAGTTCGTTGGGGGATATTGTGCATACGTTGCCTGCGGTATCCGCCGTCAGGCAACATTTTGCAGAGGCACACATTACCTGGTTGGTAAAAAAACAATGGGCACCGATTTTAGCCGGTAATCCGGATATCGATGCGGCGCTTGCGGTTGATTTTTCATTACCAGCCTGGCCTGGGCTTTTCCGTCGTCTTCGCAACCTCCGGATAGACCTCGCCCTGGATTTTCAAGGGCTGTTTCGATCCGGAGCCATTGCCTGGCTGTCCGGGGCATCCCGCCGAGTGGGGTTTGCGCGGGCTCGAGAGGGGGCCCCGATGTTCTATACCGATAAGGTTTCCCTCCCCGAGTTGGGAGACGCCGTCTGGCGTTTAGGAACCGTTCATGCCATTGACCGTAATCTGGCTTTGGCCGCTTATGCTGGCGCCGATGTTTCCAAGTATCAGTGGCACCTACCCGATTTTTCCGAGGATCGTTCTGTGGTTCAAGGCCTCCTGCGAGACCATGGTGTGAAGGGGGAGGAAACGATGGTCGCTGTGGCTCCCTGGAGTCGATCCGCATTAAAATGCTGGCCGCTTGACCGGTTTGTCGAGTTGGTTGGTCGGTTGGTGGAACGGCAGGGCATTCGGCCGGTTCTCCTGGGTGGGAGAGATGATGCCGGGCAAGCCGCGGCGTTTAGCAAATGGGAGAGGCGGGGGATGATCAATCTGGTCGGAAAAGTGGCGCTCCGACAAGTTCCTGTGCTGTTACGGCAGATGAAAGGATTTGTCGGTAATGATTCGGCCTTGTTGCACATGGCTGCCGGGTTGAGCATACCGGTTGTCGGCCTCTACGGGCCTACCTCTCATCTCGCGACAGGACCGTATCCCCTTGATCGGCATGTCACCATTCGGCGGGTCCTGCCCTGTAGCCCCTGCGGGAAACTGACGTGCGGCCATACCGTTTATCAGGAATGCCTGAAAAGTATAGATATGAATGATGTATTGACCAGACTCAAGTTTCTTTGGGATAACTCATGCGAGGCCTACGGAGGAAGAGCCAGGTCAAATGGAGATCGGAACTGTTCATTCGGAGCGGGTTGATCGGAGCCGTACAGGATGGCGCAGAATTCTTCAGACAAACTGAAAGTTTCAGTGGTGGTGATCGCCTATAATGATGCGCCGAATATCCGCCAGTGCCTGGAGAGTGTGAAATGGGCGGATGAATTGGTCGTGCTGGATTCCCATAGTACGGATGGGACGACCGAAATTTGCTATGAGTATACACCGCATGTGTTTCAATCCTCCTTCTCGGGCTTCGGCCGGTTACGCAATGTGGCCGTAGGGCATGCCACTCACGATTGGATATTCAGTTTGGATACCGATGAATGGGCGACGGATGCCGTTCGAGACGAAATTCGCCGCCTCCTTGCCGAGGGTCCGGCGGCTCAGGCGTATTTTGTCCCGCGCCGGAATTATTTTCTGGGTCGTCGGATCCGGTATTGTGGATGGTATCCCGATTACCGGCAGCCGCAGTTTTTTCATAAGAAACATATGCGGTATCGGGAAGATCTGGTACATGAAAGTTTCGATCTTGACGGTACGATTGGATATTTTCAGGCGGAAGTGGAGCAGAAGCCGTTTAGGGATATTGATCATTTTCTACGAAAAATCGATCGCTATTCCGGTTTGCGCGCCGAAGCGATGGCGGGTGAAGGTCGAACATTTTCCAAGCATCAACTGTTTTCCCACCCCGCGTTTACATTTGTGAAAATGTATGTTTTTCGCCTGGGGATTCTTGACCGGACTCCCGGCCTGATTCTTTCGGTGTTATATGCGTACTATACATTTATGAAGTACGCCAAGCTCTGGGAAATTCAAAAGAATTCTCGAGCGGCCGACGTCTTGTAGGCCCCGGTCCTCGGTGATGCCAACCCTCCCGGTCACGGGATTGTAGCGATGCGATGGCCACATTTCGGATCTTACACACAGAATCCTCCCAGGGCATGGGAGGGCAGGAATACCGTGTTCTGGCCGAGGCGCAGGGCATGGGGAGGCGCGGGCATCAGGTGGTGATTGCCGCCCCTACGAATAGCCCATTGCTGAATATGGCCCGGGAAGCGGGGGTCACGTGTGAGGAGTTACCTGTCGGTCTACAAGGATGGGTACGGTTGATTCCGCTTTTTCTCCGGTTGATTGCCCGGTATCGTATTCAGGTTCTTCATACCCACGGGTCACAGGATAGCTGGACAGCTTCCCTTGCCGCCCGGGTATCGCCGTTGAAGCCGATTATTATCCGGGCACGGCATAAAAGTACAAAAGTTTCGAAATCATTTCGCCACATGCTGTTATATCGGCGGTTACCCCATGCATTGGTCACGACAGGTGAGGCCCTTCGGGAACAATTTATCGTGGAAATGGGGCTTCATCCCGCCGCAGTCTTTTCTATTCCGACGGGAGTTGACTTGAAACGATTTTACCCGGAGCCGGCCAATAGGCATTTGAAGGAGGGACTGGGTATTGCGGAAGGCGGGCCGGTGATTGGAACGGTAGCCTTCCTTCGGCCGGAAAAGGGTATTGAATTGTTGATTGATGCCGTGGAATTGCTACGAGAATCCTTCCCTCGGCTTCAGTGTGTGATTGTCGGCAATGGGCCGGCCTATCACCAGCTTCTCGGTCGGGTTCATGAGCGAAAGCTGGACCGAATGGTCACCTTGACCGGATTTCGACAGGATATTCCGGATTTGTTACGTTTAATGGATGTGGTGGTGTTACCTTCGTTGAGTGGCGAGGGATTACCTCAGGCGCTTACGCAGGCCCTGGCACTCGAGCGGCCGGTCGTGGCTTCGCGGGATGGTGCGATTCCCGAAGTGGTCCGGGATGGCCAGACCGGCCTTTTGGCGGATCCCAATGAACCCGGGGTGCTTGCCGGAAAAGTGGCCTTTCTGTTGCAGCATCCGGAACGGGCCAAAGCTTTGGGAAAATCCGGACGTGAACTGGTTGAGCGACAGTTTTCAGAAGAATCCATGTTGCTCAAAACCGAAGAGGTTTATTGCCGGGTCTGGGAGCGGTGGAAACATGAGCCTTCTGAATGAATGGTTAGGGAATGGTACCTACCGTGGAGGTAACATGGTTGCATTGAGCGACTGTTTGATAAGGACGAACCCCTGCAGGTTGTTGCCGGACGGGAATCGGAGGTTATGAGAGTCAGCGGTTTCACGTTTTGTCGGGATGGTGTCAAATTCGATTTCCCGGTGGTAGAGGCTATTACCTCCATTCTGCCGATTGTCGATGAATTTATCGTCAATGTGGGGAAATCGGAGGATGGGACGTTGGACCTCGTGCGTTCCATCAAGGATCCTCGGATTAAAATCGTGGAAAGTGTCTGGGATGAGACGTTGACAAAAGATGGAAAAGTGTTCGGGATTCAACAGGATATTGCCTTATCTCACTGTACCGGTGATTGGGCCTTCCTGGTGCAGGCCGACGAAGTTGTCCATGAAGAGGACCTTTCCGCCCTCAAACGGGCGATGGAAGAGTCATTTGATGATTCCCAAGTTTTAGGCCTAGTCTTGCGAATGTTGCATTTTAAGGGGGATTACTGGTCGCTTGATCCCTGGATGTACCGGAAAGCGACTCGCATCATCCGCAATCATCGTGGTATCTCTTCATCGACCGACGGCTGTGACTTTCGCACGAAAGAAAAAGATCAGATGATCAAGTCGGGCCCCAATGGCCGGTTGATTAACGCCCAGTTGTTCCATTATGGATATGTCAAGGACCCGAAGATTTTACAAGCCAAACTGGCTTATCAAAAGAGTCGGCACGACGGGGATTCCGTCAGTCAGGACGAAATCGCTGCCCGGTCGGCTCTGTTGGCTCAATTTCCCACATATGATATCTTAAAAACCTTTCGCGGGACCCATCCTCGTGTCATGCATGATCGAATCGCCAAAGCCTCCAGGCTCCGCCCTCACCGTAATCGATGGCT
>JBDIVP010000029.1:0-20816 GCA_039794325.1 Candidatus Inrsubterrania sp.
TTGAGCAGGGGGCCGATTTGGTCCCATGAAAGCGGATGGGACGTTCCGTCGATTGATGGATTAACCAATGTCATTGGATATAATCATTATCCCGCCAGGGCGTTCATAATCGTCTCCCGGATCATCGAATCGGATACCTGGTCACTGGGGACCGGCGTTTGCCCTCGCGCCAACGCCAGCTGTACCTGTTGAACCTTCTCCGCCCGTATGTCGGGTAAGATCGAGGCCCGCGTCGTCTGCTCTTGAATCGTTCTGGCCAATACCGACAAATCCACCGCATCGGATGATGGAGGGAGTCGGGTCTGTCGAAAGGGGTTGACGGGGGATTCAGTCTGCGTTTTGGACTGGACCTGCAACAACAATTTTCCCAGTTCTCCACTGGGATCAAGACTCCGTATCGTCATGGCATCTTGCCTCCTTATCTTTACTGTTATCGGAGGCAACAGGATCCAACTTTATAGAACCACTTATAAATTCCCCAAAGATGATTCGTTTGATGGCGGAAAAGGGGTCGGGTCCTGTTCGGCAAACGACGCCACCATATATTGGGCGAGCCCAACCCCACCCGCCTGAGCCGCACGTTTGGCAAGTTCCTCGTCGTAAAATGAGTGAAACAGTTCACCCATCCTATTCGCGGTGAACGTCCCTTGGGGAACCGTCTCTCGCATCACCTTCAACAAATAGCCGATGAAATAGGCTTCAAAGTCTTCGCTGGCTTTCCTGAGGTGTCCCCGGTCGGCATGGCGCCCGACCTCCAAAGCCTTCCCGGCTGTCAAGGCTTGAGTCACACTGGTTGAGTCGATAGGACTGAACGGAATCACACGAATCGTCCTCCTAACAATGTTGGTCTACAGTTGATACAAAGATGGTAATCAAGGAATCCGTGAGGCGTGAGGCGTGAGGAGTAAGGCGAAAACACACCTGCGGTATTTTCTCGCTACTTTTCACCTTCTCCTTTTCGCATTTCGCTTTTTCCTTTTCCCCTTTACCTTTTGCCTTCTTCCTTTTCCCTTCTGCCTTTTCCCTTTTTCCTTTTTCCTTTTTACGTTTTCAAATCAATTCCAGGTCCGCCTGCAAGGCACCCGCAGCTTTAGCTGCGGTAAGGACCGCCACCAGATCACGCGGAGTCACACCCACCGAATTCAATGCTTTGACCAGGTCGCCCAGCGTGACGGATTCGTCCACCTGTATGACCCGCTGGACATCTTCTTCCACTTCTGTATCGACTTCCGGCGTTACAACGGTTTCCCCGGCCGCCGATCCGATAAGACCCGGGGCCTCCGGTTGGGACACACGAAAGCGGGTTTTGATTTTAATCGTCAAACTGCCGTGGGAAATCGCCATACTGGACAATCGGACGTGCTCCCCCATCACAATGGTTCCGGTACGCTCGTTCACCACCACTTTGGCCCGAACGTCCACATTGACATCCAACCCTTCGACGGCGGCAATCATCTGCACCACCTGCCCCTGATATTTTCCGGGAACCGTGACCTGAACCTGCCCGGAATTCATGGCTGCGGCCACTTCTCCTCCCAGGTGCGTATTGATTACATCGGAGACCCGAAGAGCCGTCGTAAAGTCGGCCTGATTCAGCGTTAACGAAAACTTATTCCACGCTTGTAGATCAACGTCTACGCTTTTTTCCACAAGAGCCCCGCCGGGAATAATTCCCGCCGCTTGATGGTTTTTGACGACCGTGGTTCCTGCCCCTCCGACTTCAAAACCGGAGGTGGAGATGGGTCCCTGGGCCACCGCATACACGCCCTGATTTGGTGCTTTTAACGGGGTCAACAAGAGCGTTCCACCCTTGAGGCTTTTGGCATTTGCCATGGAAGAAACCTGCACATCGAGTTTCATGCCCGGTCGTGCGAAAGGGGGAAGTTTGGCCGTTACCATGACCGATGCGGTGTTTCTTGTAAGCAATTGGATGGGATCCACCTTCAAATTGATTCCCATGGAATTCAGCATAGAAATGATCGCTTGAGCGGTAAATTGGCCCCCCACCACCATATCTCCGGTCCGGTCCAGACCTACGACCAATCCATACCCGATCAATTGGTTCTCCCTCACGCCTTCAATAGAAGCAATATCCTTAATCCTGGCCGCTTCCGAGGGCCCCGCCAGCATCCCCAACAACCCGGCTGGTACAACCTGTATCACCGTAAGCCACAGGGCAACCATGGCGTTCCACCTTCGTTGTCCGGAACTTGATCCCACTGTTGAGCTTCTACTTATCATCCCTTCTTTCCTCACCACGGACATCTTAAAACGGGGTCAGCCAATTAAACAGTCGTACCAGCCAACCCGGTCGCTGCACCTCGTCCACCACTCCAAGGCCGGTATACTCAATTTGGGCATCGGCCACGGCCGAGGACAAAACGGTATTAGTCGTGTCCAAATCGATACGACGAACAATCCCTCTGATAATCATGGTTTGCTTTTCGCTATTGACCGTCACCTCCCGTTTTCCCCAGATGCGAAGATCCGCATTGGGAAGCACCTCCACCACCTGAGCTGCAATCGTTCCGCTTAAGGAGTCCTGGCGGCTTGTGGACCCCTTGCCTTCAAACGCGTTTTCCGTACTGGCATCGATATCAAAGTATTTGGCGAATTTTTGAGTGAGTGAAGTCAATCCGAATATTCCTCCACCCGCTCCGGCACTGATCGACGCATCACGGTCGGTCTTGGTACTGGCGGTCTTGGATCCGCTATGTTGCTCCACAATCCGGACAACCACGATGTCTCCCAGTCGACTGGCTCGTCGATCCTCAAACATGAAAGCCCGACCGTTATGAGGTTCCCAAAGCGATCCTAAAGTGATATCCGGCCCGTTGCCCGGAATCACCGGTTCCTCCTCCAGCTGAGTCTGCACCAGCGGTTTGGGGTTGCTGCAACCTGCAATCCCGATCAACAGGAGTAGCAAGGGCAATCGGCAATACGCCGCACTCCGGCTAAAACACCTGGCTTTCAAAAGGGAACCTCCACCACACCCGAATCTATAATTTTTCCCAACACTTCACGCCCAGAACTTTGGTTTTGCACCGGAATGGTATCTCCCGTTTTGCCGGCTGCCTTAGCGGTTCCGACGGTTTGCACCAGCAATCCATGGCTCCGCACCTCGATCGAAACCCGGTCGCCCTTGTGAATTACGGGGGGAGCTTCCACCATTCCAGCCCGAATCGGTTGATGTGGCGTCAGCGATCGGCTGGCCTGTTTTCCAATAACCTCGGCCGGGGTCAAGACAAAATCGTGAATTAGGGACGGTATGGCCACATTCACCATCTCCACGTCTTCTTCGCTCAAGACCTCTTTCGGAGCGATCCACCGGGCCGGCCTAACCAGTTCCGCATTAACGGTCAACTCCCCCACAACATTTATTGTGCTGAAATATTGCTGATTGACGAATACTTTGATACGGAACGCCCGACGCCCCGTCCGCCCTCCCGTCACCTCCTCCACATCCAGACGAACGGTTCCCTGCCGGACCGCAATCGGTTTATTGGGAAACAAGACCCGGAGATTGATCCGATGATGGGGCCTCCCATACCGGCGGGTAATTTCCTTCAGCAGGACCCGCTCGAGATCGGATATGCTCACCGCCTGCTGTTCATCTTTGGATGGAGCAGTGGTTGCGGCCCGGACGATGCGGTCTTCTGCACCCGCCGCATCAAGCAATACGACACTGAGTAACATCCCAAACATCCAAATGCGATTCATGCTTTACCGCCTCAAGGTGTTGGCTATTGACAGCATGTCATCCGATGCTTGAATGGCTTTGGCATTCAGTTCGTACGCCCGTTGGGCCATAATCATATTGACCATTTCATCCGCGATGTTGACATTGGAATTTTCTAAAAACCCCTGCTGAATATTCCCAAAGCCGGTTGTAAAACCAGGAGTTCCCTGTTGCGGGGGGCCGGAGGATGTACTTTCAAGAAAGAGATTGTTCCCTTGTGCAATCAACCCTGAAGGATTATCAAATCGAACTAACTGGATTTGTCCAATCTGAGTCGCCTGGGCCACACCAGGCAACAGGACCGATACCGTTCCATCCTGTCCGATATCGATCTTCAACGCCCCGGAAGGAACGGTTATCGTGGGAATCAGTGGATCCCCGTCTCCCGTCACCATATTGCCGGTATTATCTCGTTTAAAGGACCCCGCCCTGGTATACATGACAGTTCCATCCGGGCGTGTCACCTGAAAATACCCGGCCCCTTCAATGGCTAAATCTAATTCTCCGAACGTTTGCCTGAGACTCCCTTGCACATTTTCCTTGGCCACCGTCACAGGCCGAACTCCCAATCCCACCTGCATTCCGACGGGAAATACGCCGATGTTGGAGGCATTGGAACCCGGAAGACGGGAAATTTGATAGAGTAAATCCGCAAACTCCGCACGACTCCGTTTGAATCCGGTGGTGTTCACATTGGCCAGGTTGTGGGCAATGGTATCGATATTCAATTGTTGGGCGAACATACCCGTGGAAGCCGTGTGCATCGCTCGAATCATTGTTGATCGTCCCCTTTCATATTCAGCCGAACACTACGCTGTGCTTCTCTTCTGAACCTACCCCACGCTACAGTAAGGAGTCAGAAGGGAAAAGTGAGAAGTAAGAAGAAAGGAGGATCAAGGAAGCCGTTCCTTAATCGCTTCCTTCTTCCTTCTCACTTCTTCCTTCTCACTTCTTCCTTCTCACTTCTTATGCCTGTACCCGTCCGGCCTGAATGGCCTGGCCGGCCATTTCATCCATGGCTTGGATTGCCCGTTGCATCTGCTCGTATTCCCGGGTGACTTTAATAAGTTCCACCATATCCAGGGAAGGGTTGACATTGGATTTTTCCAGCATGCCCTGATGAACCTTCGTCATGGTAGCCGGGGTTCCGTTTTCTGCAGCGGTCCAATACAGGTCACCCACCTTGGCAATCTGTTCTCCTGATGGAACCTGCTCCACGCGCAATTGATCCACAATCGTATTGTTCACCCGAACGGTTCCGTCCGATTCAATACCCACATCTCCCACCGGTAAGGCGATTGGCCCCTTCTTGCCCAGCAGGGGATCCCCTGTATGTGTGACCAACAAACCTTCCGTATTCCGATGCAAGCTCCCTCCCCGGTAATACCGATTGCCGTCAGACGTTTCCACCAGTAAGAATCCTTCTCCTTCCAAACCGACGTCCAACGCTTGCCCTGTATGCAACATCACCCCCTGCGAACGATCGGCAGGCAACCTATCCATGAGTGGAAATAAATCAATGCCTGCGATAGAGGGACCGGACGTGTGGCCAAGAATGGTGGCAAACGTCGGTTTGTCCTTCTTAAAGGCCGTCGTGTTGACGTTGCCGATATTATGGGAGAGCACGTCCAGGCGCCGTTCCAACGTCAGCGCCCCAGCTAATGGAGGGTAGATGCCACGATTCATGGGTACCTCATTCCTTTCCGTCCTTCACTTTTCCAACAACGAATGTGGCAATCTGCAACGCATGTGCCATCGTGAGTTTCCCCACATCAACCCGTCGGGAGTTGAAAAACCGATCTCAGATATCTCTTACCGAATGATTTCCTCAAGATTTTTCGAGGATTTCTGACCGGAATGGAGGCCCAAAGACCTCCGCCGGCCTGTCAAAATGACGAGCAAGGGAACAGATGCCGCAGAGATACATACCGCATGCTGGGAACAATTTTCCCCACAGACGGTTTCATGCCTAGCATGTTTGAGAAAAAGGGAAAATGGAGCAACAGGATATTAGACAGATTGAGGATAATTGGAGGCACCCGGCCTAATTGGGGACTCCCACTTCAGGGATTCCTATGGAAGAAAGGGGTGCCGGGGGGACAGGGAAGGGCTGGTCTGACGAAGCACAATCATTTCGACGCGACGGTTCTCCGCACGCCCATCCGGAGACGCATTGGAGGCCACAGGTCTCGTTCCTCCAAATCCGCTGGAAGTAAAACGTTCAGGTGTCAGGCCATGATGCTCTGTAAAATATCGAACGAGAATATTGGATCGGGCGGTGGACAGATCCCAATTGGAAGGAAACGCCTTCGATCGGATGGGTTGGGCGTCGGTATGTCCTTCAACCACAATGAGATTGGGTAAATCTCGAACCAGCCCCGCAATCAAATCAAGAAATTCCTTGATGGAAGGGTTCATCGCAGCACTGCCACTATCGAAAAGCGCATCATCTTTGATTCGAATGGATAATCCCCGCTCGGTCGAGGTAATTTTGACACCGGGAGGGACCTTGGCAGCGGTAATAGCGTTGGCCACCTTCAAAAACGTTCTGGCGTTTTCATGGTTATGTTGAGCCTCTTTGACAACAATCTCCTTGTTTTTCGCTACAGGAAGGTCTAAAACACTCAACTCCCCAACCGGTTTGGAATTGGAAAACGCATTCATCATGGATTCACTCAGCGTCCGGTATTTCCCCTCATTGACCGAGGAAACCGCATACATCACCACAAAAAATGCAAACAACAGAGTGATAAAATCGGCATAGGATACCAGCCAGCGCTCGTGATTTTCATGCTCTTCAAGTTTTTTCTTCATAGAGCCGGCTCATCCGGATTGGGACCATTGCCGGCTAGGATTGGGGCTTCTCCGAGGACGGCAAAAATCCACTGAGTTTTTCCTCAATCATTCGAGGATTCTCACCCTGCGCAACGGAAATCAATCCTTCAATCACCATCATTTTACCAACGATCAATTCCTTGGCTTTCATTTTAATCTTGCCTCCCATGGGGAGAAAAAACAAATTGGCCGCTCCGACTCCATACACCGTCGCCACAAAGGCCACGGCAATTCCACTGCCGAGTTTCGACGGGTCGGCCAGGTTTTCCATAACATGAATCAACCCCAAAACCGCCCCCAAAATCCCGACAGTCGGGGAGTATCCCCCGAAGGATTCATACACTTTTCCGGCCATCGTGTATTCCTCTTCAAACATTCCCACTTCAACTTCCAGAATTTCCCTGATTTTGGTCGGTTCCGTTCCATCTACCACTAATTGTACCCCTTTGGCCATCAAGGGATCGTTCAAACTCTTGATCTGCCCCTCAAGGGCCAACAATCCCTGTTTGCGACTGACATTGGAGAGCTCCACAACCTTGGTAATAATGCCTTTTTGATCCACATGGACATTTCCGAACACCATGCCCAGACTCTTCAACGCTTTCAAGAAAATCGGCATGGGGTAATTCAACATCACAGCCCCGACCGTCCCTCCGATAACAATGAGAAAGGCGGTTCCTTGAAGAATAGAGCCGATATGTCCACCCTCCAGGGCCTGTCCAGCGACAATGGCTCCTACGGCAATGATAATACCCAACACCGACAAAATATCCATCCATCACCTATCTTTCACTGTCACAATTTCTTATGCCACCTTGGACAATCCGAACAAAAGGGGCAGATCCAGAAGAATCAACAGTCGTCCATCCACCCGCCCGATGCCTTTATGAAATTCATCAGATCCACCGCGGCCCGATATGGGAGGGGGTTCCATGCACACCTCGGGCAACCGCAACACTTCTTCGACAGAATCCACGATAAACCCTAATATGGAATCCAGGACTTCCACGACAATGATTCGGGTTTCCTTACTCGGGGACGCGGGAGATAAGCCGAAGCGCGAGCGCAGGTTAACAATCGGAATGACCTTACCCCGTAAATTGATGACCCCTTCGACATAATAGGGAGCATTCGGAACAGGCGTGATCTCCACCACCCTGATGATTTCCTGGACACCCAAAATATCAATGGCGAACTCCTCCTGATCCAACTGAAAACTGACCAGCTGAAGGATGTTACCTACGATCTCGGACAAGCCGTCATTCTGATTTGTGTGTACCCCCTTCTCCATACCTTCTTCTCCTGATTCAACCGTTCATCCCTTTTCGGACAATTCCACTCGAAAAATTAACGAAACACATCGTCTCCGTCTGTCAGATACCACCGACAATCTCCACGAGACGCTCTCCCAGCCGTACCCCGGAAACGACCTCATCGGCAAGGCCGGCATGCCACACTGCACCGTTCATCCCGAACACCGCCGAAGAGGCTTCATCTTGGACCAAGACTTTCCCGCCGTGCTGTTTTATCGTCCGGCACCCTTCGACCCCATCCTGACCCATTCCGGTCAGAATGAGTCCCAAGACTCTGGAACCAAACAATTCGGCGGATGACGTCATGGCCAAATCAATCGACGGCCAATAGGGCAAATGAGCAGGGGCTTCTGAGACATCCACCAGATACGTTCCCGCCCTTCCACGCTTCAGAGCCAAATGATGGTCCCCGGGAGCAATCAGGGCGACCCCCGCTTCGAGTACATCTCCATGCTGAGCTTCCCTGACCGGGATCCGAGCAAGTTTCGCCAATTGCGTACCAAACACCGAGGTGAAAAATTTCGGCATGTGTTGAATGATCAGGAGCGAAGCCGGAAAGGCTGGTGGAATCACTCTGATGAGTTCGGATAACACCTGTGGGCCGCCGGTGGACGCTCCAATCACCACAAGGCGAACCGCCTCCGATTCCATCGGAATAATTTTTCCCGGAGGGCGGCAACGTCCGGTTTCTCTCCCAACCTCCGGCCTGACTTGAAGGGATGCGTGCATCGGATTGTCACCGGCCGGTGGGGTTTTCGCTTTACCATTTCGGTGTCCATCAAGAAATCGGCGTTTATTTTCGAAAGCGCTTTTAATCTTCTCATATAACCGAACGTCCATTTCGGTCAGATCATGGAGGACGGTACGCCGATATTTGGGTATAAAATCGAACGCTCCCCGTGCCAGAGCCTGAAACGTTTCCGAGGCGCCTTCCTGGGTTAAGGCGCTGACCATCACGACGGGCAGCGGATGTTCCGCCATGATCCGTTCGAGAACTTCCAACCCCCCCATTTCCGGCATATCCAGATCCAACGTCATGACATCCGGGGAAAGCCTGACCACTTCCTCAAGCGCCTCCCGGCCGTTTCGGGCTGTGCCCACGACCTGAACATCCGGATATTTCATCAAGACCGTCGTTAGCGTATTGCGCATGAAGGTGGAATCATCCACCACAAGAACTTTGATGGGGGCATTCTGATGGGCCATGGACGATATGCGGACTTTCGGTTGAGGAATGATTCGGATCCCCTCACCAACCGGACACAACGAATGCCATCGAGCAGCAACAACGACCAACGTCACCTTGTGGCCTTCCGGATGGCTCTGATAGGGTGTTGGCTATCATCTTTTTTTCTTTTTATGTTCTGTATTCCGTTCTTCGTGTTTTATAAAAGGAATGATCTCAATGGAACGACCAGCCAGCTCTCAAGCCGATCGCCTGTTGCTCGATGCCAAAAAAGCCATTCTCCAAGCCCAACACCAGCGGTTTCAGGACCTTCAACGCGAAGGACGTTGGGATGAAGCATGGAAACAACTTCATGTCACCCTGTCTTGTGCGGCCGATCTTCTCCAGGATTCCGTCGGAATCCTGGAACAAGTGGTTCGCCACAAACAAGGGCGATCTTCCGGCGGAGAAGATCCCCCCTCCCATCCTCCACATCCCCCGGCATCATCATAAGCACCCGGTCCGAAGTGGTTTAAACTATTGAACAACATTCGGCTATACCCTAAACGCCTTGACCAGTTTCTGGAGGTCCCCGGCCAAAGAACTCAAATCATGACAGGCCTTGGCCGATTCATTGATTCCATTGGTCGTCTCCCGTGTGGTCTGAGTCACCGCTTCGAGGTCCCCGGCGATTTGCCGGCTGGCCACCGATTGCTCTTCAGCCGCATGGGCGATTTGTTGAATCATTCCGGCGGTACTATTCACCATTGAATAAATCTTCGCCAACGCTTCGCCCGTCCGGTTGGCCAGCTCCACCCCATGTCCGACCTGGTTGGTGCCCTGCTCCATGGAAGTGACCGCCATCTTGGTATCCTGTTGAATCTTTCGAATCATGTCGCCGATTTCTTTCGTGGCTTTAGTCGTTCGCTCCGCGAGTTTTCGAACTTCGTCCGCCACTACCGCAAATCCCCGCCCCTGTTCTCCGGCCCGCGCGGCCTCGATGGCAGCATTTAAAGCTAGCAGGTTGGTCTGATCGGCGATATCTTCAATCACCCGAACAATTTGGCCGATCTGATCCGAGGATCGCCCGAGTGTCGTAATAATCGTCGCAGCCTGCATCACCGCCTGAGACACTTGCTGCATGCCTGCCACGGTTTGCTGCATGACCTCCTGTCCGTCCTTGGCCGTCTCCGCTGTTTCTTGAGCCAATCGGGCGGCATCAGTGGAATTCCGTGCCACTTCGCCGGCCGTCATAGTCATTTCTTCCACAGCGGAAGCGGATTGCACGATCCGTGCACCCTGCCCTTCAGCGGCACGCACCACCAAATCGGCGGTCGTTGATAATTGCACGGTCGAGGACACCAACCGGTTGGTTCCCTCATTCACCATCACAATGGCCCGCTGAATTTTCTCGATAAAAAGATTGACATATCGGCTTAATACCGCGACTTCATCCGTTCCGGACTTGACCGGGACCCGCCGGGTCAAATCCCCGTCTCCCTGAGCCATGTCCTTGGCAATCGAACTGAGCCCTTGCAGGGGTCTCAACACAAATACATGGACCAGCCAATAGACGGCCAGCAGACAGGCGAGAATAATACCCCCCATCCAAGTTGCGGAGTGCAAGAGGGAATTTCCCATAGCCGCCTGAGCTTTGCTCACGGGGATGGATACGGACAACAACCCGATGACTTCTCCAAGCCTTTTACCGACATGGCAATGTATGCACGCTTCCACGGTCGCCCGGTCCGCACTGGCACGCCGGAAGGTGGGCACCCCATTGAGCATTTGAATTTCACTGTGACTTTCGGCTCCACTGTTAATCAAATCCATAGCGCGTTGTTCGAATTCGTCCCGAAGCCCATTGGCCGGATTCATGGGTTGATCGCTGATCAGCTTGGCATGGAACACCCCTTGATTACTCAATTCCAGGCCGATCTCCTGGGTGGCCGTTGCAGGAAAGGGAATAGCGTTCGGGTCCGCTTCGTATTCGCGGGCGATATGCACTTCCGAACTGATAGAAGATTTGGCCAACTTCCCCACATAATTTTTGGCAATATATGCCCGCGTCACCTCAATCTGGGCCTGAATGATATGACCTTCCTCCTCCAACCAAGTCCGCAAGCGGCGTTCTTCAAGCTGATAGGTGGCCCACAAGCCCAATGCCAGCAGGCCCACCCCAAGCACTCCCAAAGACAACACAAATTTTGGACCGAGTCTTAAGTTCCCCATCTTGTTTCCTCGTAGAATAAATATCGTTCTCGCCCGCCATCGTTGCGCATGCCTACGCCCTCTGAACCCGCCATATGATACCTGCTCCGAAGGATCACGGGAGCCTTCCCATAGCTCAGTAGGTCTTAGCTCCCTTCAATGAATAGCAAGGGCCGGAAGCTTGGCCGTCTGGTCCTTCTTCCCTCCAAGATGCTCGAGGAGTTTGTCCCGCAAATCCGTAGGATGAAATTTGGACACATAACCGGTCACGCCCACAGCCTCCCCCTTTTCCACGTTACACTGTCCGGACAGGGACGAATGCATCAGTATGGGCAATCCCTGCAATCGTGGATCGGCTCGTATGTGTTTGGTCAGGGAAAATCCATCCATTTCCGGCATTTCAATATCGGTAATGACCCCTCCAAAATAATAAAAAATAGTCTTCCCCACTTTTCCGGCCAAATCCGCACACTGGCGCAAACGCATCAAGGCTTCACGCCCCGTTTGGGTTTCCTCCCAGGTCATACCCAATCTGGCCAGTGTTTTGGTTATTTGCTTGCGGGCCACCAACGAGTCATCGGCGATTAAGACCCGTTTGCCCTGTAATTCCTCCGCCGTTTCAATGCCGGCCAGAATTTCGTCGTCCGATTTGGGATGAAGTTCAGCCAGCACCTTTTCCACATCCAGAATTAAAACCATTCGCCCATCTTCCAATTGGGTAACGGCAGTCACCGCTCCCTGGCGACTGGATTGAACCATGGGAGGAGGGATTTGAATTTTCTCCCATGACATTCGAATAATCCTGTCTACATCGCTGACCAGAAAACCCTGTTTTTGATCGTTATATTCAGCAATCACCAACTTTCCCCCATCCGCCTCACCTGTTCCCAGCCCGATCGCCTGCTTCAAATCCACAAGAGGAACATTTTCGCCCCGGAGATTGACGATCCCTAAAATCCGGCGATCAGCATCGGGAATTCTGGTGATACCCGGCAACTTCATCACTTCACGAATTTTGAACACATTGATCCCGTAAATTTCTTCCGTCCCGAGATGGAACATCAACAACTCCATTTTATTGGCACCAGCCAATCGGGTCCGCTGATCAATTTCAGCCATCCATTTTGCCATCGCGTTTCCCCATTCCTCTCAATTTGTTTCCGCCGTTTCTCCTCGCCACCGCTTGCCTATTGTGCCGGGGCCACCCTTCATCAGACAGGCCTAACCACTGTTCTTTCACCTGAGCCCGGTCAGCGTGGCCGTTTTGACATCTTCCACCAAATCCGCCATATCGAGGATTAGGACCACTTTCCCATCGCCGGTAATGGTCGCCCCTGCCACTCCTTTCACATTGGCCAAAAACTCTCCCAGGGATTTGATGACCACTTCTTCCTGCGCCCGAAGCCGGTCGACCACCACCCCTAAACGCCGTTCTCCCACCGCCACCACCACCACGTAACACTCATGATGATCGGAATGTGGCAGATGAAAGGCCTCCCCCAGATCCAGGAGAGGAAGAATCCGTTCGCGAAAATTGAGGACAGGCTGTCCATTGATGCTTTTAATTTCATCCTTCGTGACTTTGACGGCTTCCACCACCGAGGCTAATGGAATTGCAAAGGTGGCGCACTCGACTTCAACCATCAAAGCCTGGATTATGGCCACCGTCAACGGCAATTTAATCGTAATCCGGCTACCACGGCCGGGCTCGGAATCCAAGTCCAAGCTCCCGTTCATACGGCTGATATTCGTACGCACGACATCCATGCCTACTCCGCGTCCGGACAAATCGCTGACACGCTCGGCGGTACTGAAGCCCGGGAGAAAAATCAAATGCATAATGTCTTTTTGAGACATGGTCTCAAGGTCGGCGGGTGTCACCATCCCTTTAGCCAGGGCCTTGGCCGAGATTGTTTCCACCTGTAATCCCCGTCCGTCGTCTTCCACCCGTATGACAATGCTGTTCCCTTCCTGATAGGCCGTAAGCCGAACGCAGCCATCAGGTTTTTTGCCTTTGGCCACGCGTTCTTCGGGGGTCTCCAACCCATGATCCATGGCATTTCGGACGAGATGCACCAAAGGATCGCTCAACTCATCGGCCACCGATTTATCGACTTCCGTTTCTTCTCCGGACAATTCGAGACGAACCTGCTTCCCCAGCCGGCTGGCTACATCTCTGACCAACCGTGGAAATCGTGAAAAAACCTTTCGAATCGGAACCATCCGGGTTTTCATCACGGCCAACTGCAAATCGGATGTCACCAAATTCAATTGCGCCAAGGTCAGGCCCAATTCCCGAACCAGGGCATCAGCTTCGCTGTGTTCCTCAAGGCCACAACCCAATTTCATCAACCGATTCCGGCTCAACACCAATTCGCCTACCAGATTCATGACATGATCCAATCGCCGGGTCTCCACACGAACCGTCTGATCTTCCTCTTTTGAAGACACGCTTTTCCCGGGACCCGGCGCCGCCACCTGCATGGTGCGGGAGGCGGCTTCCTTCATTTTGGATAACAGTTCTGATAGCCCTCCCCCTTCGATCGGCGCTGCCGCCCTTTCCTCGTTCGAGTCTTCTCCAAGCAATACTTCATCGGCACTCGGAGAAACGGAATCGCCCGCTGGGTCCCCGGAAGGGTCCGTGAAGGGTTCCCCATCCGCCCCCTGATCCGTGGAGGCGGCAGGAGCCTCCTCGGAAATAGTCGAACTCCTGGCCGGACAGGGCGGCGCTAAATCCGCCGCACTCTCCATAGTCAAGGTCAGTTTATGCACAATCATTTCGGTGTCAACGTGAGAATCTTCCCCCGTGGTTCTTATATCGGCCTGCAACCCCTTGACGGAATCTACCGCTTCAAGAATGATGTCGATGATAAAAGGCGACACGGCAATTTCACCCTGCCGCAATTTGTTCAAGAGGCTCTCCGCCTGATGCGTCACCTCAACAAGGCGGGTAAAACCCAGAAACCCTGCGGAGCCCTTCATACTGTGCATACAACGGAAAATTTCATTGAGTAATTCGATGTTGGATGGTTCAGACTCCAACTGCACAAAATGTTGGTCCAAGGCTTCCAACATTTCCGAGCTTTCCGCCAGAAAATCATTGAGAATTTCTTGCATTTCCTCGTTCATTGCTCATCCTGTCTTCGCGTCATCCGGCTTACCCGCGCAGATGCCTTTCTCATAATCCCCCAAATTCGGCCAAAATATCGTCGACCAGATTCTGCTCCAATGCCGTGGTTTTAGAGGCTTCCAATTGCTGAAGAATATGATACGCTCGCCCTTCCACCGACCGATTACCCGCATTCAGTTTTTGTTGTAATCCGAACACCACAACCAACTTCAGCAACTTATGCTGGACTTCGTTGAGGATGGCGACCAACTTTCCCACCCGTTGGGCCACTAAATCCTGAAACGACAAGGCCACGTGAATGTTCATCAAATTGTCCTCATCGGCCTGCAGAATGTCCAAAACGGCATCCACCTGCCCGGCTTGCGTCTCGTCCAAACCGGATTTCAATCCCATCAGACTCTTTTGAACCTGCAATCGGTTTCGTTCAAGCTCTTCCGTGAGAGTAAGAACCTTATGGGTACCTTCTTCGGTCAGTTTGGCCAGATCACTCAGATGTTTGGTGGCCTGCGGCAATTGATCGGAGGTACTGGCCACCGGGGCCTCCATATCTCGAATCGTCTTAGTCATCATTTCCACATATTTCGTCAATTCCGCCAGTTCCGCATATATGGTTTTATCGTGGTCCGACTCTTCGTCCCCGGCCTGATTCTCAGTCTTCTCAACAAACGTTCGATCGACCAGCATAGCATTCTCCTTCCTCAAAACAGCGAGCCTTTAGGGTTTGGCAGCTTGGAGTTTGGAAAAGATTTTATCCAACTTTTCCTGCAAGGCCTCCGCGGTAAATGGTTTGACGATATAATTACTCACCCCTGCCTGCACCGCCTCAATGATATTTTCCTTTTGCGCCTCCGCCGTCACCATGAGAAAAGGGAGAGATTTCAAGTTCGGATCCGCCCGCACGGCACGGAGCAGATCGATGCCCTGCATCACAGGCATATTCCAATCCGAAACCACCAAACCGAATCCCCCGCATTTCAGTTTTCCAAGAGCATCCTGGCCGTTTTCCGCTTCCACAATGTCGGAAAACCCGATTTGACGCAGCACATTTTTTACAATCCTTCGCATCGTGGACATATCGTCCACCACCAGTACCTTGACACTCGTATCGATCATGACGAGCTCCTTAAATTAAAACAATAATGGTCCATTCACTCCCTGTAACCACACAGGACATTATGGCGGATATTCTGTTTCCCCCGGACTTTCACCTTTAGTTCCACACGAACCACCTACACCACATTCGGTAATCGAAGAAATGTTCTTAAGCCTCTCCCCAATAAAGGGGAAGAGGTGATATCGGGTCCATTCCGGACAGGCATTATCCTGCCCCCTCAACGGACAACTGAAACTTAATTAGGCTGGAGGAGGGGGATTAAATCCGGGAGGCAGGAGTACGGTTTAGGAAAAACAGGAACTAAGGGGAGCCCCCTCAACTTATCTCCGGTATTTGAATGGGGCATTCCCCTCAACTATTCCGATGCCATGGAACAAAGAAACCGCGTGCCGGTTCAATTCAAACTGAATCGTTCACGCCCGTCGTGCTGGGGTATCGCCCCGACAGATTCTTCAGTTCCAGCCTGTTGTACCCAGGCCTCAATTTCCTCGCGGACAAAACGCCAGTGCTTTCCCACCTTGTGGCCCGGCAGCCGTCGCTCCCGTGCCAGCTTGTAAATTGTAGACTTGGGCACCTTTAAGAATGAGGAGACTTCGCTCAGGGTCAGTAAATCCTTCATTGTTCTATCCTCTTCAAAGTTGGTCAGTAATGCTTCACGTATCGGAATAATGAGTGGCAACCTTAAGCCTTGGTGGCCGATATCCCAATTTCTCGGCTCTTGCCTTCCATACGGAGCCATCGCAGGAGACCAACCACTGCATGGCTTCGATCTCACCCTCTACTTTTTGCCGCCGATTCCGCCCAATCCACCGCATTCCCGGTTTTTTCTTGTTGACAGTCAAGGAACATGTCAATCAGGGCATTGACCATCTCCCGTAAACCCTGGACAAGCCTACACAATCGTTCTTTTGTGGCGGACATGGCTTCCTGCTCGAGTTGTCCGGCGATGCTCATGGCCTCGGTGGCATATAGAGATCCTAAGGCCCCTTTAAGTTGATGCGCTCCATCGTAGAGGACACGACGGTCATCTTTCTCCAACCCTTCCAGCAAGCGGCGAAGGATAGCCGGAGCACTCTCGGCAAAGATGTGTCCCAACGCCTTCAGTAAATCCCAATCTCCGTCCAGCGCGCGGATGGCCCCTTCCCAATCATACCAATGATTTTCGGAAAGTTTTCTCCGAGCCATGCCGTCCGATTGGCGGGTCACCTTTTCTTGACACTCGGTCGTTTGAAGCGGGGAATTGGAAACTTCGCACTCACCGGTTTGACCCGAAAGATGGGGTTTTCCTATCCACTTTTCCAATACCCTTTGAAGCATGGCCATAGAGACGGGCTTGGGGAGAAAATCATCCATTCCGCCTTGCAAACATCGATCCCGGTGATCGGAAAACACATGGGCAGTCATTCCAATAATCGGTAGATGTCGTTTCTCGGGTATCTCGGAGTCCGCAGGATTGGGGGGGGGACAACCGGCCAACCCACCTTCCCGCTCCAGCCGACGAATTCGGGCGGTGGTTTCGAACCCATCCATTTCCGGCATTTCCCAATCCATCAAGATCGCATCGACAGCTTGTCGTTGGAGAAGTTGAAGGGCTTGGATGCCGGTCCCGGCTATACACACATGGCAGCCCAGTTTGTCCAACATGCCTGCCGCGACTTTCTGGTTAACCGGGTTATCTTCCACTACCAACACCACCGTCTCAGCCGTCCCGACCGAAGGTCCTGAATTTGTCTTGACATCTTCCACCTTCTCTGTTTCATACTCGGCCAAGCCATCCCTCACCCTGGGTTCCTCCTGATTCGCAGAAATCTGATGACTGCCCCCCTCTTCCAGAAGCCGCCACAAATGTGATCGGTGAACCGGGATGGTCAAGACGCTTAAGCTGTCACTCCTGGGGGTTCGCCCATGTGTTCGTTCCCAGAAATTTTCCACCCGCCAGACATTCGGCGAAACACCATACTCCGATAATTCCCCAAGGTAGGTATTTATGACGGAGTCGGAGCCCCCCTGAGCCACCATGATTCCGGCCATCTCCGGAGTCTCCCCGGAATCGGAAATCAGGGCCTCCCGAATTTCGGACAGCGTGGGGAAGATTTTCACCGGAATATGTTGTTCCTCAAGCAACAACCGGATCACCCATTCCGAGGCCTCAGGAAGTCCAACCAGTGCGATGAAACGTCCATCCGAATTCACCGAAGGGACCGGATCCTCGGAAGACGGGCAGCCGATACGGAAAGGAATGTCACACCAGAAGGTTGCCCCTTCTCCCAATCGACTCTCAACGCCCACCCTCCCGTCCATCAATTCGGCCAGTTGCTTGCTGATCGCCAACCCAAGTCCACTCCCACCGAATTTTCTGGTCGTAGACGCATCGGCCTGCTCGAAGACCTGAAAAATTTTCTTTTGCGCCTCAGGTGAAATACCAATCCCGGTATCCTGCACGGCAAATCGAATCCACGTACGATCCATCGGAGCCTGCGAAGCATGGCCTGTTTTTCCCGAACCAATACCACCCGCCGTCTCCTCCGAAGCCACACAGGCTACATGCACCCGCACGAATCCATCCGTGGTAAATTTCACCGCATTGGACAAGAAGTTGCTGAGAATTTGTCGGAGCCGATGAGGATCCCCTAACAAACAGAAAGGCACATCCGGATCGACATACCCGGCAATATCCACCTGTTTTCGATAAGCCCGTTCCGAAAATAAATCGATCACTTCTTCCAGAAGCAGGCGGGGTGTGAATCCGATCGTTTCGAGGGTAAAGTGCCCGGATTCAATCTTGGAAAAATCCAGGATATCGTTAATGATGGACAACAACACCCCTCCCGATTTTTGAATGATGGCCGCACATTCCTGCTGCTCCTTGCTCAGCGAGGAATTCAACAACAATTCGGCCATGCCGATAATTCCGTTCAAGGGGGTACGAATTTCATGGCTCATGGTGGCCAAAAAGGCCGCTTTGGCCCTGGTCGCTTCTTCGGCACGAACCAGGGCCTGATCCAGTTCGTGGTTCTTCGTTTCCAAGGTATCGGCAAACCACAACAATTCACGTTCGGCAAGCTTTCGTTCCGTGATATCCATTCCATAGCCACGGAGAAGCCCCAATTCCGGATGGGGAGAAAATGCCCAGATAAACTGCCGGTGTCCCACTGATACTTCGTAGGAACTTTCGACATACCCTTGATACAGCCAACGGCCGGCCTTTTCGGAAAATTGCTCGGGCAGGGCCTTGGAAAACCCGTCAGAGTGGATTCCGGCATATTCCATGAGATCCACCATGGCACCATTGGCATACACCAATTGCCCGGCTGCATTCACCTCGATAATGGGAAACGGGCTTTCGGCGGGGATTGAAGCCAATCGTCGATAATCATCCGCCAGCTTAATCTCCTGACTCAAATCCCGAAAGATCAGAAGAAAGCCCGATTCCGTGAGATCATCCAGCACCACCCCTTTGAGTTCAACCCAATAAAATTGATGATGCCGCCCTTTTAAACGCGCCCGAGGATTCCAGGCTACCTTTTTGGCATGCAATAATCCCTCAAGTGGACAGACGTCCCTTCCCCCGTTCGAAGATGGAACCACGCAATCCAGGAGATCATGGCAGGATTCTCCAACGGGAAATTGCATTCCCCACCCCAACAAACGGGAGCCGATGGGGTTCATGGCCACAACCCGCCCCTCCCGATCGATGAGACACACTCCGGATGTCCCCCCTTCCCAAATACTTCGAAACAGGGGGGAATGCATTGCCGTCTGAAAAAGACTGGAAAGGTATTCCATAGTTCCGCGTATTCTTAAAACAGCAGGCACGCCCTCATCCGAGGGATTCGGTGATCGTGAAATTCGGACCTGCCCGATAGGCGTCATCGATGGCCATCGTACACCCTATAGCCTCAACGATGTCGCTTCCCGGCACGCCACATTCCTTTACCTCTCCCGCTCTTATGCTTGCATGGCGGGCATAGCCGCACGTAAATCAAAATCCACATCACCGGGATGAAGAATCTGTTTGACGGTAATTTCCTGCCCGGAAGGTGTCGCTTCTCCGAGGATGACCGAGTAAAAGGGAGTCAAAGGTTTCCCTGCCTGGTCATAGATCAACATCACCGTCGGCCTGGTTCCGGCCTGAGGCTGGTGGGCAACCACAACCCCCACCTCACCTGATGTCAATTTCACAAAGGTTCCCACCGGAAATACTCCCAAGGTTCGCACCAGAGCTTCGCCCATCCGTGCAGGGAACCGGCCTTCATGAGTTTCTTTAAAAATCCGTCGAAGGGCCAGAACCGGAGGCAGGCTGACCGGATTGCCCCAAATGGAAATGAGTTCGTCAAAATAATCCACCATTCCCAGCAGTTGGCCGGCCTCGGAGAGGGAATCCCCGGTTAATTTCCTTGGATACCCACTCCCATCCACACGCTCATGGTGCTCACCCACAAAACGATGCACCAATGAAGACCCTTTGGCATGTTGTCGTATCAGCGCCACACCAACATTAACATGCTGTCGAAGAACCAAGCGGGCGGATCCCTGATCGGCCCATTGATCTTTCACGATATGAGCGGGCAGTCGAATGAAGCCAACATCGTGCAACAGACCTGCCACCGCAATTTCATGGAGAAGCCCCCCCCTCCATTCCATCTGCAATCCGACAAGGACACCGAGCAAGGCAACATCCAGAGAATGGACATACAACGGTTTATCATATCCGTTTAAAGCATCCAGCAACATCACCTCCGTGACCAATTCGGGATAGCTGGTGATTTCTCCGATGAGGGTTTCGGCGGCCTGGTGAACCAATGTCATTCTCAGAGCCTGTCCGGTCTTCACTCCTTCAAAAATATGGTTTAACGCCGCCTGGAGATCACGCCGCACCTTAAGCACCTGCCGGCGAAGATCATGATTGGCTTGTACGCCTGTTGAGGAATGCATACCGGCAGATCGGCCCTCTCCGACAGGCTCGCGGCCAATATCAGGCGCAAGCTCCTCGCACGTTCCGGACAGGGTCCTGTCCGTCCGTTCTTCGGATGCCACATCAAGACCACGTTCCGGATCAATTTCAACTTCCTGGATTCCCGACTGAATTAACAGTTGTATTTCTTCAAAATTTTGAATCACTCGTCGATGCAGGAAAAAGGGGGATTTCCACCAGGAATCCACGATTCCAAGCAGATACATCCCGGGACGCAATTGATGAGGAGAAATTCGTTTACCTGAAGAAAAGGGTTTTGTGGCGGAAGACACCTCATTCATAATTCGTAAACCTTTTTCCAAAGCACCATCGTTTGGGACCGCATTGATGAAGA
>JBDIVP010000030.1:0-20799 GCA_039794325.1 Candidatus Inrsubterrania sp.
GTCCGTGATGGGAACCCCTTTGGATTCAAGCTCTTGAATGGTCCGGTCCAAATCCTCCACTTCAAAAGCCAGATGCACCAAATCCTCCTGGACCTTGACCTCCCCGCTGGCCGGGAAACTACATAATTCGATCAATTCGTCGCTGTTCGGAACGGACAAAAATGCGAGCTGCGAGCCTCGGGGAGACACCTTTTGCTCAACAACCTCCAGCCCCAACACATCCCGGTAAAAGGCGAGGGTCTGGGTCATATCACTGACCCGCATGCGTGTATGCAACAGTTTCTTGACCTTCATCTGAATTGATACTCCTGTAATATAATATTATAAATATTATCGAAGGTGGCTTCCCATCCTCTGGCATCGGATAGAAGAGCATTGGCAACTCTTTGACGTCACCCCAAGCAGAATGACCAGGACCATGGCATTGCTGCACCAATCCCTTCGTAGCCATTTCAATCAAGGAGAGAAGGCGTCAATCAATCATCACCATCCTTTCATCGACAAGATGAAACACATAGTAGGACAAACAAGATTTGGATTCAAACCGAACCAAATGGGGACCGGTTTCACAGATGCTCCGTGAGAAGAGACAGCTTTATGTTTGTGAAATTTATTCAGGGAGTCGGGGGCTGCCCCTTTATATATAGCGTTACTGTTCGCCCCTCGACAGCTACTGCGGGGAGGCGTTATTGGGCCGAGCCGGATTGTTCCAGAGGTCCCAAATATTTTCATGCCTTACCACTGAGCAATTTTGACCAGCTCACCGGCCGTTTTCTCGATAGACTGCCCTTACTATCAGCCAAATTCTCGCCATCAACATGAGTTCCCTAAGGAGGTGACATCATGAGCTGCCGAGTTGCCCGGTTTACTGAAAAGCCCTCCCAAATTGCTCTAATCGATTGTTGTGGGTGCGGTACAACTCATGTGAATGGGTTCTGGACCTCGACAACCCTGGGGCCGTATCTGTGCCCCACCTGCACACAATCCATGGTCCCATCCGATGTGGAGGTAAAATTGAACTTACCCCGATATGTGGCTTTGGGGGTCCCGGTGTCCATACCCGGCAAATGACTGGGCAGGCGGACCTTTGCGTAACCCACCCGGCGCCTTGCATTCAATCGGGACGTGTGACAGGATCATGAGAGGAAAACCACTCCACCTTTCTGCCATATGTCTTTCACCTCTGACGGAGTACGAGATGATGGCAATCCAGGGCACCGTTGCCAAGCAGCGGTTCCTTCATGCCCTCCACCACGTCGGGTTATGTACCCTCGGTACTGATGCATCAGCTTTGTACCAGCCACCGAAAAAAAAAGACATTAAAACAAGGAGTTGCTCATGTTGTTTTTCGGGTTGCTCTTTTTACTGCTGGGGGGTGTGGCGGCGATGCTGGGTTTTTCAGGAATAGCCGGAGTCACCACACAATATTCCTGGGCATTATGCCTAGCTGTCGGAATCGTATTCCTAGTCATTCACATAGCGAGAGACCGCGAACCTCAAGACACCTAAAAAAGCAAGGCGATGCAACAAGTGTCCATCGAACCGGAGTACGACCGAGACCCGAAACACGGACCACCACCCAGGAGAAGACCAACAAGCTTGCTCAGACTCCTCTGCCATAGACCGTAGCATATTGGGGCAGAACCATCACATGGAGGTGATGAATATTGCAACTGATCATGGGTGGGTAAACAAATTTGCAGTCATACACTCCCTTGTGGCCTTCAGCAAAATTGACCACCCTGCACCAACTTAGACTATGTGGCACTTTATCTGCCTATTTTATAACCTTCAATTGTATTCACAAATACCTGAGAGTTCTTTCGACCGGGAAGGAAGTTGATTATGTCTAAATCAAATCGCCTTCAAACCAAAAAGAGAGAGTGAGAGAGCAAGTGAAACAATCGCGTGGAACGCCAAATCACGGTCCGGACAAGGCGAAGGACAAATTTCGTGAGTCGTCGGAAAATCACGGGATCCAAGAAGCGGCGAATACAGACTGGTGGATTAGGGATCCGGATTATGAAAAAACCCTGTTGACATGTCCCCCAAAGTCCATAATTTTCACACAAGGGCAGGAAGCCGATTCCGTATTCTATATCCAAGCGGGAAAAGTTAAATTGGCCGTGGTCTCGAAAGCGGGCAAGGAAGCCGTGATCGGGTTTATGCAGCCCGGCGCTTTTTTTGGGGAAACGTGTCTCACCGGGAATCGGGTGTACATGGCAAGTGCGATCACCATGGAGGACACCACCCTCATCCGCGTTAGCAAACAGGAGATGATCCGCTTGCTTCACGAGAAGCCTGCTTTTTCAGAGGTATTCATGGCTCATCTTCTGACTCGCAACGTTCGCATTCAAGAAGACCTGGTGGATCAACTCTTCAATTCAAGCGAGAAACGGCTGGCGCGGGTTTTACTGTTATTGGCCCATTTTGGGAAAGAAGGCAAACCGGAATCGGTTATACCGAAAATCAGTCAGGAGACACTGGCCGAAATGATCGGAACCACGCGCTCACGGGTCAGCTTCTTCATGAATAAATTCCGCAAACTGGGCTTCATTGATTACAACGGCGAATTGCACGTCCACAGTTCTCTCCTCAATATCATCCTCCATGATTAGCGTTTCCCTTCAAATCATGTGGGGATTCCGTTCCGCGCAGTGACTCCGGTTTCGCTACGGGTTCCCGCTCCTCCATTGAGCAATTCTGACCAGATAACACAGGAGTTCCTTGTTAGATTAAACCATGCATATGCCCCGTTCCACGCAAACGCCCCGGTGGATGATGGAGGCAAAGCAAACGTGTGATCGTGTTCGTATGGCCTCCCTGCATACGCCCTGGATGAATGAATAAAAGGAAGACATCCGAATAGAACACACGGCGAAGGGCACGCAACGGAAAAATACCAAGATGACGGCGCAGACCAATGCCGAGTTCTCTCTCCCTCGCGGACAACCCTTGGGGCTCAGAAGGGAAATTCCGGTATGTTCAGCAGAACAGACTTCTCAACCAAATATGGAATCGGGAGGTTATGATGAAACGCACTCCAATCAACAGGAAGAACGCTCTCGATGGTTCAAAAGCACAATTCCCAGCTGCGCTTGCCGCGCCGTATCCATGCTACAGATGTCAGGGACTGTTCGTTGAAACGTTTTGTCTGGATACGTTGAACGGCACCGGCGAAATTGGTTTCTGGGGTCTTCGGTGTGTCCAGTGCGGAGAACTTGTTGATCCCCTGATTGTCAAACATCGACACACAACACCTCAGCTGGTTGACCATACCAGGTGATTGTGAAGGTTTTCGGGTCGTTCTTCCTGTGATAGAGCAATTTTGATCAGACCGCGACCCCTCTCACTGCCATAATTGGAGGAAATCGGATGGGAGCGCGGTTGAGGGGATCGACATCGAAAACAAAAACCCTGAAGCCAAGAAGGACAAGACGCGCTGCCCAGCGGTCGTTAGCAAAAGAGACGGTTCACTGAACAATTTCGCATTTCTGTAAAGGAGAAAATCATGAACACACATCATCTGATTACCTTCTGGGCGGTGCTGGTGGTCGGCGGGGCGCTGAGTGCCGGATGCCAGGCCACCGAGACGACACCGATCACCGACACCCACCTGAACTCGAAGGCCAAGATTGCGTTGTTTGCCGATGCGCGGGTCAAAGGGAAACACATCGAGGTCGAAACGACAAACGGAGAGTTGATGCTTCGCGGCACGGTCGATTCCGATGCGGCCAGGGATGCGGCGGAGGACATTGCCAAAGGGCTCGAGGGGGTTAAGAGTGTCAAGAACAACCTTGAGGTGATGCCGTCGTCTCCCCCTGAAGTCGGTGAAGCGAATGACGAAACCATTACGGCCCACGTGAAAGAACACATGGCCGGGAACTCCACGCTGATAGACGCCGATATCGCCGTCCAAACCAATGCGGGAGTCGTCTCCCTGACAGGCGAAGTTCAGGACCTCATGACCAGTGCCGATGCCTCCTGGATTGCCTGGCAGGTTCCCGGTGTGCAATCCGTCAAGAACGACCTGACGTGGAAAGAGAAGGCCTAAAAGCTTAAGGGAAAGCACAACCCGATTGCCGACCGACCCTCATCCCATGTGGAACCCCCTAATGAGCCTCATGAGATTGATGGACTCTGCCTTCCGAAGGAAGGAACGAGGTTTGGTCTCCAGGAAAGCTTATTGTGGCCCTTGTCTTTATGCGGTCTTTGATTGGGAGAAAAAAATATGGAACTTCTACACCCTACCTCCTCCTTTCCATCCCCTGGAAGCCCACACCCACGGAGACTCTTATTAGTAGATCCCTATCCCAGAGACAACCCCTACCGGCTGACAACGTCGGAACGGCGTGCGGTCTGGTTTCCGAAACTGAGTTTACCGGTGATCGCGGCTTACACGCCTGAGTCCTGGCATGTCGACCTGGTGGATGAAGCGGTGGAGAATGTGAATTTCGACCATCCATGTGATTTGGTCGGGTTGTCGATTATGACCTGTTACGCCCCCCGCGCCTATGAGATTGCGGCGGAATTCCGAAAACGGGGGATTCCGGTGGTGCTGGGCGGGGTCCATCCGACCTATTGCCCCGATGAAGCCCTGCGGTTTGGCGATGCCGTGGTATGTGGCGAAGCGGAAGATCTATGGCCCAAACTAATCGCCGACTTCGAGGCGGGAGCGATGAAGCGGATCTATAAGATGGAACGATTTCCGTCATTGGAAAATTATAAAAGCCCGCGTGTGGAACTACTGAGCCCCGATGCCTACATGACCAGGCAGTGCAGTTTCACCACGCGCGGATGCCATTTCGATTGCGAGTTCTGCAGTGTATCCCCCTTTAATGGCAAGACGACCAGACGGCGACCGGTGCCGGAAGTCATCAAGGAACTGACCCAGGTCAAACATTGGATTCGTAGCGAGTTGGTGGACCGCATGTGTCATGATTCCCTCTGGCAGGCCTTCGTAACGGGATTGCGCATTCGGGTCGGCATCGAAGACGGGAGCATTTTTGCCTTTGTCGATGACTTGCACAACAGCAACCGGGCCTATTGCCGCGAATTGTGGACGGCACTGAAACCACTGAAGATCCAGTGGGGGTGCCAATCCACGATGTTTCTGGGGGATGATCCCGAAATGGTCAAATTGGCTGCGGAAAGCGGCTGCGTGTCCGTGTTCGTGGGGATGGAGTCGCTCGAGGAAGACAGCCTGACGGAAACCCATAAGCCGTTCAACAGAGTGCAGAAGTTTTCCGAGGAGATCAAGATGTTTCATGACCATGGCATTATGGTGAATCCTGGAATCGTCTTCGGATTCGACCACGACGATGAAGCCGTGTTTGAGCGTTCAGTCGAGTTTCTCATCAACAATCGGGTGGAGCTGGCCTATTTCAACGTGTTGACCCCCCTGCCGGGGACGGCGTTGTATGAACGTTACGAGCGCGGCGGTCGCATCTTCGACCGGGACTGGTCGAAGTACGACGGCAAACATGTGGTGTTTCATCCGAATCGCATGACCGCCGAGCGGCTGCAGGAAGGCTTTTATTGGGCTAACCATCAGTTTTATTCGCTGCCGTCGATCTGGCGCCGGCTGGCCGGAACGAGCCAGCGATTCATCCCTCGGCTGGAAATGAATCGGGAGTTTCGCAAACTCATTAAGAGGACCTGCCCCAAGGGGACTCTCTCCCCGCTGGCCCAGGCCCTGAAGGCGTTACCGGGCAGGTTACCAGCCATTGAGCCGGGCCAACCGATTGCGAATGCCTTGCCCGCGATCAGGCAAAAGCTGGCTGCCAGGCCCGCTCCGGAGCCTTGGCTGAACATCAAAGCCAAACGCTATGAACAGTTCGAGGCACTGTTCATAGACCTGGAAGGCACCCTGGATCGCTTGAATGCGCAAGCCCTCCTCAAGCGGGTCAAGGAGGCGGCGGAGACGATCAGGCTCGACGTCATCATCAACTTCGAACATCTCAGGCATGCGACCCCCGACGCGCTCAAGGCGTTGCTGGACGGCGAGGCGCTGAAATCCATCATGCCCTATGCCAAGGTCCGTTACCGGAAGTTCCGGGCGGCGTTCGAGGCATCGCCCGAAGATATCTCGCTTAATGGACTCGAAATATTAAGAGAAGACTTCCCGGGTGCGTGATTTCTTATAACCGATTATCGGCCCACCCGAGTGTGACTTGTCCGTTCATTACCCACTAATTATCATGGGGCAAGTTTGACCAATTCTCCATCGTAATTTTCTAAAAGGTAAGCCGGTCCGATAGAACAGCCCTTCGTGGTCCGACAAGACCATCACGGTGCACCTCGGCATATTTATTATCACCTGGATGACTGGTAAAATTGTGAAAACGAATGCCGTGGGGGTATTTGTTGCACTGCTCTTTTATGGATGGTTATGGAGGATGAGGAGTGCTGCTCGCGATTCCCATCATTGGCATTGCGAAGTTGTTTCCGGGCATAGAGAAGGATTCCATACCCTGGCTGAGTTGCTGAGAGAATGCAAACATCACTCTCCACGATACTGTGTAATCCGCACACCGTAGCGGGTCACCGTCAGGCCTGCGCATGGTTCGCGGTCATGATGATGATCGCGGCTTTCGTATATTCCCCGGCAGAGGCTGCTCCTATCGCGGTGCGGTTTCCGGAGGGGGTGACCCATGGCTTTCTGCTCGTGCGTTCACTTGAAGGGAAAATTATTGCTCAAGGTGAGATGACCCAAGTCGCCAAAGCGGGAGATCTGGTCGAAAGTCATTTGGTGTTCAAGTTCAAGGACGGCACTCTGCACGAGGAGAAAGTCGTCTTTTCCCAACAGAGTGTATTTACGTTGATCAGCTATCGCCTGAGCCAGCACGGCCCGTCGTTTCCTGATCAAATCGACGTCTCGATTGACCGGGGCTCAGGAGAATACATGGTTCGATCAGCAACAGGGGAAGAGGGGAAAGAGGAGGTGCTGACCGGGGTGTTTGATCTGCCCAAGGATGTGTATAACGGCATGATGATCACGGTGTTGCTGAACCTGCCTCAAGGGGCCGGCGAAACCGTCAGCTTTCTCGCCTTCACACCGAAACCGGAAGTTCTTAACCTGGCTCTCCTTCCCAGAGAAGAGTATTCCGTCAAAATAGGCGAAGTTTCACGAAAGGCGCTGCACTACGTATTCGAGCCGGACATCGGCATGATTCGGGAGTTGCTCGGTAAAGCCACGGGCAGGCTCCCGGCGGAATTTCACTATAACTGTTGGATCCTGGTTGATGAAGTTCCGAGTTTCGTGCACTACGAAGGGCCCTTGCAACTCATGGGACCGATCGTGCGAATCGAATTGGTGAGCCCCGTTTTACGGAAAGAGCCGGAAAACAAAAAGATTTCGTTCAAATAACATGGGGGCGGGCCGGGGAGAATTCTGTGAGTCTGCTCTGGATTCTTCCGCACTGCCCAATTTTACCCCGAATACCACGCGTCCAATGTTACGATTTTTCGGCTTACTCAATAGGAAATTGGAAGGGCTATGTGTTTCAATAAGGGTTGGGAGGACGACGAAGGGGAAAGCCCAGATGACCGGACTCCCCACGGCACAGGGCTTATCCAGGTGTGAGCATAATGTATATCTTCCTCCTTCTGGCGTTGCTCGTAGGATGCGCTAGCCCACCAAAACAGCCACGGCCCTTATTTTTTTAACCGAGCAGGAGGTAGACACGCAAGGCCGCAAGACCTTGTTTGACCGTCTCATAGAGGCCGACCCAGGAGAGGCTTCCTTCGTGATCGCAGAAGACTATCAAGAACGCCCGCCAAGAAAGATTGCGGTGCTGGCCACCCACGGAATCACTGACAGGAACAAGCTCAATGCGATGCCCCCCCGATGAACTCGGTCGCTGATTGGATGCCGACACGGTGATCTACGGGGAGCTACTGAATTATGAGGCGTATTACGCCTTTCTTGTTGCAGCCTGGAAGGTGAGCGCAACCGTGAGAATGGTCTCGGCCAAGGACGGGCGCGTGATTTTTTCATGCACGAATCACCGTTACGAAACTGCCGTGCGTCCGGCCATTGATCCCATCGATATGGTGATCAATGCCCTTCTGGCTCTGGTTCACCTGCGGGACATCACACTGGTCCGCACAACTTCTGAAGTGGGCCGTGAGATTGTCGGACGTCTTCCAAGAGCTGAAAAAAACATCTCCGAGCTCATGGCCGCACCGGAAGATCCAACACAGAGCTACGACTTCAGCGATAGCCAGGCCTCCACTTCAAAAGATTCCGTGAAATAAATCTCACACGACGTCTCTCCGGTTTGCACCCGTCGCGACCGGTGCGATGTTAAGCAGAATGCCGAACCCTGGTCCCCTGGGCTAAAACGCCACAGCCCTCTATTCGGATTGTTCACTCCTGATGGCTCCCTGTCGATTCTGAAGTATGCTCAGCACATGTGCTTCTTGATGAGTGAGATTGGCAGCTCAAAACCTGCATTGCCGGGGAAGAGAAATGGAGTCATTTTTTTGCTAGGCATTTAAGATTTTCCAATTGCAGGGGGCACATTTCGGAGTCTTGGCATCAAGGAGAGGTTTCGTGATGAGAAACAGGAGTCACTGTACTGGAGTTCGGTTTTTTTAATTCTGAGCAATTTTGAACAGACTGCATCCGGTTTGAAAGTCATACTACAAAGCAGTGAGGTCTTCCTTCATGACATCCGGGCTTGGCGATAGGGAATAAGCCATGCCTGGCCAAAACAATGGTGGATATACTGCTTCACCTACTTTCAAGGTCGAGTCAGATGCACGGGGGTACATAGACCTCAGTGTGTGTGCATTCAATCGAGGGATAGAGAAAGGAGTTGCGCATGTTGTACTACGCGCTCATGTTTTTGGTGCTGGGACTTGTGGCTGCGGCTCTGGGTTTTTCAGGAATCGCCGGGGTCGCCACACAGATTTCGTGGGTGTTATTCGTGGTCGGAATCGTGCTTCTGATCATCTACGCAGTGAAAGGGCGCTCGCCTCACGGAATCTAGAGAGGGTTGGCTGTTCACCCGGGTCACAGTGAGTGCGAATCCCGCCATCCATGTTTCGGGGTTTAGAGGGTTTCCGGCGGAACCCCACTCCACCGCGTTTCCGCTCGCACGCAGGTGACGGGATATGAAATCCTGAACAAGTGTGCCATGGTGAACCGACGATGAATTATGCGGATGTTATTTTAATGGTTTCGGTATAACATTTTATCAACCAAGCAGGACATCGTTCTGCTTGCCCATCAGATGTTTGATCCTCTGATGCGTGCATTTCAAAGGAGGTTTGTGATGAACGTATGGAAAGTAATCGGTGGAGTCGCATGTTTGGGTGTGTTGCTGGGAACAGGAGCCTTGGCTGAATCGGGAATGAAAAAGGAGACATCCAAGGCCGTCACCGAACAAGGGCGGGAACAAAATGTTGAACAGACTCATGAGAGGGGAGCCGCCAAGGCTGCAGAAGACATCAAGGAGAGGAGCGGGAAATCTCAAAAAGCTATTTCTGCTCAAAGCGCTGATCAAGACATGCAGACAAAGCTCCCAAAGAAGGACCTGGAACAGACCGATCCTCCCACAAAGAAGTAAGCTGTTTTTCATGCCAGCTCAAGTATGCGACATCCGGGCCATTCCGGTTGAGTCAATCAATGGCCCGGTACTCCCTTCAGACTGTAGTCAGCGAGCTTTCTCCGGATCTTCCGGAATTTGTTTCATAAGGTTAATGGTAACGGGCTTTCCCCACGCTTCTGACCTGTTGAGTGATCCTGACGGTCCTATTCCGTTGCACTTCTTGCTCACTCCCCACGCAATCGACTCTCCAGTCTCCTCCATCTCTACCAGAGTTTCACTGCATGCCTGCCCTATTTTAATCCTACGGTCGTACCACCAAAGGAAGCATGAACAATAGTCCCTATTGTGAGTAATAATGAACAAACGAGATATGGATGAGGCTGTTGAGTTGAAACAGGGCGGGCGATCGGGGAATCCCTGGTACCCGATCAACAATTTTTTATTGGACTTGGTGCGTTACGGGTATGAACCATGTTTGGGCTTGCCGTTCTGCATATGATCACTATAGGCACACTGCCTATTAAATCGTTCCGTTCTTGTAAAAGGTGTATCCGCCCCGAGTTCTTGGGCGTGGCCTGTCTCGACCCGTATGTTGAGCATCTTGCGGCTTCGCAGGTTATCTTCCCCAAACCGACTCAAAATTCCTTCCTGACTGTATTTCTTTCCAACCTGAGCAGTTCTGACCAGATCGCCATTCGGGTTCATGACAAAATAAACCTCATACCCATGCGGAGAGTGAGTGATATCCGAGGGTAGTCTCGGGAGAGCCAAGAGAATATGCCGGACATGTCGCATGGTCCGTCCAGACGAGAGGGCTTGGGATCTCTAGGGGTCCCCTTATCAATTCAATCAGATGAAGGAGGATTGCTGATGTTCAAATGCCTAAAATTTTTTAACATTCATTGCTTGCTGGCTACGGCCTGGTTTATGGCTGCGCCGGTCACCGAGGTGAATGCCGATGATCGTGACACCACAACAAAAGTCAGTGGCGTCATCTCTAGGGTTCATGACGGACGGATTACGGTCGAGACGTCATGGGGCCACATGAATATTCAATCGGATGCACTGGCGAATGCCAAGGTTGGCGACAAGATTACCGTGTGGGTCAATGAGAGCAATGTCGTCATTGATGCCTACCCCAAAGGTTCAGCACGTCCACAGCATCGCTGGATTCTGGGCACATTGACATATGCCTCGGCAGATAAGAAGGCCATCACCCTCTGGACACCCGAAGGGGAGAAAGCTTTTCAGGTCAAAAAGAATCACCCCAAATTCACGATGTTTGAGGAGGGAGCCCTGATCACCGTGCAGGTGAATGACCAAGACGAGGTCATCGATGTGCACCGCCTGTTGGATTTGGAACTTGCCGTCGTCCCCGTCCCTCATATCGAACCTGGGTTTCGGATCAGGCTGGAGGGAGAAGTGGCTGAGATTCGGTCGGGGCAGGTGTTTGTCCAGACACCAGGGGGGCGATACAGCTTGAATGCCAAGACCGCTCCGCGGGATGTCAAAGTCGGTGACCACTTGACCCTTTGGGTGAGCGACAACAATGTCGCCGTCGACCACCATGCGAAGGGAAAGGCGGGGGTTCATCGCCTGATCACCGGTCGACTGCTGTTTGCCTCGGGAGACAAGAAAACAATCTCGCTCCTGATGCCGGAAGGGGAGCAGACCTTTTCCGTTCATCACGGAGAAAGCAAACTCTCCGGGATGGAAGAGGGGACGATGATTATTATCGAACTGAATGAAACTGGCCATGTGATCGAGATCCGGAAGGCCGGGTGATTCTCTTCTATGGCGGACTTCTTTGCTGGCCTCCCACAGATGTTCTGCCACCATTTCTCGATCACCCGTAGCCGGCGCAGCGACAATTTCCCAATCTGAGCAATTTTGACCGGACTGCCGGCGGTTATCCGGCCATAATACACGCTCACTTGGAGAAATACGGTGACAGGGACCGGTCGACCTAACTCCGTCACCAAAACCATTTTACACGGGAGGAAAACATGATGAATGCAGATCAACTCAAGGGCCAATGGAAGCAGTTCAAAGGCGAACTGAAACGTCAGTACGGCAAGTTCACCGATGATGACTTGCAGCAGATTGAAGGTAATTACGACAAGTTTGTCGGAAAGGTGCAAGAACGGTATGGCGACAAGAAGGACGAACTCTTAACATGGGCGGACCAGTGGCATCAAACGTCCGCACCGAATGCCATCAAGAAGGAAAAGGGAGGCTGACGCACGGTTGCAAACAGGGAACTAATGGATCGCGAAGGCCCTTCACAATTCAATTTTCATAAGGGAGACCAACATGAACACACACAAACTAACCACACTCTGTGCCGCTTTGGTTGTCGGGATGGCGCTTATCGCGGCATCGGCCACAGCCGCCGACATGACCGAAGACAAGGGGCTGATCCACGATTCATGGCTGACGGCTAAAACCAAGATCGCCTTATTTGCCGATGGCCGGGTCAAGGGGCGGCAGATTGACGTCGAAACCACAAATGGGGTCGTCATGCTTCGCGGCATCGTCGATTCCGACACGGCCAAGCAGGCAGCCGAGGAGATCGCCAAAGGCCGCGATGGCGTCAAGAGCGTGAAGAACGACCTTGAGGTCGTCGCTCCAGCGGCACGCGAAGCGGTGGAAGAAAAAGATGAAGCCATAACGGAACGCGTGCAGGCGCAAATCGAAAAGGACTTGGATCTGAAAGATTCCAATATTGGCATTCAAACCAATGCGGGAGTCGTCTCGCTGACCGGCGAGGTGTCAGACATCGCCACGAGCGCCAAAGCCTCCTGGACGGCCTGGCAGATCCCCGGCGTGAAGTCCGTCAAGAACGATCTCACGATGAAACAGAAAGGCTAAGGCCTCAATTAATATGAGGAAGGGTCACGTTCATTTCGGATCGAAACGAACGCGACCCTTCCATCGCGCGCAGACCATTCATATGAAGGAGGAAATTCCGACATGGAATCCATAAAAAAACACATTCTTGTAGTCGATGATGATGATATCTTGCGCAGCTTATACCAAATGTTTTTGGAATATTATGGATACACCAGCGAAACAGCACAAAACGGGAGAGAGGCTGTGGCCAAGATTTCCCAGCGGAACTATGACGCCGTCCTGCTCGATTATATGATGCCGGGCCCCAATGGCGTAACGATTTTACAGGGTATCCTGCGGCAGCACCCGCTCTTACCGGTCGTGATGATTACCGGTCAGGCCGACAGCCAAATAGTCGGTCAAGCGTTGGCTGAAGGAGCCCGGGCATGCCTGGGGAAACCCTTTGATTATCGGCACCTTGCACAGATCTTGAAGGAGTCGTTTGAAACAGCTCCATCAGAGCAGCGTATGACCGAGCCGATTCTTCCATCGTAACAGTTACCCCCACCACCTCAAGGACTTTTATGGCAACCAGCCTACGCCCTCGATTCGATTCAACGACCTTCCTCACACAAGTCGGAAACAGCAAAACAACTTTATCTTGCCGAAAAAATAAAATCCTTTTTTCACAAGGAGAGGGAGCCAATGCCGTCTTTTATCTCTTGGAAGGCAAAGTCAAGCTATCCGTGATTTCCAAGCGCGGGAAAGAAGCCGTGGTCGCGGTGTTGGAACCGGGTGCCTTTTTTGGTGAAGCCTGTCTCACCGGCCAAATCCTGCGATTGGAGACCGCAATGGTACTGGAGGGCGCCAAGGTCGTACGCATCGCCAAAACCAACATGACCCGCCTCCTTCACGATAAGCCCGCCTTTTCGGCGATGTTTATGGAATATCTTTTGGCACGCAACATTCGTATTCAAGAGGACCTGGTAGATCAACTCTTTAATTCGAGCGAGAAGCGGCTGGCGCGTATATTGCTCGTCTTGGCTCATTTCGGAAAAGAAGGCACTCCGGAGACGGTCATTCCCAAAATCAGCCAGGAAACACTCGCCGAAATGATCGGAACCACACGATCACGCGTTAGTTTTTTCATGAATAAGTTCCGCAAACTGGGGTTCATTGACTATAAAGGAGGGATCCATGTACACAGCTCCCTTCTCACCGTTATCCTTTACGATTAATAACCGGCTGTTTTCAAAGCTATGGGTGCTCACCTTCCCGTTTCAGCCACAAGAACAAACCGTCTACCTTAATAAAGAACACCCTAGAAAAAAGTATAATCTCGCTAAGGGCGGGTTCCCTGCGACCAGGAACATTTGGAAAATGGGCGCGGATTAACAAGAACACTTCCTCCATCCATATCCTGGAAAACGTGGCATATTGATTCTTTTCACCTGTCCTTCATTTTCTTCGCTTCGCTGCTTCCTCCCCCTCAAACAAACTTCATCGGCGATAGTAATCTTTTATTGCAATCTTTTCTGATATTTCATACACTTATCTGTTTTTTCACCCCAACCGCATTCTCATGGAGGAGATGTGCAATTACCAATCCTGGTCCACCGACTGTCCTTCATTCTGCTGGTCGCCTTCACTCATACCACCACGCTGTTTCACCAGGCCGGTGCGGAAGGGTTTCGTGTCTTGGATCATGGCGCAGGGCCGACCGGACAAGCCGCTGCGTTTGCCGCACAAGCGGACGATGCCGCCGCCGTCCATTACAACCCTGCTGGAATGACCCAATTGAAGGGCATTCATATCTCGGTCGGCACCCTGTTGATCGGTGGGTCTGTCCGGTTCAATAGCGACCTGGGACCGCAGGTGAGGGGCAACTTTGGGGGTACGATCGCCAATCCTCCTCCCAGCACCCTGTTCGTGACGGCGGATCTGCCCTCGCTGGGCTTGCCTCAATTGTCCAATTGGACGGTCGGCTTTGGCATTACCTCTCCTTTTGCCCTGCAGGTGGAATATCCGAACGATAGCTTGATTTCTCCCATTCTGACACGGGCGGCGCTTCCCCTGATCGATATCAAGCCCACGGTGGCCTATAAGGTGAACGATTATGTGTCCCTGGGGTTCGGTCTGGACATCTACACCTTTGCCGGCTTTTTGGGAGACGGCCATGCCGAATTGAAGCAAAATGCGGCTCCCGGCAATCCATTCGGGATTCCGGCGGGAACCGGCCTCGAAGCCAACGGCACCGACACCGCCGTGGGTTTCAATGCCAGCCTCCTGGTGACGCCCCTTCGAAACAGTCAAGGCAAACCCCTTCTCAATTTTGGATTCGTGTATCGTCATGGGCCCAACTTGAATCTCAAAGGAGACTTCCTGGCAGGGGGGATGGAACTGGCGGAGGCCAGAACGAGATTGGAACTGCCCCATACCTTTACCTGGGCGGTGGCAGGTTGGCCCATTCGGAATTCCGAGCGAGAGTGGAAAATTGAAGTCGACGTCGATTATGCGAATTGGACCAATTACAAAAATTTGGATCTGCATCTCTCGACCGGGGCCACCATTCCTCAACCCAGAAATTACGGCGATGCCTGGATCGTTATGGTGGGGACCGAATATACCTTTCTAAACCCTTCGCTGCTGCCGTCATGGGACATTGCCCTGCGTGCCGGCTATGTCCACTCTCAAACCCCTGTTCCCAGCCGAACGTTCGATCCGGCCAATCCCGACGCCAACTTTCACGGGATTTCAACAGGGTTAGGCTTTCATTGTCAGAAACAGGCGAAATTTTTAGGCGTCCTGCCTTGCGACGCCTTTGGGGCCAAGGGCATGGGTATCGACCTCGCCTACCAGGTCTTATTGTATGAAAGCCGGGCCATTGCCAATAATCAACAATTCCTGCTGAACGGACAGTGGGATACCACGATCCATGTAGGAGCCCTGACCTTTCGAACCAACTTCTAACCGGCTGCGAATGCCATCCGGATTGTTGCCATTCCACAGGATTTTCAAGAAAATAGCGTAATTTTTATACTCTCATACCCTCCTCACTCCTGACCTTTCACGATGTACTCGTTTCAGCCCCCTTCCAGGTTTGTGGACTGATTTGGGCCTCCCCCTTCACCCTTTTTTCATTTTGCAGTAGAGTGCGTGAAACACTGTGGATCAATTTGGACCTCCCATGTCCCATCTTCTCCCCAAATCTCACCGGATTCTGGAAAGACCCCATATGCAATTCCGCCCTTTCGGGCGGGACTCCCAAGGCCGGACCATTCAGGATGTCAGCGGTATCACGGTCAGAGCCAATTTGGAATACTTGGAAGACCTGGTTTCCAGAGACCAGGGACGGGAAGCCGGCCGCCGGGCACTCGACCGGTTGGTGACGCTTTTGAACGAGCGCATCCCGGACAAACATTATCATGTCAACCTGGATTTTCTGAAAAATCCCTGGAATAGTTATTCCTATGAATTTGTGATGTTCTTGGCGGAATTTTCCGTGCAGTTGTCGCAACAGGAGCATTTCCATTTCCACCTGGGTCGGGAAAAGTTTCTCTCTCCCATCATTCAGATCTTGGGCCGGCCCTTCTCCATCGTGCAAATTTATCGCCTGTATCCGTATTTCGTCGAAAAATTCACCAAGGGCTCCTTAAAACCCGAGGTCCTTTCCGTCACCAACGGGCACGCGGTGATGCGCCTCACAATATCCGAGCATGGCAAGGAACAATTCGGTGCCTATTTTCAAGGGTGCGCCGATCGCATTTGCGCCACCACCAAGGCCGCCATCGCCGAGGTCCCAGCCCGCATGTTCGGGCGCCCCCCTGCCACCATTCAAGACACCTGCTGTATGGCGGACGGGGCCCCATTCTGTGAATGGACTTTTACATGGATTCCCCAAGGTCATCCGATGCGCGCCTGGCACCTGGCCTCCGTCGCGGCAGGGCTACTGTCCTTCGGGCTGGTCGCCACTCAGGCACCCGGCCAACCCTTGTGGATCGCCGCCGGTTCGGCTCTCCTCATCGGGTTTATTCTGCAGCTGGCCGGACGGCTCTGGGTGGACCGCACGGAACTGCAGGGACAGCGAAAGATTATCCAGGAACAATTGGAATCCGCCGAACACC
Organism: Candidatus Inrsubterrania sp.; assembly: GCA_039794325.1. GTDB lineage: Bacteria > Nitrospirota > Nitrospiria > Nitrospirales > UBA8639 > JACKFE01. The sequence goes on from JBDIVP010000030.1 coordinate 16,514, forward strand.
GTCACGAGGAATTACGGGCGGCTTACGCCAATCAGGAGCATATTGTGGTGGAAATGCGACGGCGGGTCGAAGAACTGACGATGCTTCACGAACTGACACTCACAATCGGATCCACCCTGGATACCCAGGTCATTATTCAGGCAGGCATACAAGCCATCGTCGATTACCTGACCTATCATGATGCCTGGTTTGCCGCCTACGAGGTACCACGGCAGGTATTTCACGACATCCGCATGACCATGGGTCCCTCTCTCATCCAAAAGAGAGGGAAGGAAGAGGACCTCCCCCCCGGTTGCAGAACCCACCTGCATGCCATGGTCCGGCTGCAGGAACCGATGTTTATCGAAAACGCCCAGGAACTATGGGACCCTCAGCATCCCCTTACCCGGCAATGGTTTTCCGGCCATCCGCCTCAAAGCTGCCTGCTTTTACCTCTTTTCAACCAAAATCAATTACTCGGCGTATTGGGGGTCGGAAAATCGGATCATACGCCGTTTGAAACCACCGAACGCAATCTCCTGATCACCGTCGGCCATCAGTTGGCCATCGCCTTGGATTCCGCCTTGGCCTACAGGGAAATTGAAACCTTGAATCTGGGGCTGGAAGTCAAAGTGAGGGAACGCACGGCTGAGCTGCAACAAGTCAACAAAAATCTGGAATTGGCCAATGAACGGCTCAAAGAGCTGGATCGGTTAAAATCCAAATTTTTGTCCCACTGTTCCCATGAATTGCGGACCCCCTTGACCTCCATTAAAGGTTTTACCGAAAACCTGCTCCACGGGATGGCGGGTAGTCTTTCGGAACGACAACTGCTGTATCTTTCCCGCATCAACGCCAATTCCGACCGCCTCACCAGAATGATCGGTGATTTATTGGATCTGTCCAGAATCGAAGCCGGGACCATCAGGCTGGACCGAAAACCCGTTTCTCTCTCCAAAGTCTTGGAAGAGGCGACCCTGGAATTACTCCCGCTGACTCAGTCCAAAGACCAACAGCTTCTGTTGGAAATTTGCCCTGAAGAGTTGACCATCACCGGTGACGCCGACCGCCTCCACCAAATCCTCATCAATCTTATTCACAACGCCCACAAATTCACCCCCAGCCAAGGAACTATCCGCGTCCACGCGACATCCAGCCGCCCACATGTGGTCCTCACCATCTCGGATACCGGTGCCGGGATTCCCAAAGAGGCACAGAACAATCTTTTTCTTCCGTTTTTCCAAGCCCACCGGCACCCGGAAATCGGCACGCAGGGGTTGGGATTGGGGCTTTCCATCGTCAAGCAACTGGTCGATTTGCATGGAGGATCCATTTCGGTGGAAAGCGAAGAAGGGAAAGGCACTACATTCCGAGTACTTCTCCCCGCTTGCGAATCCACCTGAGACAGCCCACCTGAACATCCCGTTTGGTCCCGATCATTTTGCCCTTGAAGGTCAATCAACGATAGAAAACTCCCTTTCCGTCTCATGATTTGTCTGGGTTTGCCGATAATCAAGAAGAAATTTGGCTTTTACAACATTTCGAAGGGGGGTGAAGTCATGAAAAAAGCGGCAAAAAAGAAACCGGCCAAAAAAGCGACGGTCCGCATGAAGAAAACCTCGGGGCGTAAAAAGTCGCGTTAACTTCCCCAGACCTCAAGACGTGTACATCCGGGGAGTCTCAATACACTCCCCGGCCTACACCACCCCGGCACGATTCTTTTTCCATTCTCCTTTCCCCGCATTCCACCCGGCATTTCCACCACCATATCCTGTATTGAGTTTCACAGTGGAGTTATGTGATAACTTTCAGACGCACGGAACGCCTACGCTCCATGGACATTTCTCCCAACACTCAACTTTGCGGCCTCCTCGGCTATCCGGTCGGTCATTCCCTGTCCCCCGCTATTCACAACGCGGCCTTTCGGGCCCTGGAATTGGACTTCGTCTACTTGGCCTTTTCCGTCGAGGATTTGGAAGGAGCCGTTCGCGGCATTCGAGCGATGGGCAATGTGCGAGGATTCAGTGTCACGATTCCCCATAAAATTGCGATTATTCCGCTGTTGGACGAAGTCGAGCAAACCGCCGCCTACATTGGTTCGGTCAATACCATTCTCAAAGACCAGGGGAGATTGATCGGTTCCAATACGGATGCCTCGGGAGCCCTTCAGGCCTTGCGACAGGAGGGCATTGACCTTTCAGGAAAACGGGTCTGTCTGGTGGGGTCCGGGGGAGCGGCGAGGGCTATTGCCTTCGGCCTGTGCCTTGAAGGAGGAATCGGCGAACTCACTCTTCTGGGTATCAATGATCGGGAGCGGTCGACACTGGCCGATGACCTTCGAAGCAAAACGTCCATCCCCATTATTGATACCGGCTTGAACCCTGATTCGCTCCGGAAACACTTACCCCAAAACCAGATTCTTATCCATGCCACCCCCATTGGGATGCACCCCAAAAGCGAGGAAACCTGTATCCCCAAAAACCTTTTTCATACGGAACTCGCCGTCATGGATATCGTCTACAATCCCCTTGACACCCGACTGATTCAAGACGCACGGCAGGCCGGATGCCGCACCATTCAAGGCATTGAAATGTTCCTCCATCAAGCCGTCGGACAATTTGAACGATGGACGGGACAGAAGGCACCGGTGGAGGTCATGAGAAAGGTCCTGACCGCACATTTTGCCTAATCGCCCTCCCGGGCCACGGGACGGTCCAGCGTCTTCAACGGAACACAACACGGAAGGGCGGCTTTATGAACATTGTCTTAATCGGGTATCGAGGCACCGGCAAGAGCACCGTGGCCAAAATTTTAGCCCGGCGCCTTGGCCGGAAGATCATTTCCACGGATGCGGACATCGTCAATGAAACCGGCCAATCCATCCCTCACATTGTGGAACAGTATGGATGGGAGCATTTTCGAGATCTGGAAACCCAAATATGCCGATCCCTACAACATCAAACCGATCTCATCATCGACACCGGAGGGGGACTGATTTTAAGGGAGGAAAATGTCAGACTACTGAAAACCAACGGCAGACTTTTCTGGCTGACCGCCGACGTGCCGACCATCGTACAACGCATATCCGGCGATACCCAGCGCCCCTCGCTCTCAGGAACCAAGACATTCGTGGAGGAGGTGGAAGAAATCCTCACCGAACGCACTCCCAAATATCGGGCTGCGGCCGATATCATCATTTCAACCGATCGCGAAACGCCCGAATCCATTGCCTCAAAGGTGCTTCTTCATCTGGATGAACCCGGACAGTTTCAACACTCCTCCAAAGCCGGTCAGACGCCGTAACCTCTACCAGCCCCGTAATGCAGCCCGGAGAATACGATGACACACAGGCTCCCTGGCAAACCCCATGGGTTATTGAATGGACCCAATACCTGCTGGACAGTTATGCCCGATGGGTCGGCAGGGAATTGATCCCTCGGGATGGCACCCCGTCCGATCAAGCCGTGACCCTGTTTCAGCGTTCCTTGGTCGTCGCTTCTCATGGGCTTGAGAACGACCCCGTTTTAAATTATGGCAACCAACAGGCTTTGGACCTTTGGGAAATGGATTGGAGGCAGTTCACCCAAACCCCTTCACGGCTCACCGCGGAGCCGGTCAACCGCGAGGAACGGGATCGGATGCTGGAACAGGCCCGGCGGCAAGGTTACATTTCTGATTATCGAGGCGTGAGAATTTCCCGAACCGGAAAACGGTTTCTTGTTGAACGGGCCACGGTCTGGAATATTCACAACCCGGACGGTACCCCACTTGGGCAGGGTGCCACATTCTCTACCTGGACATTCCTGTAGGAATTCTTCAGAGCACTTGGATTCCCGCATATGAGACCAAATCCCCAAAAGGCCTCTCTCACTCCGTTGTGTGCAACCTCCATTTGCTTTCCTCAAGACTCTTGCCTCGAAGATTTCCATACGCTAAGGTGCCCACAGACCCACATGTCTTTGTCACCTGATTCTTAACAAAGGATTGTATCAACGATGATATTAGCCGGGGATATCGGCGGAACCAAAATCAATCTTGGGTTGTATGCCTGGGAGCAAGAGCGGGTGGAACCCGTTCGGACGGATACGCTGTATACGGCCGATTATGACTCCCTGGAGGACGCCTTGACGGAATTCCTGGAGGAACCTTCCGGAGACGACTTGGACGAAGAAGATCTTCCCGGGGAAGAACCCACTTCAGAATCCGTCCCGGCAACTCCCCCCCCCGATCCAACCATAACGGCTGCTTGTTTCGGCGTACCCGGACCGGTCATCAGCAATACCTGCCGGACGACCTACATCCCTTGG
>JBDIVP010000031.1:0-20477 GCA_039794325.1 Candidatus Inrsubterrania sp.
TATCGGGTTTCAACCGGAAACATTCTCCCCTCGCAAGTCAGAAATGGGGCCTCCTTTAATGGAGAGGGTAAGCCTCGGGCGTCCAAGGTGGCGGACATGATCAATAGGCGAAGGTCTTCGCGGAAGAGTGAGCGGGTCTGAAGTGTCAAGGCCAAGCCCAGATCGGCTTGCAGGCTCCGTTCATGAAATTCGTCGAAGATGACCAGCCCGTACTCATCCAGGGATGGGTCGTGTTGAAGGAGACGGGTCAGGATGCCCTCGGTGACGACTTCAATGGAAGTCATCCAGCCAATCCTGGTGTCCAGCCGTGTCCGATACCCGACCGTTTCCCCCACGGATTCATCCAGCAGGGTCGCCATGCGCCGGGCGGCCGCGCGTGCCGCCAGCCGGCGTGGCTCCAGCATGATGATTTTACGCGAGGCCAACCAGGGTTGCTGTCGAAGAGCCAATGGCACCAAGGTTGTTTTTCCGGCTCCGGGTTCAGCAGCCAGTAGAGCAATCGGATGCCGCCTCAAGGTTGTTTCAAGCCTGGGTAAAAGATCCTCAATCGGATAGGGTATCGGAGGCATGCTCATGATTCGTCTAGCGATCGATTACCACAACGTTCGTCAAAGAGAAAGCCGTGTCCAGGAGATCTATCATTTTCCGTTTTGTGTTTTAAAACCTGGATTCGAGCCGGCAGGCATCGCTTAATGGCCGGTGAGCCTTCCTGTCAGAACATTTTTTTGAAAATGGAGTTGTACTAATTTATCAAATATTCGTATTATTTTAAGCATGTGTGATGAGGATCAGTGATGAATGTCTGCCGGTGAGGAGGCGGCGGTTGGTTTGAAGGGAGTGATCCAGCGTGTGGAGGCGGGCTTAAGCCTCTCATTCAGTCATTCATGAAATTTTGAGGAAGGGAGGAAAGGATGAAGCCGACAATCAAGCACAAAACCCTTTCATGGACGTGTGGAATGTTGGGTGTTCTGGTGGTCGCCTTACCTGGGATCAAAAGTGAGGCGGGAGCCGGCTCCACACCGGGCATGATTACGGTGGATGGTCATACGGTGCCCGATATCGGTCCGTTACCAACTTCTATTCCGCAGCCTCCCGGCAACCTGAATTACGATGCGAAGGTTAAATTGGGCGAACAGCTCTTTTTTGATGGACGTCTCTCCAAGAACGGAGCGATTTCCTGTGCCTTCTGCCACAATCCGGCCACAGGTTTTGCCGATCCCAAGCAAACATCGGTCGGTGTAATCGGAGAACGGGGCGGGCGTCAAGCCTCGACCGTGTATAACACCGCCTTTAACGAATTTCAATTTTGGGATGGCCGGGCCGGTTCACTGGAAGAGCAGGCCATCGGCCCTATTCACAATCCGATTGAAATGGCGGAAACGCATGAAAATGTGGTGAAGAAACTGGGGAAGATCAAAGGATACCGGGAGCAGTTTCAGGAGGCATTGGGAACGGGTATCAGCATGCAAGGCATCGGCGAGGCTATTGCGGCCTATGAACGAACGGTGATTTCCACCAATTCGGCCTTCGATAAGTTTGTGCTGGGGGATTCCAAGGCCATGGATGAATCCGCTCAGCGGGGCATGAAGCTGTTTAAGGGCAAGGCGCGGTGTATCCTCTGCCATAATGGTCCCAATTTTACTGATAACGGGTTTCATAACCTTGGCGTGCCTCAGGTCGGTCCCCTAAAGGAAGACTTGGGGCGTTATGATGTGACCCGTCGTGAACACGACAAGGGGGCCTTTAAAACACCGACGCTTCGAAGCATCACTGAAACGGCTCCATATATGCATGACGGGGCCTTTCAGACACTGGAGGAGGTCATTGAGTTTTTAGACAAAGGGGGCAATCCCAATCCTCAATTGAGTCCGCTCATGAAGCCCCTCGGGTTAAGTGCGAAGGAAAAAGCCGATCTGCTTACCTTTCTAAAGGCGTTGACCGGTGAGGAAATTCCCTTTGAATTTCCCAAATTGCCGGAGTGAGACCAAGGGGATCTGACGGAATCCCGCTGTTGAGTGCAAATGAATACCATTGGAGCAATGCACGGATCAGAGTACTGTCAAATAAAAGGGTTCATAAGATTCATGAGAGGAGAAAGTGAATGATGAAAAGGCTGTGTTTGGGATGTCTGGGAGTCCTGTTGTGGGCGGGAATAGCTGTGGCCGAAGCGCCAAACGGGAATCCCGATGCAGGGAAGAAAATTTACAAAACGAACTGTGTGACATGTCATGGGGCCCAAGGTAAGGGAGACGGTCCCCTGGCTCGCAACCTTGTCCCCCCACCGTCAAATCTGGCCGGGAAGGCAGCCGCGGCTAAGAATACGGAGGAGTGGGAGGCGATAATACGGGACGGAAAACCAGGAACCGCCATGCCCCCCTGGAAAGGTTCCTTGTCACCCCAACAAATTCAGGACGTGGTGGCATATATCAAGACCCTTGGTGGATAAAACCGTCGGAGAAGGGAGACCCCAACAAGATCTGTCGGCCAAGGACGGCTCTGGTTGGTGTCCGACCGGGTTCTACTTCAAACTTGAGATGAAGGCTTTACTCAATTCCCCCCGTCCGACTTCCATGACAGGCCCCTTCATGGTGATGGCAAATTGGGAGTCTACGGTAATTTCCAGAGTTCCCCCTGGAGCCTTAACGGTCACCGGGCTTTTAACCAGTCCCAGGCGAACGCCCGCACAGGCAGCTGCACAGGCGGACGATCCTGAGGCTTGAGTCTCACCGGCCCCGCGTTCCCAGATCAAAATGGAAATGGCCCTGGGGCCGATGGGAACGGCCAATTGCACATTGGTCCGTTTAGGGAAAATAGTATGGTGTTCCAATTCCGGTCCGATTTGTAACAGCTCCTCACGTGTCCACTTTTCCCCTTTCGGTCGATACACGACGCAATGGGGATTCCCCACGCTGACGCCGGTAAACCGTAAAGACTGTCCCGCCGCTTTTACCGGTTGTTGAATCAATTCAGGCACACGCAGGGTGCAGGGGAGGGAGATGGGCTGAAAGGAGGCTTTTCCCATTTGCACGGTGGCTCCGTGTACGTCTCCTTTGCCATTCACGTCTAAATGGATATTCACCAAACCGCCCTTGGTTTCGACGGTGAATCGTTTTTTCTTTGTTTGCTTGGTATGAAAGAGGTAGCAACCGAAAATTCGCAGACCGTTGCCTGATTTCTCCGCTTCACTGCCGTCTGGATTGTAAATGCGTAGCCCGAAATCGGCTTTTTTCGAGGGTGTCAGGGCGAGGATCCCGTCGCTGCCGATTCCCCAATTCCGGTCGCATAAGGTTCGAATGGTGCGTGGTGTCAGTTTAAAAGTCAGATTGTCGGGGTCGAGGGCAATATAATCGTTACCCAAACCATGCCCCTTGAAAAAGAGGTTCTTCATCCTGGCTCCAATGTATGGTAGATCGTCTTTTGAGTCACGAACCCTTCAGAGGGTTACATATTCTCCTCACGGTAGGATCTGAATTATATGACAAAAAGCCTTAAGAGGAAAGTCCTAATTACAATCTTGGAGAAAGAAAAGGAAAAAACCGGTCGCAAGGCGACCGTTGCAGAGATCGACCAAAGGGGTCGGGAGTCTTTTTTTTAAAGACTCCCGACCCCTTAAATCGGTGATGTTGTATTTTGGTGCACTCCCTGCGGGTAAAAAGTTCAAAAATGCCCCATTGGGGGTTGGATTTTTTCCATTTGCAATCTGGTAAATTTTACGGCTAAATCCCGTCATGATGGTGTCCCCATAGGGGAAAAAGGATATCATTTTTTGAGAAAATCATGAGATTACTTCTTTAAGCTATTAATTAACAATGGAATTGTAGATTTTATTTCAATCAGAGGTGCAGAATAGGGTACTTTAGAAAGAAGGTGAATTTTCTCCCCAATTGCGCGATTCAGGTGTAAGCGGGCTGAAAAAGTCCTTTGGGATACATGAGTGGTCTATACATTGCACCAAGTTCGTACGTTGGAATTGGTGGGGGACAAAATTTTACAATTCAAGAACAAAGGGAGGGTCATAATGATGAGGTTTAGGTCAATTTTTGGAGTGGGCGCGGTCTTGTGTGCGGTTGGATTGGCCTCATGTACGAGTTTGCCTCAAGCCTCGCGTACTTCAGCGGTTCACGATATCAAAGTAGAAATGGAACTGGGGCCAGAAAATCTGGTAGTTGCCCCTGGAGATGAAGTCCGATGGGTGAATTTGCGAAAGGATTGGGTACTGATTCAGATTCCCAATCTGAACGCCGATGACCTGACCTGTCAAGATGGGTTTACGAATTGGCTGGGTCAAATAAAAGAGTCTGTGAAGGTGAAGCCGGATCGGACAGCTTCGCTGTGTTTCAAGAAGCCAGCCGTGGTACTGTATAATATTCGTGCGCAGACTGCCCTCGGTGGAGGAAAGCGGGTGCTCTCGGGGAGTGTGAAGGTAGGAAAACTTCCGGAATAGACCAATCGAAGCCATGAAAATGGAGAAAACCGTGGCAGGTCTTTTCGGAAAGAGCCTGCTACGGTTTGTATGTTGAGCGATCAGGCGCGCATGGCGGTGTTGCGGGCGGCCCGGCGCTCGTTGTCGGTCAGATATCGCTTCCGCAAGCGGATGCTTTTGGGAGTGACTTCCACTAATTCGTCGTCTTCGATAAACTCCAGCGCAAATTCCAGGGTCATTTCCCGCGGGGGAACGAGGTGAATGGCTTCATCCGATCCGGCCGCCCGGATGTTGGTGAGTTTCTTTTCCCGCACCGCATTGACCACCAGGTCGTTGCCCTTGTTGTTGACCCCGATGATCATGCCCTCGTACAGATCGTCACCCGGGTGGAGAAAAATTTCACCCCGGTCCTGCAAGCCCCATAAGGCATAGGCCACGGCCTTCCCGGGACCGTGGGAAATGAGGACACCGGCCGGGCGCTTGGGTATTTCCCCTTTGAATGGTTGGTATTCATGGAAAATTTGTGACATGACGCCGGTGCCACGGGTCATCATCAGGAGTTCGTTCCGGAAACCCAGGAGCGCCCGCGAGGCGATAAGAAATTCCATGCGAATGGTTCCCACTGCGCTGATCTGCATGTCCTTGAGTTCGGCTTTTCTAGCGCCTAACGCTTCAATCACGGCTCCCTGATAGCCCGGGTCCACCTCAATGACCACTTCTTCCACGGGTTCCAGTATCTCCCCTCCCTCCTCTTTGAAAATCACCTTTGGAGGGGAGACTTCCAGTTCGAACCCTTCCCTGCGCATGGTTTCAATCAGGATGGCCAGATGAAGTTCCCCACGACCGGAGACCTTAAACCGCTCGCCCCCGTCGGTTTCTTCCACTTTGATCCCCACGTTCATCATGGCTTCATGGGCCAGGCGTTCCCGAATATGCCGCGAAGTCAGAAAGCGTCCGCCGTCTTTTCCTGACAGTGGGCTGGTATTGTGGGAAAAATTCATGGAAATGGTCGGTTCATCGATATTCACGGTAGGGAGGGGAACAGGATTTTGAGGCGAGGTAATGGTTTCACCGACCCGGACTTCCTGGATGCCGGCTAGTGAAATGATATCCCCGGCCTCGGCTTCCTGGGTTTCGACCCGTACCAACCCCTGATACCCCAGGATCTTGGTGACCTTGCCCCTCGTCGAAGTCCCGTCGCGTTTCACGGCCAGCACTTGATCACCGATTTTCACCCGGCCGTGCACGATCCGGCCCACCGCGATCCGGCCGACGTACGAGTCGTAATCCAGCATCGTCACCAACATTTGAAAGGGTTGGTCGGGGTCTGCCACCGGGGGCAGGACGCGGTGAATGATCGTATCCAAGAGCGGTTTCATATCAACGGGGGGATCGGCCAGATCCAACGTGGCCAGGCCTTCCTTGCCGGAGGCATAAACGATGGGAAAATCCAATTGTTCGTCGGTGGCGTTCAGTTCGCAAAACAAGTCGAAGGTTTGATTGACGATTTCTTCGGGACGGGCATTGGGCCTGTCGATCTTGTTGATGACCACGATGGGCTTCAGATGCAGTTCCAGCGACTTCTTGAGCACGAATTTGGTCTGTGGCATCGGTCCGTCAAAGGCGTCTACCAGCAACAGCACGCCGTCCACCATACGAAGGATCCGCTCGACTTCACTGCCGAAATCGGCATGGCCGGGAGTGTCGACGAGATTGATGCAGGTGTCCCGATAGGTCAGCGAAGCATTTTTGGAGAAAATGGTGATGCCCCGTTCTTTTTCCAGGGGATTGGAATCCATGATGACCGCCTCGCCTTCTTTGAAAATATAGGCGCCGGTTTGTTTGAGGAGTGCATCCACCAGCGTCGTCTTGCCATGGTCGACATGGGCGATAATGGCGACATTTCGAAGATCTTTTCTGCGTTTTGGATTCATGTCTGGGTTATTCCTTGTTAAATAGTCGCACGGCTCGTCAACGATGGAAACGGTCAGCCATCGGAAAACTGCTATCGAGTCCGGTCTGTGGATAGTCGGGCTTAGTGTCAGCCGGGCCGGCTGAAAAACGGCTTGGTTCCTACGAGACGGTCGATTCACCTATGACGTTAACCGAAGAGAGCCGATATTGCAACTTCGGCGCCGGGTATAGGCAGCCCCGGCTCGGCTGGCTACGGACGATGTCGGGCGGGAGGATAAGTGATGTGAACCACAGAGGCCCATTCGATGTGTTTCCTTGCCTCATGAAGTGCCGATAAGGTAAATAAATCTAAGGACAATCCTTTCCTCATTCTTCATTGAACCGTTCCAATCAGGGGTCGGCATTGGCTGTGGAAGTGGCTTGGGCCATGGACTCCGGTCGCCCTTGGAACCCGGTCTGACCGGATAACGTGCAATGTACCGCTCGTCAATGGCCGGTAAGCCAGCCCTGTAAGGGAGGATCCGACGCTTGATCAACGCTTATGTCATACAAGAGGGCATGTTACAGCCCCTGCCGACCGAAGAAATCTCCGAATCCCTTCATCTTCCCATCTGGATTGATATGACGGCACCGACCGAAGAGGAACGAGGGTTGATCGAGGGTATGTTTGAACAACATCTGCCGACCAGTCGTGAGGTGCGGGAAATCGAAGCCAGCGCCCGTGTCTATGAAGATGAAGAAAGTCTGCACATCTATTCCTTCTTTTTCCAGGAGGAAGATCATGGGGCCACCACCCGGGCCGTCGCTTTTACCCTGAAAGATAACCGGATTATCACCTTGCACGATCATCCGATGCCGTTGGTCCGTCTTTTACGTCGGCGGGCCCGGTATGAACGGGGGCTGATTCAGGATCCCCTTTCCGTGCTGCTCGCGCTCTTTGAATTGAAAATTGAACATTTGGCGGATCAGTTGGAAGCGACGCATTTGGCCTTGGAAACCATCAGTCAGACGGTGTTGGCGGTTGAGGGGCGAAATCTCCAAGCCGCCATTGATTCTTTGACCAGGCAGGAAGATGCCAATGGAAAGGTGCGGTTATGTCTGATGGACTCCCAACGGGCCCTGGCCTTTCTGCTTCGCCGAGGGAAGGGGGATGAGGCCTCCCGGGAGTGGATCCGCGAAATTCTGCATGATATCGATTCTCTCCTACCCCATAACGCTTTTTTGTTTGAAAAGGTCAATTTCCTGATGGAAGCCGCCCTGGGGTTTATCAATATCGAACAAAGTCAGATTATTAAAACCTTCTCCATCGCCGCCGTGGTGTTTCTGCCCCCCACCTTGATTGCGAGCATCTACGGCATGAATTTCGACATCATGCCGGAGTTGCATTGGTGGTGGGGGTATCCCTTCGCCGTGTTCGCCATGGTGGTGTCCGGCATTGCGCCGTATTGGTATTTTAAGCGAAAAGGGTGGCTCTGACCGATCCTTGGGTTGGTGGCCGCTGGGCCGGCCTATCCGATCGAAGGTCCCTCCTGAACAAGAGTCATCTTCAGATCGTGTCACAGAATCCCGACAGAATTTCCATGATGTTTTCCGCCGAGAGTTGTTCGTTCTTTGAAGGAGCCGGGGAAACGTTAACCATTGCTCTCTGAGGAGAGTGCCTGTAAACGAGGACCATAATGACTTTGCAAACGTTGGTCTTGGGGATCATTCAGGGGCTGACCGAATTTCTGCCCATTTCCAGTTCCGCACATCTCATTTTGGTTCCGGCATTCACCGGCTGGCCCGATCAAGGGGTGGGGTTCGATCTGGCGGTACATCTTGGAACGCTCTTGGCCGTCGTCCTGTATTTTCGTTCCGATGTCATACCCATGGTGGTCGACGGGACGCGCTCGATCTGGTACCGGCGGACCATCGGACAGAGCCGTCTGGCCTGGGCCATCGTCTTGGGGACGATTCCGGCCGGTCTGGTGGGATTGGCCTTGCTGGATTTGATCGACACCAGTCTCCGGTCCGTGGAGGTCATTTTTTTTACTACCCTGGGTTTTGGGCTACTGCTGGGGATGGCTGATCTTCGCGGTGGGACCGAACGGACGTTGCCCTCCATAACCTGGAAAGATGTATTTATCATCGGGTGCACGCAAGCTCTGTCGTTGGTGCCAGGCACCTCCCGCTCCGGGGTGACCATCACGGCGGGACGGTTTCTGGGGTTGAATCGCGAGGCCGCCTCCCGATTTTCGTTCCTGCTGGCCATCCCCATTACCGGCCTGGCGGGGTCCGTCAAGTTGCTGGAGGTGGCCAAATCCGGCTTTGTGGTGGATTGGACCGGCTTTCTCGTCGGCGGGGTTATGTCGTTCATCACGGCTATCGCAGCCATTCACTATTTTCTCAAGTGGCTCAATTATTGGGGGATGTGGCCCTATGTGTTTTACCGCCTGGCGTTGGCCTTGGTGATTTATCTGGTATTAATGAAATAGACCTATCCATCCATACCCATACGTATGCCGCCCGGTAAGTCTGAGTATCCTCCTGGAGCGTCATTGGGTTTCAAATTGGTCACGAGAGCGGTTGCGGGATGGTGAGCATACAGGGATGGCAAAAACCACCCATCCGTCAATCCTTCCGCAAGCCAGAACAACAAAGGCAGAATGGTGTGTATCCAGTGTGGCATGGGAACTCCATGGGTTAAGGGTTGGTTGATCGGGTTACCTGTTTATCCACTTTGGTCCAAATTTGGTCCCCAAAATAGGTGTGCATTGATGCGGGGCCGCGCATGGGCGGCCCCGCCTGTTTTCACTCTCCAGTGCCAGTGCCAGTGCCAGTGATTGACGGCTGATCCTCCGGGGTGATGATCGGGTCTGGAATAACCATTTCAATGGTCGGGTCAGTCAGAACCGGTGAGTTCTGGTCCATTGGCTCGACCGCAGCCGGATCGTCTACGGCTGTGCGGTGTGGACCGGCTGGCGGGTGTTGGGCGGCTGAGGCCTGTGAGGCCGGAACATTCATGGAAATCACCGGCTCATCGGCCTGGGTGGCCGGCCCTTGTGCCGTTGGACTGACCAACCATTCCACCTGAACCCGCCGGTTCCGGTCATGACAGGCCGGGGTATCTTCCTGGCATATGGGTGCATCTTTTCCAAGACTGCCCGTTTCCAGGCGGTCTTTCGGGATGCCTAAAGACATCAGATAGGATTTGACGGCTTCAGCTCGTTTCCCTCCCAAGGCCTGATTAAACGATTGGGATCCCCGCACATCGGTATGACCCTGAATGCGGAGAGTTCCTTCCCACTCCGTGGGGAGATGGGACACCTGGGTATTGAGGACCGCTTTGGCCTCCTCGGTGAGAGTCGCCTGCGCAAAGGGAAAGTGGACGACGATCGATTCAGGGGGGAGAATCGACGTGGAGGCGGATGTGAGGGGTTCTTCCGCCGGTCCTGGTTCCTCCTGCGGGAATTCCTGAAATGTAAGCCGGTCGGAGGGGGGGGACTCGGAAAAGGGGGATGGGGGTACCGGGGAGGAAACGGTTTTGGCCGGTTCCACTTTGGCGGTTTGGGAGGAGGCGGAGGTGTGTGGGGGCTCTTCTTCCGTGTACATCAGGATGCCCCCGATCCCGAGGACAAGGGCCAAGAGGCCGGAAGAAAGGAGGAGAACCTCTTTCCCTTCCGAGGGTTCCCCGGATCGATGATCGTTTTGCGGGGATGAGGTTTGCTGGTCGGATGTTTCTTTGTTGATGCCGGATTTTCCAGATTCAGATGATAAAAACTTCATAGGCTTCTCCTTACAAGTTAAAACGGTTGTCTTGAAAATCGGGTTGTGAATGGGCCGGCCACCGGTAAATGCCAGTCACCTCCTTTCGAGGTGGCGAGCCCTGACGCAACGACTCTCTAGAGCAATGGGTTTGCCATAATTAAAATTTTAAAAACCATTTAAAAACAATATGTTGCGATGGCTGATGATCGGTCTTTATGCGGGGATTGCAGGGGTGAATGTGGGGATTGCGGGGCTATCCCCGCATTCGAATCTACGGTCAGGGCAGTTTTTCGCTCCTGATGTTTAACTTTCCAGGGGAGAGCCGATATACTTTTGCACACTCGAGAAGACTGCGCGGTGGTTATGTCTCTTCCAAGCGGGTTCAGTTTGGGGAAGGAAGGCACTTCCGCTGTGATGCCCATGAATCTGTCGGTTTCCCCGTCTCATATGGAAATTTGTACGTATGAACTGGATTTGGAATATCAAATCCTGGCCGTTGATAAAGGCTGGTCTGATTTTGCCGTGGCGAATGGGGCGTCGGAGCTTGGATCGCCAAGCGGGTGGAAGGGGCGCTCGGTCCTGTCGTTTATCGCCGACGCGGAAACGGTTCACATCTATAAATTACTCTTCCAACATGTATTGAACACGCAGAAGCCCATAGTGGTGCCCATCCGGTGTGATGCGCCGGATCTCAGGCGGTTTTTAGAACTCACCATATCCTTCAGGCCTCCCTCCCGTTTCCATATCGAATCCAGGCTGGTTCGGTCCGAACCCCGTAACCCGGTGGCACTGCTTGATCAAGGACAGCCTCGCAACCTCAAGCAGCTCCGTATGTGCGGCTGGTGTAAGGCGGTAGATGACGATGGGGATTGGGTCGAAGTGGAAGCGGCGGTCGTATCAATGCGCCTCTTTGAACAAGAGATCCTTCCTCAGGTCACGCACACCATTTGCCCGGCCTGCCAGAATCGTCTGATGAACCAACTGAAGAAATAATCCACACAAGCCTCGAAGCCCTTCAAAAAGCTTTTGGGTAAAGGTCGTAATGCCTTCCCTTGATCCCGTTGTTTTTTGCCAATTTTCTCCAGCTTTTCGCATATGTAAACAGCTACGGGACACAAACCGGGCAGTTCCATATATGAATTTTTCCTGACAAATAGTGCCGTCTGAGAGGAAAAATGTAAAAAAGACTCCCGACCCCATTAGTGAATTGGGTTGAAAAGGGGGAAGGGGGTTTGGTTACATAAAATTATATGCAATGGTCAAACCGGCATCAGAGTCCGCCGGAGGTGGCGGATGCTTCGCTTAACATTCGTGCGGATGAGGGATGGCCCTAAGCCGTAGGTAGAATTCCGGTTTTTCGTATTGATGGCGAAGGTCATGTGCCGCCTTCTTACCGTTGTAGCGAGGTACTCATGAATGGGTAGGCGCATAACAGTTGATAACCTTTATGACAAGGAGGATTCATGATGAAACCTTTCAAGTCGCTGCCTTATTTGTTAATGCCCGTGTTCTTCATGGTAGGGGCGGTCCTAATGGTGTCTCCCTCATATGCGGAAAATTTGGATGAGGAAACTGCTCAGGAAAAAGCCGTGACTGCCCCGGTGGATCCCGGGCCGGGGGGAATTCTGCAGGCTGAAGTCGTGGCGGTTGAGCCCAAGGTTCTGATCGTGAAGAATGCCGACGGAGACATCTCCCGCGTGCCCCTGCCGGGAGAATCGGGCAAAACCGCCGATGAATTTTCAGTTGGAGAAAAAATCGAAGCGGTGATTACGCCGGAAGGCATCACCACCTCAGTCAGGCAGGTGCCCAGTCCTGCCGATGCCTCATGATCGACTGTCCGCCGTGTGCTTGATGACAAAATAGGGCACGGCCATCAAACACTGAAGAAGGGGCGGGAGCGCTCGGCTCTCGCCCCTTTTTGTCAGCCCACCGTTACATGAGAGAAATGGGGTAGGTTGTGCCAAGAATGGGCCCATGTGAAAAGTGAGAATCCAGCCGGTTGTGCGAAAACAATGGGAAATCTCCAAGTCTTTAGATAGAAGGCAAATTTCATCACCCTGTTTAAAAATACGGTTTCGTCCTATTTAATTAATGGATTGAAAAAGACTCCCGACCCCTTTCTTGATTCGGCAGTGGTGAAAGCCTTCAGCTGATTGGGGTAGTCCTCAACCACCGCAACATCAGCACGACAAACAGTGACAGTTCCCACGTCGTTTTCCTGAGTCACATTAAGGCGATCGGCTTCACAGGAGCTGTTAAGCGGGAAACCCGAAGCAGCAAACCGTGTAAGGGCAATCTGATGGCCACGCGCAACAGCAGGACATCGACCCCCGGTGAGACTGCCAAGACACTTGCCAAGACGTAACTGGATAACCAGATATTATGGTTATATTTTCACATTTAGGAAAGCATAACTTGCCAATTAGATCACAAATAACTACATTATATAGTTATGAATGTGCAAACAGGCAATACATCTCCCATAGATTTTTTCTCCAGCCATCCTGTGTTCACGCACGAGGAGTTCCTCATAGCTCACGCGCAGGCGAAGGGGCGCAGCCGCCACACGAGCAACAACCTCCTCGCCCTTCACCTGGCGGCAGGTCGCCTCGTGCGCGTTCGGCGTGGTCTCTACGCGACGATTCCCCGCGGTGTCGATCCGAAGGCAGCCGTGGTGGACCCGTACCTCGTGGTCACGAAGCTGACCGATGACGCAGTTGTCGCGTACCATGCGGCACTGCAGTTCCACGGAAAGGCTTACTCGGTCTCGAACCGGTTCACATACCTGTCGCGCCGCCGGGGCCGCTCGTTTCGCTTCCGCCAGGCCGAGTTCGTCCCCGTTCAGCTCCCTGCCCTGCTGCGCCAACTCCCAGATGCCGGTGGAGGCATTATCGAACAACGGCATGCAGGCGGTGTGGTTCGGGTGACGACGTTTGAGCGAACCCTGGTCGATGTGCTCGACGTCCCCGATCATGGGGGCGGGTGGGAAGAGATCTGGCGCTCACTGGAGTCTGTTGAGTTCTTTGACCTCGATGCTGTTGTGGAATACACGCTCAAGCTCGGCTCGGCGCTCACGGTGGCCCGTGTCGGGTTCTTCCTGGATCAGCATCGCGACAAGCTCATGGTCGAGGACTGTCATCTGGCGGCGTTGCGCTCCCACGCGCCTGCGCAGCCTCGCTATCTGGATCGGCGACGAGAGCCGGGCAAGCTGGTGTCGCGATGGAACCTTGTTGTGCCGGGACGCGTGCTGTCACGTGCCTGGGCGGAGGTCCCGTGAACCTTACGCTGGAAGAGTTGCAGCGGGAAGCCGCAGCCACCGGCTTTCTCAGCGAAACGCTGGAGAAGGCCCTCCGCCTCCTGGCCCTACTCGATGCCTTGCGGAGCCACCCGTTTCTCCGATCCCGCATCGCGCTCAAAGGAGGCACGGCGCTCAACCTCTTTGTCTTCGACGTGCCGCGCCTTTCTGTCGACATCGATTTCAACTACATTGGCGCTATCGACCGCGAGCTCATGGTAATCGAACGGCCAAAGGTCGAGCAGGCAGTGGGAGCGGTCTGCGGCCGCGAAGGGCTCCGGGTGGCACGAGTTCCCGTGGAGCATGCCGGCGGCAAATGGCGCCTTACCTACGTGTCGGCCTCCGGTCAGCCCGGGAACCTCGAACTCGACATCAATTTCCTGCTCCGCACGCCGCTCTGGCCCGTGCGGCCTTTCAACTCACGTCCGGTGGGATTCTACCGGGCGAAGGAAGTGCCCATTCTGGAACTCCACGAACTCGCGGGTGGCAAACTCGCCGCCCTTCTCGCGCGCACGGCAAGCCGCGACCTCTTCGATACATGCGAACTCCTCCGGCGAGACGACCTCGACAGCAACAAGCTGCGCCTCGCGTTCGTCGTGTACGGCGGGATGAATCGGAGGGATTGGCGGACAGTCTCCCCCGACGATGTGAAAGTAAACCCAGTCGAGCTACAGAATCAGCTCTTGCCGACGCTCCGCACTACGACTGAGGAGTCGCCGAGCAATGTTGCCGCGTGGGGCGAACAACTAGTGTCTGAATGTCGTGACCTATTAGAGAAGGTGCTCCCCCTGACTGCCGAGGAACAGGAGTTCATCGAGCGCCTGAACGGCCGAGGGGACATTGCACCAGAGCTGCTCACGAGCGATCCCGCGATGCAGGCGACGATTCGTGAGCATCCTGCACTCCGCTGGAAAGCGCTCAACGTTCGACAGCATCGCGATGTGTAGGAAGACACGTAGGCGAAGAATACAGCTCCAAACCTCGCTGTCACCAACCGATGGTATAAGTCCCCAAAACACCGAAATAGAAAATCCTCTGAACACCGGTCACAATGTCCCTTCACCGCTCCTTACCACGGAGGAGGGACGGATGCTGCGAAAGGAGGACTTCATGGTGATTCATGCGTTAGCCCAGCGGGGGCTTTATGTCTGTGACATTGCGAAACAGGTGGGGGAAGTAAAAAGGTGCCAGGAACCTTTTTCTTCAGCTTCGCCTCTTAGTGCGGAGGTGCTTGCAAAATTTTGAGCCGCCGACTCATCCGCTGCACCCACCCACTGTTCCCAATCAATAAAAAGGTTCCTGACACCTTATTCTTACCCGCAGCCGTGAAATAGCCTCCCTGAGTTTCTGCCAAGGCATAAAGCTGGTCAACCCTGTTTTCTTTCTTTTTCATGCATATAAGTTAAGGGCATCTCTAAAAACCCCCTGACAATTATCGTTGAATATGCGATGCTGGGCACCCAAGGAGGAACTGCTTATGTCGACCGCCCGCCAACTCAGCTTCTTTGATTTGTCCACTCGCTACGATGCGCTTAGCCAACACGGCGACCCGTTAGCACGCCTCGCGACCGTCATCCCCTGGGAGACCTTTCAGCCTACCTTAGCCGACGGGCTGGGCCGATCCGATCGCACCAAAGGTGGGCGCCCTCCCTTCGATGCCGTGTGTATGTTCAAAATCCTCGTGCTGCAAACGCTCTACAATCTGTCTGACGATCAGACGGAATATCAGATTCGGGATCGGCTCTCCTTTATGCGCTTCCTTGAGTTGGATCTGGATCAACGCATTCCGGATGCGAAGACCATTTGGCTGTTTCGGGAAACGTTAGCCCAAGCCGGTGTGGTGGAAGAGTTGTTTGCCCGGTTCGACGCCTTGCTCAGTGCGCAGGGTTGGCACGCCCGCAGTGGGCAACTGATCGATGCCTCCCTGGTGCCGGTACCCAAGCCACGCCATACCCGCGAGGAGAACGCAGCCATTAAAGCCGGCGAGACGCCCTCTGCATGGGAGGCCCATCCTGCCAAAGCCCGGCAGAAAGATACGGATGCGCGGTGGACCGTCAAGCATGGTGTGAGTCACTATGGCTACAAAAATCATGTCAATGTCGATAAACAGTACAAGCTCATTCGGCAGTATGCGGTGACGGATGCCGCGGTGCATGACAGTCAACTCCTGGAGGAGTTGCGGCAACCCAGCACGGCTGGGCGGGGCGTGTGGGCCGATGCGGCCTATCGCTCGCAGGAGACACAGGCCAACCTGAACGCTCGTGGGCTCCGTTCTCACATTCAGACCAAAGGCTATCGGGGCACGCCTCTCTCGGCGCCCCAGCGCCTCCGCAATCGCCGATGCGCCCGGATCCGGTCACGGGTGGAACATGTCTTTGGGCATCAGGTGACGGCGATGGGCGGCACCCTCATACGGACCATCGGGCTGGTGCGGGCCCGGGCGAAAGTGGGCTTGAAGAATTTGGTGTATAACTTCCAACGGGTGGTGTTCCTCTCGGCCTCCCGCCGGTGGCAGGTGGCCTAAGATGGGCGACAGGGCGGCGAGGAGTGGTAACCAGCTCCAAACATCCACCAATCTTCTCACGGATTCAATCCCCGGCGCTGGGAGGTTGAGCCACGAGGAAATGGAAAAACTCAAAATGAGGAGTTTTTAGAGGTTCCCTCAAATAAAATTTAACTTTTCTGCAATAATTTTTTAAAATTTACAAAAAACTTACAATTTATGTAAGGTTTATGCATGCATAATCATGCAGCATAGAGAAGGGTTTGAAGGCGTTGGACGGCCTCACTTAATTAATACGGACCCCAAAAAGTTCGGCAATTTCTACCACATTGCCGGGTTCGGAGATCAAAGTGATTTAAAGAATATTCGGAGGAATGAATTGGGCTGGTCCTTGGTTTTCGCATAATTTTCCGGGCGTTTTTTCAGGGTGGTGCCCTTATGTGTCAAAGAAGATCAACCGGGCTGCCGGTGAGGGGTGTGTGGCTTGAGCCGATTTCTTAAAATTCCCAAAGATGAGCATTTCAATCGTCAAGCGAATTGTTTCAGGAGGGCAAACGGGCGTGGATCGGGCGGCCTTGGATTTTGCCTTGGCGGTGGAGGTCGAGTGTGGCGGATGGGTGCCGAAAGGACGGATGGCCGAGGATGGGGTGATTCCGCTTCGGTATCCGAATCTTGCCGAGACAGACTCGAAGGAGTCTTTCGTGCGGACGGAGTTGAACGTGCGGGATGCCGACGGGACATTGCTGATGACTCGAGGCAGGTTGTCCGGTGGTTCCGCTTTGACTCTTGATTGGGCTATCCGCTTCGGGAAACCGGTTCTCCATATTGGCCTTGAACAGGTGCCGGTAGAAGTGGCCGCTCGTCGTATACGGAAGTGGTTGTCAGAAAGTCGGCTCGCCGTGTTGAACGTGGCCGGGCCACGAGGCAGCGAAGACCCTGAAGTTTATGGACTCTCCCGGGCCGTGCTGGTTGCTGTCTGGGGCGGTCCGTCTATCTGATTTTCCGGAGCCAACGCTAAGGGTGAAACTCTTGTGAGAAGTGATCTCTGTGGTTTGAGTCGATAAAAGATGCCGTTGTTATCCTTTGGCGGATAAATAAGGTGCCAGGAACCTTTTCTGTTTCAGTTTAGCCTCTCACATGGGGAAGGGCTTGCAAAATTGAACCGCCGACTCATCCGCTGCCTCCACCAGACTGTACCCAAACAATTAAAAGATTCCTGACACCTTATTCTTACTCAAAGAAAAATCTTCCCGTTTAATCCAATCCAAGTTCCTGCCGAAGAGCCTTCACGTCTGGAGCGAACGCCTGTAATGATCCACTTTGTTCCTCAAATTGCCATAACAGGGCTTCCAGGCGTTCCCGCCCCGTTGCCGTTTTGGCGGCTTCGCGCGGAGTTTGATCTTTTAGCGCGGGGATCGCGGTATCCAGCCATCCTCGCCAGTGTTGCTCCGACATTTCTTGCAGCTTCGCTTGAACTTCCGGCGTCTGCAGGTCCACATTTCGCTTTGCCTCCGGGTTCACTACCGGAGGACGGTTAGCGATTTCCTCCATCATCTTTTCCGATGACTGGATGACTGCATTCCGGAAAGCCGCCTGATTTCCCAAGCGGGTTTAAATTTCGCGTTTAATCACGTCGGCCCGTTCCTGGGAGTTGACGTCGATGGTGAGCAGATTGTTATGAATCGTCAGATGCCCTAACATCGTATTGTTCCAATTTGTGTGGAGGGGATTCCCTGATTTCAGCCAGGGAAATTCAATAGACACGAGTTCTCCTGTCTCATCATATGTTCCCTCTTGGAGGATGTCCTCGAGTTCCTCGGTCAGGGAGAGCGTGATGAGGGCTTGGAGGGCTTGGCGTGGGGTGCATGTCAGGGTGTAATGCAGTTTGGTTATCTGCAGCGTTTCACCATCGGTATTTTCCAGGTTCGGAAGGTTCGGGTGAGAGAGTGATTCTCGAATTTGGTAGTAGATGGTTCGCAGTTCCAGGTCATAGTCCAGGAGAGCAGCCTGATCCAGCGTTGGAAAGGTTTCGGCCATGACATCGCGGGAGTTAATGAATGCGTTATGATAGGTGGGGGGAATGGCAGTGGGAGCACAACCGACCATAATGGACGTCTCATCCATCGTGATGATTCGTGTAAAAATGATTGAAGCCTTGAGTAAGGTGGCCGAGGCCTGGCGTTCATGCACCGTCACTTCCCGTCCCAAGAACAGATCGCGGATGGTCAGGGATTCACCCCGGATCACATCGGTGACCATGAAAAAACTGTAGGGCTGTGAACAAATTTCTTGGATGAATCGTCTTTGAAAGTCATCCAGTCGAGCACCTTTCCTCTCGAGATAATGCATGGCCACCGGAATTTCAGGCAGGTGTTCGGCTTCTGGGATATCCGTATTGTCGGGGATCCAGTTAAACACAAACCAGGGGAGAAAAGCGGTTTCTACTTCAGGGTGAGCATCCGGATCAAGTGGGCTATTCTTCCATAGGGAAAATTCATCCCACGCTTCAAGTATTGATTCTTTTCCATAGAATGTTTTTGCATGGTCCAGCAGGGCCGGCATTAATTCACCTTCCGTTTTCCGCATTTTTAGCCAGGTTGCATCGGTAAT
Source organism: Candidatus Inrsubterrania sp. (assembly GCA_039794325.1). Taxonomy (GTDB): domain Bacteria; phylum Nitrospirota; class Nitrospiria; order Nitrospirales; family UBA8639; genus JACKFE01. Next base: position 18,493 of record JBDIVP010000031.1, read on the forward strand.
CGGAGCGACCTGTTTGGCCAGACAGCACTTTTTGTATTTTTGGCCACTGCCACAAGGGCAGAGATCGTTACGGCCGATTTTGCTCATGGCTTTCGGTGCCCTGAAATTTGCAAATTTATCTTTGGATAAAACGGGAAGAGCATTATATGGGGGCAAGTGTCCGGCTGTTGTTATCTTATCCTTTGACCGGTTCACCAACCTGGATCAGATTGGCCGAGCGTTGCGCGGCCAGGTCGGCATAGAAATCCTTGCCTTCGTGATTGATGACGATGAAGGCCGGGAAATCTTTCACGTCGATTTTCCATACGGCTTCCATGCCCAGGTCTTCAAATTCCAGCACTTCGACTTTTTTGATGCTGTGCTCGGCCAGGCGGGCGGCCGGCCCACCGATAGAGCCCAGGTAAAATCCGCCGTATTTGCCGCAGGCTTCCCGCACCTGTTTTGACCGGTTGCCTTTGGCCAGCATGATCATGCTGGCGCCGGCGGCTTGAAAAGCCTCCACATACGAATCCATCCGCCCGGCCGTGGTGGGACCGAACGACCCCGAGGCGTACCCTTCGGGTTTTTTGGCCGGACCAGCGTAATAGACCACATGATCTTTCAGGTATGGAGGGAGTCCTTTGCCGGCGTCCAGTTGTTCCTTCAGTCGTGCATGAGCGATGTCCCTCGCGACGACCATGGGGCCGGAGAGCGAGAGGCGGGTGGCGACGGGGTGTTTGCGCAGTTCGGCCAGAATTTCCGGCATGGGCCGGTTTAGGTCGATGGAGACGACCTTGCCTTCCAGGTCTTCTTCCCTGACATCCGGCAGATATTTGGCCGGATTGGTTTCCAGTTGTTCGAGGAAAACACCTTCCCGCGTAATTTTACCCAGGATTTGCCGGTCCGCCGAACAGGAAACGCCCAAGCCGACCGGACAAGAAGCTCCGTGCCGGGGCAGGCGGATGACGCGCACGTCGTGCGCAAAGTATTTCCCTCCGAATTGGGCTCCGATACCGGTTTCGGCGCAGAGTTGGAAGATTTGGGCCTCCATTTCGCGGTCCCGGAAGGCCCGCCCCAGGGCGTTGCCCGAGGTGGGAAGATCGTCCAGAAAATGGCAGCTGGCCAGTTTGACGGTTTTCAGCGTGAACTCGGCCGACAATCCTCCGACCACCAGTGCCAGATGATAGGGTGGGCAGGCCGAAGTTCCCAAGGTCCGGATTTTTTCCGCCACGAAGGTCAATAAGGATCTGGGATTCAGGAGTGCTTTGGTTTCCTGATACAAGAATGTTTTATTGGCCGATCCTCCCCCTTTGGCGATGAATAAAAACCGGTAGTCCAATCCGGGCTTGGCATACAATTCGATTTGGGCCGGTAAATTCGTGCCGGTGTTTTTTTCGGTGTACATGTCCAGGGGAGCCATTTGAGAGTATCGGAGATTGCGGGTCGCATAGGCTTCATAAATGCCGCGTGAGAGGGCTTCGGCATCGTTGCCGCCGGTGAAAACCTGTTGGCCTTTCAATCCCAGGGCAATGGCGGTTCCCGTATCCTGGCATCCGGGCAGAACCCGTCCGGCGGCGATGTTGGCGTTTTTGAGCAGTTCAAGCGCGACGAAGCGATCGTTGTCCGAGGCTTCAGGGTCTTTCAGAATGGCAGCCAATTGGGCGAGATGGCCGGGCCGTAATAAATGGGCCACGTCATCCATGGCTTCGCGCGCCAGGAGTGTGAGAGCCTCGGGTTGGATTTTAACGATGTCCAGCCCTTCGAATGTTGTTGTCGAGACGTAATCCGGGGTGAGTTTTCGATAGGGGGTGGGGTCTGCCTCATGCTCAAAGATTTCCTGAAACTGAAATTCGCCCATGCTGGTGGTACTCCTCTCCTTCGATACATGCCAATATCCTGACGGCCACGTCCGTCAGCTGTGCAGCCCTACGGTACTGGCTCAACATGATACATGGCAAGGCATGGCCGAATAAATTCCAAAGGTGAGAATTCACTTTAGGTTTTCT
>JBDIVP010000032.1:0-19945 GCA_039794325.1 Candidatus Inrsubterrania sp.
TTCGGAGTCATCCAAATTTTCGGTCCTCTATCCCGACGATCTCCCGCTGGCCGACAAGATCCGGGTTGTGGCCCGCGACATGTACGGGGCCGAGGATGCGGACATTCCTTCCTCGGTGCAGCAGCGGCTGACCGAGCTGGAAGAGAACGGCTATGGACATTTTCCGGTGTGCATGGCCAAAACGCAGTACAGTTTTTCCACTGATCCCAAGAAAAAGGGAGCCCCGACCGGCTTTACCATACCGGTTCGGGAAGTACGTCTGGCCATGGGGGCGGAATTCGTGGTCGTCATTACCGGCAACATCATGACCATGCCCGGCCTGCCGCGGGTCCCGGCGGCCGAGGACATCGGCCTGGATGAAGAAGGGCATATCATCGGATTGTTTTAACCGGTACCCTCCAACCTAATCTGTGACGATGGTTGCGACCTTCTCTCTCCAAGAATGGGGAAAGGCGTAGGGGTTGGGTGTTCGGTAGAGAGACGGGCCAGGTCAGGATGAGAGGAATGCATTGTAAAAAACTGACCGTTATTTGCCGGTCAGGACGGATGGATTTCGTGCTTGGAACATGCGGATGCCAGGGCTGAGGCACCGTCGTCCTGAGGGAAACGAAGAATCTGTGCCCAGCGCATATCCCGTGCGAGAATTCCTATGCGAGATGCTTCGCCTCCGGCTCAGCATGACGGTCGGGTGGCAGACCATGCTCTCCATGCAACTGGACTGTGTCCTCCTGAGCCAACGGCGAAGGATCTTTGCCCAGGTCATAGGGTTATGCGTTTGTACCGATCGCAACCTTGAAGCCGGACTCTTCACGTTGCTTGTCCTCCGCCTGCCGAAGGGTTCAGTCTGACATACATAGGTCGTGGATCCCCTACTGTCCAATTATTCCTCCACCGACTGAATAGCAAAAACTAAGTTTTTTACAGCGTTCATCGAGTGGAAATGAGGGGCATGCCAAACCATGCGGAACAACGCTCGGTCGTCAGGTCCAGCCGCAAGTTAGGGCACAGCCCGTTCCAACCACGTATCGGGATGCCGGTGCCCGTGAATCACGCCAACAACGCTGATGGTTGAGGGGAAAATCTTGTAGGAGATTCCATAGGGGAATCGGTGCAGCAGCACACGACGCACCGGCTGGCGTTCCGGCGCCTCTTTGATGACGCGCATGGCCTCCTCTACGGCATCCAGGAACCGTTCGGCGGTGGATGGTGATCGCGCGAGGTACCACGCGAATGCGACCTCAATTTCGTCCCTTGCAGTCTTCCGAACACGGAGCCGCCGCACCTAGGGAAGTTTCTTGCGTAAATCGTTTCGAATGTCCGGCCACAGGTCACCCGTGTCCGGAGCGTCGTCCGCCTCAGCTTCTCGGCGATCCAGTTCGGCGGCTAACGCGGGGGTAATGGGCGCCGCCACTGCGGAATCAAGGCTATCCCAGAGTTTGGCGATAAGCTCGATCCGCTCCTCGGCAGTCAGGTCGTCTATTGGAATCGTACTGCCCATGACCGTAGTCTATGTCACGAGGAGGAGTGGTGCAACCCATGGAATTGCTGCTGTAGATATTTTCGTGGTCTTGTTTGGTTTTTTGATAGTCAGTATAATGACCATAAATATAACTTTTGTGTTAGAGGAGGTCTTGCAATGGCTCATGTGGATCAATTTGTGTCGGTCACGCAGGCCAAGGCTCAACTCCTTGACCTGGTCCGACAACTACAAAAGCGCCAGGATACCGTGGGCATTACCCGGGATGGGGTGCCGGCGGCGGTGCTTCTCAGTATGGAGCATTTTGAAGGCCTGATGGAAACCTTGGATATTTTGAGCGACTCAAAGACGATACGTCCATTGAGAAGGTCGCTGAAACAAGCCAAAGCAGGGGATTGGGTATCGCAGGAATCCACCTTTAAAGACGAGTCTGAATGAATCCTTACCGTGTCCGATATACCCTCGAAGCTTCCGGACGCATCCGCAAACTCCATCCCGAAATCAAACAAGAAATCCGGGACGCCATTCGAACTCTTCAAGACTCACCCCTCGCAGGGCACAACCTTCAACAGGAACTGGCCGGTTATCGATCGTACCGAGTACGGACCTATCGGATCATGTATCGATTGAATGATGAGGACCGGACGATCGACGTCGTGTTTGTCGGACAACGCCGCAATGTGTACGAAGAACTGCTTTCGCTTGTCCGTCGTCCCTCCGCCAGAAACTAACCTGATAAAGTCACTCCATGACATTTACATTTATGCGGTTTGATAAGGATGGGAAGAAGTCCTGCCTGTCTCGGCCGGTGACGGTATGGTACATTGCCGCAAGAACACATCATGAGTACGTTTTCCCTTCAATCCGACTATGTGCCGAAAGGCGATCAGGGCAAGGCCATTGCCGCCCTGACGGGCGGTCTTGAACGCGGCTTGGCGCATCAGGTCTTATTGGGCGTCACCGGTTCCGGGAAGACCTTCACCATGGCCAACGTGATCGCCAACGTGCAAAAACCCACGCTGGTGGTGGTCCACAACAAGACACTGGCGGCGCAGCTCTACCAGGAATTCAGGTATTTTTTTCCCGACAATGCGGTGGAGTATTTCGTCAGTTATTACGATTACTATCAGCCGGAAGCCTACATCCCCACGACCGATACCTACATCGCCAAGGATGCCGCCATCAACGACACCATCGATCAGATGCGGCATGCGGCCACCACGGCGCTGTTGCAACGCAACGACATCGTGATCGTCGCGTCCGTGTCCTGTATCTACGGCCTGGGATCGCCGGAGGTCTACCATGACATGGTGTTGTTTCTGGAGCCGGGCATGCTCATCCCGCGGGACAAGATCCTGGCCAAGCTGGTGGATATTCAATATGCCCGGAACGATGTGGAGCTGCAGCGGGGCATGTTCCGGGCGCGGGGCGATGTGATTGAAATTTACCCGGCGGCCTCGGAATCCAATACGGTGCGGGTGGAGTTGTTCGGCGATGAAGTGGAAGCGTTGTATGAAATCGATCCGTTGACGGGCGCATCCTTACGAAAATTGCCCAAAGTGGCCATTTATCCCAAGAGTCACTACGTGATTGCCCCCGACCGGTATGAGCAGGCCATTACGGGCATCGAGGAGGAATTGGAGGAGCGCATTGCGTATTTTCGACGAACCAATCAGTTGCTGGAGGCGCAACGCATCGAGCAACGTACCAAGTTCGATCTCGAGATGATCCGGACAATGGGCTATTGCCATGGAATCGAAAATTATTCCCGGCACTTGAGCGGCCGGCGGCCGGGCGAGCCGCCACCGACCCTGTTGGATTATTTCCCCAAAGACTTTTTGCTGATCGTGGATGAATCCCACGTCACGGTGCCGCAGTTCGGCGGGATGTATGAAGGGGATCATTCACGCAAGAAAACGCTGGTCGAGTATGGGTTTCGCCTGCCCTCGGCCATGGATAACCGGCCGTTGAAATTCCACGAGTTCGAAGCCTGCATGCATCAGGTCGTCTACGTGTCGGCCACGCCGGGGCCGTATGAATTAAAGCGGGCCGGAAAAGCGCTTGTGGAGCAGATCATCCGGCCGACGGGGCTGATTGATCCCGTGATGGAGGTGCGGCCGGCCAAGGGGCAGGTGGAAAACCTGCTCGGGGAAATCCGCCGGAGGGTCGCCGGGGGACAACGGGTGTTGGTCACGACCCTGACCAAACGGATGTCGGAGGATCTCACCGAGTATTATCACGAGCAAGGATTGAAGGTGCGGTATCTGCATTCGGACATCAAGACTCTGGAACGGGCGGAAATCATCCGGGATTTGCGGCGTGGGGCCTTTGATGTCTTGGTGGGCATCAACCTCTTGCGCGAAGGGTTGGATCTTCCCGAGGTCGGCCTGGTGGCGGTTCTTGATGCCGATAAGGAAGGATTCCTCAGGGGGTACCGGGCTCTCGTGCAGACTGCGGGTCGCGCGGCACGTAACAGCGAAGGGACGGTGATTCTCTATGGGGACAACGTGACCGATTCCATGCGCTTGGCGTTGGAGGAAACCGGGCGCCGGCGGACCATTCAGTTGGCCTATAACGCGGAACATGGCATTACGCCGGAGACCGTCAAAAAGCGGATTTACGATTGGGAAGCTCAGTTGGCGGATGCCGATTATGTGGAATTGTCACGGGCAGCGGAAACGGAAGAGCGGTATGAGGCCCACGGTGATTTGGAGTCGCGTCTGGCGGCTATGGAAAAAGAGATGAAGGCGGCGGCCAAAGCGTTGGAATTCGAGAAGGCTGCAAAGTTGCGTGACGCCATTCGTGCCCTTCGTCAAACGATTTTGCAGGTCGGCATCTGATGAAAGCCTCGGGGTTCGAAGAAGTCTGAAGCGGATGCCATCTCATGCGTAATGAGCGGAAAAACGTGAGAATTAAAGGAGGGGGATGACCCCGAAGCGTTGGGCCTTATCCCGCAGCCTTCATAAATGCTTATAGAGATACCCGCCGAGGATCATGCCTAGGGCGGTCAGCAGGTTCATTTTAATCAGGAACCCTACCGTAAATTTGAAGATGACGAGGTTGATGGTTACGGGCGGATCCAGCCCCAAATGGAGAGCTTCGGAAAAGATCGTTTGGATGGTGCCTTGGGAGGAAACCAACTGAAGGATCTCTCCGAGAATGCTTCCCAACAGGCCGCCGATGAAGATAAACAGGAGAAGGTAGCCGCCGCTTTTTTTGAGCACAGGTTCCTTTTAGATGACCGGCCTACGACGGATCAGCCCTTTGTGAAGGTCCGATCAGGCTGATGACTCGTCTGTTCAAGGATATGACCAAGGATATGCTTAGGGTAAACTGCTGAATAACTTACTCCAAATCAGCAGATGAGTCAAGAAAGTGAAGGGGGGAATTCCTGCGGATTAATCGCAGAACCGGGTCTGGGGAAAGGAAAATCCTCCTCCGGGCTAATAGGTCGGCGCAGGCACAAGATTGGAGGGTCCGGTTATTTTTGTGCCGAAGAGCTTTCGGAAGCAGGCACAATGGTAAAACGCATCGCACCCATTTTGTTGTACGATTTTGCCATATATCCCACATACAGATCGACGCGATATCGGCCGGGCTTCCATTTCCCGGATTGCGGAAAAAACTTCAAATAGCCGCTGTCGTCCTCGGTGGCGAGTTCGGCGATGTCTTCATCCAATTGCGTTTCGGCATTCAAGCCCGGAACCTTTTCCGGAAACAACTGTCCGATGACCTGATAGGGAGCATAGTGTTTAAAGACCGAAAAGGTCAGATAGACGGCTTTCGTATCTTCGGGAAAAGCCTCGGTCGGATTGACCGGAACGAGGAGATGGCCTTTACGAAGCGTGTCTTCATCATCCACGCTTTCTGAAAAATTGAGAGCTTCGAAGAGGCCGCCAGGTCTGTGATCGCTGGGGGGAATTTCGGGGTCCTGTGAGTAGGAGTCATAAGGAGCCGGAATGCCCTCATCGAATAATAAATCATCCAGGGAATCGAATTCGGAAAAACCGTGTTGGATCTCATCCGGTTGGAAGACCTGTGAAGCGTCGGTTGGAGGATGCGACCTGTCCTCCCCCCGGGAAGTGTTCCCCCCCGGAATCCCAAAGATCCCTAACCCGATCAAGAAGAAGGTGATGCCACGGCGAATCCGCACGTCCATGTTTCATACTCGCATAAATCGGTGTGCCGGTTCCACCCTGTTGCGAGTTTTGTGGGAGAAAGCAGGCCAATGAAGATGCCCGAGGATGAGGAAAGTGACCACCGCGGAACCAGCCTGTTCGTTGATCATCGATCCCAAAAGGCTCAAGGTGAAGGTTGAAGTGGAGTGACTGTCTTGCGGGCCGGAAAAGGTCTGTTTAGAATGGGCACGTATTCGAAGAACCTGAATGCCCGAAAGGGTTTGTCAATCAAGAAAAGCGATTGACGATGTATGCCATTACCGATCCGAACAAGAAGGTTTCCAGAGTATGAGTCTTGACATATCGAGCCATTCCGACATTCCTGATGCCTTGCCCCAGCTCGTGGGGGATTTCCAGCCCGTGGATCTCTGGCAGCAGCATATCAACACGCTTTTTTACGGTTTACGTGGGCACCGGGTCCGTGATTTCTATCAAACCTTCGCCTCGGCGGATTACCGGTTGGCCTATGCGCTGGCGGAGGATTATGTTCACCGGTGCCGCGAGCGGGATAAACGTCGGCAGGATGAACGCGCCGCTTCTCCTCTGGTGATCATGGAATGGGGAGTAGGGAATGGAAATCTCGCCGCCTGTTTTTTGGATCGGGTGAAAGCTCTGGACGCCGAGGGACATCTCTACCCCAGGATCAGGTATGTCTGCGTGGAGCGGGAGCCGGTGTTGATGGCACAGGCCCGGTCCAATCCTGATCTGATGGCGCACCAGGATCGGCTCACCTTCGAACCCGGGTCGGTGGAAGATCTGGCAGGGTATGCCGAGGGCAGTGTGGACCGGATCATCTGCAATGAACTCTGGAGCGAGTTGGCCACCAAGTTGATTCTTCGAAAAGACGGGGAGATACAGGAAGAGCACCTGCGCCCGAACCTCAGCGAAAAACGGCTGGCTGATTTTTCCGATTGGGCCACATTCGTGCAAGCCTTTGACGGCAAAGATATCGAGACGCTTAAGACGCTTCCGGAATTTCTGGAGGATTTGGTGTGGGAGCGGGAATATCATCCCGTGGAGTCCAAGGATTTTCCCTTCCGTCGTACCGTGTTGGAGTTTTTGAAGACCATCGATGAGGAAGTGTTGGTGCCGTACAATGTCGGGGCCTGCCGGACGCTCAAAGAGGCGGCACGGTTATTGGCCCGGGATGCGGTCGGGTTCAGCGGGTTTGATGCCGGAACCGCCGACCGTCGTGTGCTGAATGATCCGGAAAAACCCTGTTATACCGTTCAGGGCGGGCAATTCAGTTTTATGGTGAATATGCCGTTGATCCAGGAAGTGGCTGCCCACCTGGGAATTGCTTCGTTCACCGTGGAATCGCAACGTGACTTCGTCGGACGCGCGTTGGGGCTCAACGTACTCAGCGTGATGGACGTGCTGGCGTCGCATCCGTCGCCGCCGGACACGGTGCCGTGGGAGATGGATGCCTTGATTCTGCGGACCCTGCATGCCTTCAACCACACCTATCGCAGCCCCTATGAACGGTTGATTGACTTTCCCGTCAATCCCCAGGCTCCGCCCAAGGAGCGGGAGGAGTTGGAGGCTCTGGTGGCCTCGCTGTCGCGAAGAGGCGTGCCTGATACGATTGCCTACCTTACGGAAGCGGAAATCTGGGAGGCCATGCCGGAACTGGAGGCATTGGGGTATGAGGCGGACGGCATCAAAAGCCTGTTGCAGATGCCCATCCAACCGGTTGATTACCTCCATGGGTTTTTTCGACCGGTATCGGCGCAGCCGGGAAATCCGGATGATCGGTGAGGTGTAAACAAAAGATAAAAAACATGCGAAAAAAGGCTGGATTTTAATATGCAGGTTCTGTATAATTCGCGGGCTTTTTTAAGGGTTTCTTTCAATTCTTTTCTCCACACGAGGTGACGGGGTGTTCGGAACGTTCGGTTGGATGGAGTTGTTGCTCATCCTCATTATTGTGCTGATTATTTTCGGCGCAGGGAAAATACCGCAACTGGGCGAGGGATTGGGCAAGGCGATCAAGGGGTTCAAGAAGTCGGTGGCGGAAGCGGATGCGCTGGATGTGACAGCCGAGGAGCAGGGTTCACAGAATCCGCCCCCCTCGCAGCCTGAACAAATTCCCAATCAGGAGAAGGCAGCCCAAGCACCCCAACCCGAGCAGGCTCAACCGCAAACTCAGGAGTCGACGCAATCCAAGCAGGGTTGATCAAGCATACGTTGACCGACAGGGTGATGTCTGTCATGCACCGGAAACGCGACGCAATCTGGGCAGTCACAGGAAACCGCATCGGGCATATTCACGTTTGATCGTACTCACCATTCGAAGGATGTCCTCACATGTTTGGTCTTGGGGCAATGGAAATTTTGATCATCCTGATCATTGCCTTTCTCCTCTTCGGTCCCAAGGAATTACCGGAAATCGGAAAACAAGTTGGCAAAGCCGTCAAGGGTTTCAAGGAAACCACGGAAGACCTCCGTCAATCCGTCGAACCGGAAATCAATATGATCACCCAGGAATTCAAGGCAGTCGAACAGGATTTGGAATCCTCCATCAAGGAAGCGGAAGAGCAGATCAAGGGAGCGACCGACCAGGCCACCGACTCGGGTGGCTCCAAGATGAGTTGAAGATTTTTCAAAACGCCGGTCCGATAGTTTGATAGACCGGTTGGTTCGATCGTTTTCTAATAGATGGTCACCGATTGATCAGGTGACGGTTAAGCGGCCGATACGCATGGGGTTGAATCTATTGGATTGTTTTCCTGTGCATCGTTTTCTTCTTCAATCAACATCAAACCTGTGTATGGCCATGGTTTGTGGTAGGGCCAGGCTAGGATGGTGTTCCAACCGGTTCACCATGGATTCTGGTGTACGCCTCCGTTCCCTTATCTGTGTTGGACTTTTACAACGATCGTAGCATTCAAGCGATATAACCATGAGTATCATGTCGACATGAGCATAAAGGAAGTATCTAAAAAACATTAAAGAAGATTAATGTTTTCATGGGTTATGAAGGCACAAGTCGGGCATTCATGTGAGCCTGGCATATATTTCGCACAGTGCTTGATGGCGTATTGGTGACTTCAGTGAAAGAAGAAGGCACTCAGGTTAACCGGGCTATAGGAATCACCCCGTGACTGATTCTCAGTCTCGGATTCATTGATGAAAGCGGACGCGACTCCTGCTCATGGCAAGAACGAAACGTGAAAGGGGATCCCCAGATTAGAGGGAAGGGGTCGTGTCTTTACTCTTATTCACTAACAGGAGGAGTGCAATGAGGAATGTTTACCGGACCTTTACCAGGTTGACGGCAGCAGGGTTGATTATAGCCCTGACGGCGGCATCAGGGTTGGCGGCGCCACCGAAAATGGACCCAGTGGATCCACGAACCGGGAAAGCGCCACCCAAAATTAAAACCGTGCCGGCGCCACCCACGTTTTTGATGATTCCACCGATTCCCCGTTCGATCCCAGACATGAACACGACCTATTGGGATCATGATGTGCTCCCATCCCCGGTCTTCGATATCAGTAAGTTGACGGTCTCCGGCGATATCCGTGTGCGGCCGGAGTTCCGGACCAATGCCTGTTTTGGGGGGAGTTTGACTGGCCCTGGGGGACAGTGTAGAGCTCCCGGTGCGGCATACGACGGCCGACCGGCTGGTCCTCAAGGTGACCGGGCCAATAACATGATGGTGCAACAGTGGGTTCGGTTGGGATTCAATTATGACATTTCGCCGGACGTGGCGTTTTTCGTTCAAGGGCAGGTAGCTAACAATTGGGGAACCGGTGCCAATAACCCGATTACCACCGGCAACACCTTTTTCCTCCGTCAAGGGTTCATGACGGTCCGGAACTTCCTGATTCCGAATTTAACGTTGAAAGCCGGCCGGCAGATGATGGTCTGGGGCAACCACCGGATTTTCGGTCACTTTGACTGGAACAACGTGGCGTGGTCTCATGACGGGTTGACCTTCCGGTACAACCATGATGTGATGCCGGTTGAATTCGGCTGGTTGCGGAACAGTGAAACCGATCTTCCCCAAAATCACGGTGGCGGCTTTTTGGGAACCCAAAAGGCCAGTGGGGACAGTGATCTCTTGTTTGTGCGGATCCCGATGACCTTCAAAGGAAGCATGGGCTCTTTGGCCTTCGAACCCACGTACATCTATGAAAGCGGGGGAACCGGCGCCGGGTCGTTGCCGGTAGGCGGCGGAACCGTCGGCGGGCAACAGCCTAATCAACGGCGGAGCACGGTCGGTGCCCGCGTAGCCGTCAACGCCGGCATCTTTGACGGGAACATAGAAGGTTATTGGCAGTTCGGGCAAATGGGGGCTATTGGAGCTACCCGTGATACCACTATTAACGCGCTGGCCGGTGCCGCGCAAGTCGGGGTGACCCTGCCGGTTCCCATGACTCCGCGGATCGGGGCGGAAATCAACTATGCCTCTGGAAGTGGTAATTGCGATGTCACTACGGGGGGAGGTTGCGGCGGGACCTTCAGTCAATTGTTCCCGACGAACCACATCATTTTCGGATCGATGGACTTGATCTCCTGGCAGAACATGTTGACCTGGGGGCCGTATTTTGCCATGCGTCCGACCGACAACAGCCACTTTGAAGTGATGGCGCATTTCATGTACCTGGCCGACCGGAATGACCACTGGTACGGGGTGACGCAGAATGTCATGTGGATCACGCCTGAAGGGAATCAAAACCGGCATCTTGGAAACGAAATAGACATCACCTATACCCAGTTCCTGATGAACGGCAAGGTGGGATGGCAGATCGCCTATGGCTACTTCATGACGGGTAATTACTTGGAGCAGGCATCCATCGGTGCCTCGGCCAACCAGAGCTGGGGCTACACCCAATTGTGGGTGAACTTCTAACTTCAAGAGGGGATTAACCAACCTCCCCGTTATCCTCAACGCCCCTGCCGGCCTCGCCGGCAGGGGCGTTTTTATTTTTGGCGTAGGGAGTCTTTTTGTGTAACCCTGGTGTGGTTTTCAGCCTATCAATGGTTTCTCAATGCCTCGATTCGTTTGCTCCCATTGCCGGCCACACACGAATAGCCTATACCGTACTCTTTATGGGTAAATATCTTTAGGCAACATCGAGTATGCCGGTGACAAAAATATTCAAATTTATAATCGCCGGAAAAGATTTTTTTCAGGGGAGTTTGGGGGTGTGTTGTTTCAGGTGATCGGGAAAATGGTCGGGTAATAGGGTATAGGTATAGGGATGTGGCCTTCACTCCATACCACTGGACCGTGTCCTCCTGAGCCAACGGCGAAGGATCTGTGCCCAGCGCATATCCCATGCGAGAATACCTCTACGAGATGCTTCGCCTCCGGCTCAGCATGACGGTCGGGTGAGGTGTGGGAACGTTATTTGACAGGCCATGACTGATGAACGCTCTGCGTGGAATGTACGGAAGTCAGCATGGAGAGGCGACGTCATCCTGAGTGGAACGAAGGATCTGAGCCCAACGCATCTCGTTTTGGCGACTGTTGCAGCATGTGTATGTTTCCGGGTGCCGTTTTTTGGGCTATGCGGACGAAGAGTTTTATGGCATGATTGAAATGCCGTCCCGAAAGCAGGGTTAGGGGCTGATAAAAAATACTCCCGACCCCATTAATGTTCTGACGATCGGAGGCTTTGCCATGTGGCGTCATCATGCCGTGATGGTTCTGCTTTTTGTTGCTCTTGTTGTAAGTGGGTGTTCGCTGGATCCGACACCCAAGCGGTTGAAGGCTTACCTGCCCCCACCGGGTCCTGTTCCACAGGCCAATGAAGATATTACGCGCCTGTCTAGCGGAGAGATTGCAGCCGTGCTGGTGGTTCTGAACGACACCGGTTTCAAGAAGTCCGCCCCTGCGCTCCGGCAAAGTACCTTGCACAACCTTGGAGAGCATTTGAAGGCCGAAGTCGAAAAACAGCTTCCCATTCGCTTCTCGGACCTCATTCTGCCTGAGGACTTGACTCCGGAGAATTCGACGGATTTTTTCATCCAACAGGCCCGGGAACGCGATCAGCCCTATGTCATGGTGGCGGTCTTGTCCAGCACCGAGCGGGAAACCTTTGCGTATCTGTCCATGCACGGAGATCAGGGAGGGGGCATGCCTAGCCCGGGGATGCCGGGATATCAGACCGAAAATCATGCCAGGATGGAATTGGCACTACTGGACGGCCGGAGCGGGCGGCCGGTGTTGATGACCGACGGGCAGGCTTGGGCCATCCTGGAACGCCTTCAAGTGCCTATAAAATCCAATATCTATCCCGTCGTGCGGCGGGACGTGCTCCAACCGCCGATTTTCCCCAAAACGGAAAAAGATGCCTATGAAACCCTCATGTGGGTATCCGGTCGGGAAGCGATTGCTCAGGCGGTCATGCGCTTGGGTATTGCCCTGGAGAAACACCAATCTGTGACCGGAAGGATCGCTGGTTCGGGACGGCGCATCATGTGATGCGGGTTACGCGGCAAGAATCGTCTGCGGGTGGGCCACGCTCATCCTTACCGAAGGTAGGATGACCGTCTGCCATCTGCTTTTAACGGTTATTCGCCAAGTCAATCCCGCCATTCATGGCACTCAGTGAACAGCCCTGCTTGCTGCTGTGGAGACAGAAACTCAGTTCCATACCTTCCTTGGCCTTTTTTTCTTGATCTATCCCGCTATGAATGGTTGAATCACGGAAACTTGTAGAACCGTCGTTTTTGACCATGCTGCTCAAGGAAGGAATGCGAACATGACGGAAATCTACACCTTGGCCGCCCTGTGGTTGGGGTTGGCTTTGGTGGCGACCTTGTTCTCGTTCTGGTTCCGAATGGCCACGGCCCTTTCCGAAATTGTCGTGGGGATGGTGGCCCAGTTGTTTATTGGGGCCTTGGTTGGGAGTGCCGTCCTGGGGACGGATGAAACCTGGATTAAATTCCTCTCGGGAACCGGGGCGATTGTGCTGACCTTTTTGGCCGGCGCCGAATTGGATCCCGATGTCTTCCGGGCCAAATGGAAAGAAGCCACGGTTATCGGCCTCAGCAGTTTCTTCGTGCCGTTTTTCGGATGCGCAGCAGTGGCCTATTTTGTGCTGGGCTGGAATCAGGACGCCAGTTGGCTGACCGGGATTGCCCTGTCCACTACCTCGGTGGCGGTCGTCTATGCCGTCATGTTGGAATTTGGATTTAATGTCACCGATTATGGGAAAACCGTGTTGGCGGCCTGTTTTGTGACCGATCTTGGTACGGTGATGGCGCTGGGATTAATGTTTGCCCCATTTACCGGAAAAACCCTTGTGTTTGCGCTGGTGAGTATCGCCGCCTTTGCCCTCTTACCGGTGTTGACTCCAAGGTTTTTTCGGCGTTATGGAGGCCGCCCATCGGAAATGGAAGCGAAATATCTTCTGTTCTGTTTGTTCGGATTGGGGGCGCTCGCCACCTGGGCGGATAGTGAGGCAGTCCTCCCGGCCTATGTCATCGGCATGGTGTTGGCCGGTACCGTGGGGAAAGACCATATTCTGGTCAGACGGCTGCGCACGTTGACCTTCGGCCTGCTCACGCCGTTTTATTTTATCCGGGCCGGTTCCTTCGTGTCCGTTCCTGCCCTTGTCGCCGCACCCGCGGCATTTTTTATTCTCTTTCTCGCGAAAATGGTGACAAAGATCATCGGCGTGTACCCGGTCACGAAAGCGTTCGGTTCTCCGAAAATGGAAGGGATGTATACGACGCTCCTGATGTCCACAGGGCTGACCTTCGGAAGCATCTCGGCCTTATTCGGGCTTTCCCATGGGTTGATCGATAACGCCCAGTATTCATTCCTGGTTGCCGCGGTCATCGGCAGTGCCGTGATTCCTACGATGATTGCCAATGCCTGGTATTTGCCGCGGTATCTCTTGAAGCAATCCGAACCCTCACAGACACCCTCCCGGGAACCTGTGAGGGAGGGGGACTGGCAACCGAATCCGAAAGGAGAATCATAATCCTTCTTCCTCTTTCCCGTGAGGTTGATCATGCAGAAGATTCTTGTGGCTTATGATGGTTCGGCGCCGGCCGAAAAGGCGTATGCCTGGGGCCTTGATCTTGCCCACAAATATCATGCCGACCTTTTTGTGCTGGCGGTGGCACGTCCCTCGGAACCCCCGGAGGAGGTGGAAACCGAAGCCATTTTGGAGAACGCCAAAGAGTACTATGAAAAGGCCTTTTCCAGATTGAAGGAACAAGCTTTGGCGTTCGACCTGCGACCGCATTTTGAAGTCCGTGTCGGGCATCCGGCTGAACAAATCGTCTATGTGGCTGAAACGCATCAGATTGATCATATTGTCATGGGGCATCGAGGAAAATCCTTTTTTGAACGATGGCTCCTCGGGTCCGTCACCAAACGCGTCATAAGCTATGCCCATTGTACGGTGAGCGTGGTGCGCTAATGCTGGTGAATGCCGGGCCCTTTTGACGGGTTGTGATCTGCTGTTCCTTCCAGATGCATAAAGACAACCGTCAATTGTGGCGGATGAGGGGTTACACCAACTCAATCAAGGGAGAGTACGGTTGAAGCGTCACGTCGGCGGTAAGCAGGCGAAGGGGTTCATGGAGGGCTTGGGCGATTAATAACCGATCAAACGGATCACGATGGTGTGAAGGGAGGGTGGCCACGGTGGCGGATTGTTTGGCGGTTATAGGTAATTCGGTAAATCCGCTGGCATCAATGCCCCGGACCAGATCATCGATCGAGACCTCCAACCGGCCTAAGCTGATTTTGATCGCCGCCTCCCATATGGAGACGGCGCTGATACACACGTCTTCCGCTTCCGTAATGAATGTTTTGGCTTTTGAGGAAAGCTTTGGCGAATCGGCTAAAAACCACAAATAGATTTGTGTATCCAAAAGTATGCGCATGAATGTTATGAACTCTTTTCAAAGGTCTCCAGCCAATCAGAGGGAAGAGGGAGGTCGAAATTCGGGGAGATCTTGATTTTACCCTTTAAAAATCCCGGTTTCCGTTTTTTCTTTTTGTGTAAAGGAACCAGTTTGACGAGAGGTTTGCCCGCCTTTGCCAGGATCAATTCCTTCCCTTCACACACCTCATCGACCAACCGTGATAAATGGGTTTTGGCCTCGTGAATGTTGACGGTTGATGATTCCATGCTTTTCTCCTTTTGGGGGCGGCAATGTTAGTTTAACTTAGTTTACCATGGAAGAGTTGTCAATGGGGTTGAGACGTTTCTGTGAAGTGAGCGTGAATCCGGTGACAGGAGTTCACCGGTTCATCATCACCCGCGGTCAGGGAGGGGGCGCCGCATGGCGGAGCACCAGTCGTTTACCGGGAAGGCGGTTTTTGGTTCGGCCCCGGTTGTACTTCGGTGAGGATGGTGTGGGATCCGGGCGGCAGACCTTCAGAGAGGATAATCCCGATAATCAGTTCTCCCTGCATGGTTTCCCGTATCTGACCCAAGCGGCCACGGATTTCGGTTGTGCGCTTTTCTCCGGCTTTTAATGACCCAAGGGGAACAGGGATGGGGGCCACCCGTTTAAAGGCTTCGACAAGGGCCGGGGTCCCGCGTAATTCGACATAAGCCGATGGCAGGTCGGCGTCGCTGATGTTGGTAGTCTCGATCAACAGGACGACGGCTTCTCCCCCTTCCAAGACAAAATTTTTATTGGCATCCACGAGTTTGGTTCTAAACTGAACGGAGGGCACCGGTTCGGTTTTTGCCGGCTCCATGGATCCGCCGGCCGGTGTGGTTTCTGAGGTGGAAGCGCTTGGTGCAGGTGAGGGTTCCTCCTGTCCCAGTTGGGCGACCCGAGGGAGCACTCTGATCATGTCCCTGGCCAGCGAGGTCGCGGCATCCTTGACTGCGCTGTCGACCTGGTGAGTGGTGCAGGAGGTGGCATTTCCGGAAATGAGCGGAGTCCACATATTGAGGGTTTTTCGATACATGAGCGGTGTTTGGGCCAGTGGATTTCCCTCATGGTCTTCATACACGGCCTGCATGTCCATTTCCAGTCTGGCATGGAATCGGTCTTCTTCGCCCATCCGATCTGTGGCATCGAATGCAAATTGATTTAAGGTGAGCACGATGCGATAGCCGTCTGGCGAGGCACCTTGGGCTTCGCCGACGGGTGGTTCCGCTTTAACCGTTTCAAACCGTTTTAACCCCTCGTTCATGAAACTTTCTGTGATAAAGTCTCCTACGGGAATGGCATAAGGCATCCCACAGGAGTTGAAACTCTTGGTGTATTGAACCAAACCGGAGGAAAAAGCATAGGTGATGTTCAGGGGAAGGCGGGATTCGGGGGCGGATTCGAATCCCATCCGGGGCATGGATAGCTTCTCGCATCCAGCAAACAGCAGGAAGAGTGACGAAAGAAGGATGAGCCAGTTGAACCGGGAGGGTGTGACGCACACAGCGCTACCCTACCCTAATGGTCTGGAGGATGGCAACTCGAGGAGCCGTCATTTTTCAGCCCTTGACCGCCTACAAATTTGGGGAGGAAAATATACAGTATACGGGTGTGTTTACTCTCACGATCGGAGGTGTTGTCATGTGGCGTCATTATACATTGATGGTGCTGCTGCTTGTTACGATGGTCTTGGGCGGATGCTCCCTGGATCCGACGCCCAAGCGAATGAGGGCCTACCTTCCCCCACCCGATCCTTCGACCCCGCCCGCCGAAGAAATCAAGCGCTTGAAGGGTGAGGGGATTTCCGCGGTGCTGGTTATGGTGAACGACACGGATTTCAAGCGATCCGCTCCGGCACTTCGGAAGAGCACCGTTTACCGGCTCGGGGAACATTTGAAGGCCGAAGTAGAAAAGCAGTTTCCCTTGCGGTTCCCTGTTCTCACCATCGCCGAGGATCTGATGCCCAAGGATTCGGTCGATTACTTCATGCACTTAGCCAAGGAACAAGAGCTGCCCTATGTGATGGTGGCGGTTATATCCAGTACCGAACGGGAAACGTTTGAATATTTTCCGATGATGGCCACTCATGGTGGCGGGTTGCGCAGCTTCGGAATGCCGGGATACCGGACGGAAAATCACGCCAGGATGGAGCTGGCCCTGCTGGACGCCCAGACCGGGCAGGCGGTTCTGACGACGGACGGTCAGGCCTGGGCCGTACTGGAACGCCTCCAAGTGCCCATGAAATCCAATGTGTTTCCTGTTGTCCGTCGGGATGTGCTTCAACCGCCGATCTATCCGAAATCGGAAGAGGATGCCTATGAAACCCTCATGTGGGTTTCGGGGCTTGAGGCGATCGCCCAGACGGTCATGCGGCTGGAGGAACCATGGCGGAAGCACCATGCTGCCTCGGTGACGGAAGGGTCTTCATCCGTTCCGAGGCCTGAGAGTGGAGGGAAGGGCTTGGGGTCATTTGCCTCCGCTCAGCGGTAGTTTTCAAACTGGAGGTCGAGGCCGAAGTCCTGTTCTTTGAGATGTTTCATGACGGCTTGCAGTTCGTCCTTGCTTTTGCTTTGGACCCTGACTTGTTCGCCTTGAATCTGCCCTTGGGCTTTGAATTTGGCCTCTTTGATGGATTTGGTAATGGCTTTGGCTTTGTCTTCCGGAAGTCCGCTTTGTATCGAAATGACTTGCCGGACCGTCCCGCCCAGCGCCTCCTCCACTTTTCCATAGGTGAGGCCTTTCAATGAGACATTGCGTTTCACGCATTTGGCTTTCAGGATATCCAAGACGGCTCGGAGCTTATAATCGTCATCGGAAATGACGATCAATTGCTTGTCTTTTTCCTTGAGAGTCAGTTCCGTCTTGGTGCCTTTAAAATCATACCGCTGCCCGATTTCCTTGAGGGTCTGATCCACGACGTTTTTCATTTCCTGCATATCGATGCGGGAAACGACGTCGAATGAATAGGTGTCTGCCATATGGATCCTTTCTCCTTCTTCCCCTGTTTGTTCATCTCACCATCTAACAACAGGGGCCGGACGGAAGATTAATGCCCTGCCCGTCGAAGACTTCCGTGCTGTTCAAGGGGTGTTTGCGCACCAAATATCCATACCATTTACGGGCGCTATCGGCAAGCACGATCAGCGCCAGTATCGCCACCATGCCGACCAACCCGGCGTTGATGCTCATCGTCACGGTTTGCGAGCCGTCGCCCGACATGGCGCCCTGGAGAAAGCGCAGGAACAATTCATAACAGCCGGCGAGGGTGATCGCCCCGACAAAAATCATGGGAACGACGGTGACCCACAAATAGGAGGTCTTCTGCATTTTGATGAGGACGGTTGTCGCGATACAGAGGGCCAGCATCCCCAGCAATTGATTCGCGGCTCCGAACATGGGCCAGATCGTGGAAATGGTGCCTGTCCCGATCAAATAGCCCCAGGAGGCCACGACCAATCCACTGGCACCCAGAACGCCGGGCCACCAATTCATCCTTTGGAGAGGAGCATAGGCCCGGCCGCCCAACTCCTGGACCAGATACCGGGCGACTCTGGTCCCTGCGTCGATGGTCGTGAGGATGAAGAGAGCTTCGAACAGGAGAGCGAACTGATACCAATAGGCCATGAGCCCGGACATGCCGGGCAGACCGGCAAAAATGGAGGCCATGCCCACCGCCAATGACACGGCCCCCCCCGGCCGGCCCGCCACATCTACTTCAACCAGCCGGGACAGTTCGGCGATGTGGGCTGTGGGAAAACCCAGCGCCTCAAGGCTGGTCTCGGAGAGGTGGGTGTTGATGGCCAGATAATCCCCCGGCATGAGCAGGCAGGCGGCGATCAATGCGATCACCCCGACGAAACTTTCCAACAACATGGCGCCGTATCCCACGATAGCCTGTGATTCCCGATTGATCAGTTTGGGTGTGGTTCCCGAAGAGACCAATGAATGAAAGCCAGAAATGGCGCCGCAGGCGATGGTGATAAATAAAAACGGGAACAAGGGGCCCGGAATAATGGGTCCATGGCCGCTGGTAAAAACGGTGGTGCGGGGCATTTCCATGGTCGGTGCCAGGATAATCACACCGATACCCAGCAGCGCGATGACGCCGAGTTTCATGAAGGTGGAGAGATAATCCCGCGGAACCAATAAGATCCAGACCGGCAGGACCGAGGCCAGAAAGCCATAGAGCGCCAGACACCAGGTGAGCGTGGTGCGATCCCACATGAACCACACGGCTATGTCCGATTGGGCCACCATCCGTCCCAACACGATTGAAATAAGGAGCAACAGCAGTCCCAGTAGCGTCATTTCGCCGACGCGACCCGGACGGAAGCGTTGCAGATACAAGCCCATGACGAAGGCGATCGGGATGGTCATGACAATGGTAAAGGTCCCCCACGCGTTCTCGTACAAGGCGTTGACGACGGCAAGGCCTAAACCGGCCAAGGCCACCACGACAATGAAGAGAACGGCGACGGCCGTCGCCAAGCCCGTAATCGGTCCCAATTCGGCATGTGCGATTTCCGGAAGAGACCGCCCGTTCCGGCGCATGGAGGCCACCAGAATGATGAAGTCCTGCACCGCCCCCGCCAGGACGGCGCCGATCACAATCCACAAAAAACCCGGCAAATAGCCGAACTGTGCCGCCAACACGGGGCCCAATAAGGGGCCGGCACCGGCGATGGCGGCAAAGTGGTGGCCGAAGAGAATATATTTGTTGGCGGGATAAAAATTGGTGCCGTCCTGCAGGCGATGGGCAGGGGTGATCCGCCGGTCGTCGAGATTCATCACCGTTGTCGCCAACCACCGTCCGTAAAATCGATAGGCCAGGACGTAAAAGCATGCGGCGGCAATAACCAGCCACAGGCCGTTGACCTGTTCTCCCGGATTAAGGATGCCGACGACATGCCCGAAGGCGATGGCGCAACAGACGGCTAGTCCCGACCAGCCGGCGAAATGGAGGCGTGACATGGAGAGGCATCCTACTCAATGGTTTGTCATGGAGTAAACCGGATCCACGGAGGAAAGATGCAGGGAGTCGGATCCCATCAAGGGATCAAACGAACGTAAAGGGAGGCTTGCCGGCCTTGGCCCGCAAGGCGTTGATGGCTTTAAGAACCTGCGGGTGGCGTATGAGTTTTTGTTCAATCCGATGCTTGCCGGGAAAATCGATAAACACAATGCCCAACAGCATGGTGAGTAATCCCTGCCCGGGCAAGACCAGCATGGCGATGCCGGCCAGTAGAAAAATAATGCCCACGATGTTTTTGATCGTCAGACCGATACTGCGAATGACAGGGTGGTGATTCGCAAACCAGGGCTTATAGTGGTGATTTTGAAAGTAATCGGGAGGCAGGCGAATGAGAATGGCCGGGATAGCGACGAGTGTTCCCAGAAACGCCAATACGGAAAATCCGATCAGGCCGAT
>JBDIVP010000033.1:0-19376 GCA_039794325.1 Candidatus Inrsubterrania sp.
TGTGTTACAACGGAAAGAGCCAAGGCCAGGGGAAGTTCATATGACTTCACGTTGTAATAGCGAAAACACCGAAGGCTATCCGACACGCTGTCCAAGATCTTTCCCGCCACGATTAACGGAATGGCCAATATCCCGGCGCGGACTAGCCGCGCATAGGGAAGACGGTCATCGCAAAGACGGGTAACAACGGTGCTGTACCCGTGATTCCGTCGTATGTCCTGCTCCATAGACCATCCTTCAAAATCATGCACGACCACCAGCTCCGGATTGAAACGCAAGGTTTCACCGTCGCGCAGAAACGCTTCAGATTGGACACGTGACGCAAAAGCGCCAAGACCTTCGGGAAGTGGATGGCGCCGATAGACATCACGTCGGAAGCAGGCGGCATTGCCAGAGATAAAGCGGGTCAGGCCTTGGCCTCCGGGATCCAGATATGACCGCGCCAGCAGACCAAGTAGGCGCTCCATCCGTGACCGGCCGGAATATAACGTTCTGGCGCTAATTGCCGCGACACCGGGATGTTCCGTAAGGTCAGCCCGTAACACTCTTATCCAGGATCGCTGCGGGATACAGTCGGCATCGACGATGGCCACCCACTCCCCGGTTGCGGCCTCCACAGCCCGGTTTTTCAATTCATACGAGGATTCAGTATCGATATACAGGACTTTCATGTTGGGAACCAACTCAAAGACATCTTGCGGTATCCGGCCTTTTAACCGCGACGATTCGGCAAGGATAAACTCTTCGACTGGTGTCCCGTCTTGCTCACTCCATGCCTGTAAGGCACGACGGAGATCCCCCCAGGACTTCTCTTCTCCGGCGGCATAGTCTGATACTACGACAATTGATAGACTGCCTGGTTTATGTCCGGCTCCTTGTCGGTCCATAGGTTGACTCCTTCTTAAGATTGCCCCTCATGCCTACGTAGGTCCTTCAAAATCTGAACCGGCACAGCGTATCCACGTCGGATCGTTCTCACAAAAGGCCATCCAGAATTATTCCGAATTTTCATTGGGGCTCCGAATATTGCCGCAAAAGCTTTTGGTTTGTACAAATCTTTGAGAACAGTTCCAATCCGTAGCCGGAGGCTGGCGGGATGCGGCCTGCCATAGGAAGCCTGCCAGATTGGAGGCTTGCCACAATCCCATCAATATGACCATACGCAATGGGTGCCATTTCCGTGGAGAGCCCGTGCTACGATGAAGCACTGAGAGATAAAACCGATAATCAGGCTTGATCTTATGTCTCCCCCTCCGAGCCCGAAGTTGATGGAACCGGTAGGCTCCCCGGCCGTACTGAAAATGTTGTCTGCAGAATTTGGTCAAAGTGAGGTGATGTCGATGATAAACAAGCGCCTTCGGGGCATAAACAAGAGGATGCTTTTCCTGAATCCATCGATCGCAGAAATCCCGATCTTCGGATGTGCGCAATGATGCATTGAATCCACCGATTTCTAAAAAGAGGTGGGCGGGGAGGGCAATATTGTTCGAAGAAAAAAAACGGAGATCATCTTCACGGCTGAGGAAATAGGCATAGGCTTCATCGACAATGATTTGACTGGTGGTGGAATATGGGTTGGTATCCAAGGCATTGAGAGTCCGACCCCCGATTAGGCTTGTGGGCGAATTATGGAACGCCTGGGCTAATTCACTGAGCCATCGTGATGCCGGTGTGCAATCATCATCGGTAAAAGCCAGAATGTCACCGTCTGCCTGGCTGGCTCCCAAATTTCTTGCTGATGCCGGCCCCCCGTTATTTTGACGCAAAATGGAAATTGCTATGCCATCATCCGACTTGAAATCGGATGCTTTGAGAGGATTCGGACTGCCGTCGTCCACAATGATCACCTCAAAGAAATCTTTTGGATAATCCAATTGTTGTATGGCCTCAATGCAGGCTGCCAGGGCTTGGGGTCGGTTATACGTGGGAATGATAATGGAAAAAAATGGGGGACTCATGGAAAGGCGTTTGTGGCATGAGATTTCAGGATGGCACCATCAGTTTGGCCTATCTCTTTTCCATGGTTACCGTGCGTCCCGAGGCTGCCGATTCCATTGCCGCCAGAGCCACGCTTAATGCGCGACGTCCATCTTCCAATCCGCATTCAACCGGCAAGCCGGTCCGGATCGAGGTGACAAAATGCCGCCATTCTTCCACATAGGATTGATGCCATTCACCCCCGCGTCTCAGAGTTGGAATCGCCCGTGGTAGTTCTTTCGTAAACTGTATCAGGCCCTGTATTCGTGAAGGGATATTGCCTGGAACATCCGACGTGTTCGACCTTTCCAACCCGTCAAATCGATAAAATGACACGTTCAGCGATCCTATTCTCCCATAGATCTCCAGGATGTTGTTTTGACTTGTACACTCTGCGAAGGTCCCAGAGGCAAGGGCACCGCTACTGAGTCGAGCCGTTACCGTTGCCGCCTCATCTTCCCAAGTCCCCGATCGACTATGGGCGCTGATTTCTTCTACTTCCTCACTGAATACATATCTCCAGAGATCGAAATGATGAATCGCCATTTCTAAAAGGACTCCGCCCCCGGAGGCACGGCGCTTTCTCCATTCAGGAATATGTGTGTGACAACTTGTCAATACGCTACGAACGACCTCGAGTGGTCCGAAAGTCCCCTGATGGAACAGTGCGCGGGCTTCACGGGCCAACCGAAGCCATCGGGTGTTGAAGCCAAGCATGATCTTGAGTGGTAACGCCGCCGCACGTTCAATCAGTTGATCGCATTCCTCAATCGTTAGTGCCAGTGGCTTTTCGATAAAGAGGTGTTTGCCTGCATCCAAGGCTGCCAGAGCGATCTCCATATGAAATTGGGCCGGAACGCAGATCGCAATCGCCTCAATTTTGGGATTATCAAGAAGCACTCGATAGTCTGACTGGCACTCTTTTGCCCCTGATTGTTTGGAGGCTTTTCGGAGGGCTTCCGGGTCAGGGTCAGCTAATGCCACTACCTTTGCCTCCGGCACCCATTGTAAAGCCGGCAGATGAAGGGATCTCGTCACTCGGCCACACCCGATGATTCCAATGTTGACTGGTGATTGCTCGTCGATTTTCATCTTTTTCTGTCCCGGTCCTTAGGTTCCCAAAATTTCCAAGCGGTCCTGTTCGCGGACATGCTTAAACCGATCCACTTCATACATGGACACTTTGTCCAGGGCCTTACCGGTCCCGAGAGCATACCCAATCATTTGGCCTATACCATCTATCGCTAACCCGATGATCAACGCAGGCAGACAGGAAAAAAATCGAAGCTTCAGTTCTTGAGAAGGGAGACCCGACCAAATACGCCATAAGCGTACCGCCGGAATAAGAGGTGCTCCCAGAACAAAGGTTATTCGCCAGGCCAATGGCTTTTCCTTGCCTCTCGCGCCGGCAAACAAGCGGCCATTGTAGAATTGGGCCGGGATCCATGAAGCCCAAAGGGAAAAATTGGTATGTGCCACGCCGGCTGTGGATTCCATATAGAGACGATGTCCCTTCTCCCGAAGATCCCAATGCAGGACGGTCTCCGCTTCCATCATCGGCTCCAACCGCTCACCATAGGTCAGCAGCACCTCGCGCTTGTAGCTGGTATTGTGGCCCGGCAAAAACTCGGTCTCTCGTGAATGAGCGGGAGTCAGCCAGGGCCCATAGCCGATAAACAGATCTGCCCAACTTACCGCTGTATTGGGGTTGGCATTTCGGACTCCGGGTCCTACTGCGACCCAAGGACCCTGATGCGCGGCTATAAGTCTTTCAGCCCATTCCGGATCAGGAAAACAATGGTCTTCCGCAAGGGCGATGATCGAAGCCGTTGCACGACGGATGCCGGCAGCATTGGCCTTTCCGATGGACTGAAAGGCTTGGATTTCGACCACCAGAAAATTGGCAAATTTCTTTAATTGGTCTACCTCCGGATCTAATCCTTCCTGGGAGGGTGCTACGATTACTAACTCCATAGACCCGCGAATTGTTTGAGATAGAAGGTGGAAAACAGTCTTCCGAATCGTGCGATACCCGGTCGGGGTAGCCAGAATCACCGAGAGTAACGGTTGGTCCCTTCGGTTTTCCTGGCTGACAGACTTTTGGTTGAAAATCATACTTGGCCCACCTTCCCTTTTCCTGCCGACATAAACCCTGTATTAAGATTAACCTCCGCGGATCATCACGATTTTGTTATAAATGTAACCGATGATCCAACCCAGAACTGCTCCCGTCAAGAATCCATAGAACAATCCAATGACACTGCCCTTCCATGTTACCGAATACCCGATGAAATAGTGGGAGAGTAATTCAAGATGCGGGCCAACCTCCGTTCCACCTTTGAGTAGGAGCCAGATCGTCATGATAAAAAGGCCCATTCCCGCAATCAAACCACACACCACTGCCAATACTCCTCCCTGAAGCCTGGCCACGGTCCGGCTAATATCGTCTCTCTTTTTGGGATCGGTGCCCATATGTTAAATCTTTGGCCGGCCTCTTCCTTTTGGCTAGACCTTATCTAAAAGATTACGCCGACGAGCTGCTTCCTCCCGGGCCTGTATCAGTCGGGCGTATGCCTTATACGTCAAATTTCGGAGAGTAGCGCCAACGTATCCTATTCCAAATCCCACAAGTCCCCCTTCTGCTAATCCCACTAGAGCACCACCCCACGTCACCTCATAACCATAGAGGAAATTTCCAAGCAAGGATAACGTAGGCCCCACCACCGGTCCCCCTTTGATAACCAGAATTGCGGTCGCAAAGAAGATGAGGAAACCACTGACCGTGCCGACGGCCACACCCAGCGCAATGGGGTCCAATTTGGCAAAGACAAACTCAATAAATTCTTCCTCGGCCTCCTTGTGGGATCTTTGGGTACTTATCTGGACCCGCCTGGGGACCATTCGTTCCCCGGCAATGCTCAAGGTCCCTCCCCTTCCTTCCTCGTGATATGCCTTTTCGGTATTGACGGACCACACGTCGTGGTCGCCGCCCATGATGTTGTGGGCGGCATAGACTCCGGTCACCATGGAATGGTCTTGGTTATTGTAACGATGGAGACCATTCCGTCCGATCGTCTGAAAATTTGATAACGTTTTCAGGAACTGCCGGACTATCCTGACCTGTTCCTGATAGTGGTGATCGTACACCGGATAGGCCTTTTTCATTCGAACAACGGTTCCATCCTCCACTTCTCGCGGTTGAATAAGCCCAATTTGTGCGCATTCGCGTGCGCCAAAGTCGATCAGTCGATCGTCCGACCATGTCCATTCTTCATCTTTATCCCAGAGAAAATATTCGAGCCCCAGCGACGTTCGTGAGGGATCCGGTACCATATAGGGGCTCCAATTTTTATAATTCTGTATTCGTCCCATTTTTACGGTGGGAGAATGAATATAAATCCAGTTGTCGGGAAAAACCGATTCCCGGTTAATCATCAAAACCACCGTTAAATAATCTCGATACCGCAGTCCTTGGGCGGCCTGAACCACCTTTTCGGGTGGCTGGGGGTCCATGGCCTCGATTAATTCTCTGAGAGGCATGGTCGATACAAAATGGGTCCCTTCAAATTCCAGGATTTCACCCGTACTGGCCCGTCCGAGTACACATTCCACTTTCCCATCCCGGTGCCGAATTCGTTCGACCTTGATTCCCTTTAGAGTTTGAGAGCCATATTCCGCAACCAACTCTTCGCATCGTTCCCACATCATGCCCGGCCCGAAGCGAGGATAATGAAATTCCTCAATAAGGGAGGTCACAATTTTTCCATTTCTGGTCCCTAAAAGGGCGTTGCGAATCGCTTCTTTCAGTGAGAGGTTTTTGATCCGTTGCGCCGCCCAATCGGCCGAAATTTCAGAGCAGGGAATTCCCCAGACCTTCTCGGTATAGGTTTTGAAAAATATCCGGTAGAGGCGGGCACCGAATCGATTAATGACCCATTGCTCGAAATTCTCCTCATGGGGACTGGAAAACAGTTTAGTTTTGGCATAACTGAAACAGACCAGGAGCGACTCAACGGGTCCCAAGCCCGCCAACGCATTACTGGCCCTGAGCGGATAGTCAAAAAACCGGTTGTTATAATAAATTCGGGAAATCCGGGGACGCAGGAGGAATTGATCTCCCAAAATTTCATGCCATAATTCGTTGACCAGTGGGACCTTGGAAAAAAAAACGATGGCCGCCGATGTCAAAGCGAAAATTTTTATAACTGATCGTTTGGGAAATTCCACCTACCTGATTGCCCGCCTCAAGAATAGTGGAGGGGAGATCATTTTTAGAAAGCTCATAAGCCGTCGTCAGACCAGCTGGGCCTGCACCAATGACTACGACCGGATGAGATGGCATTTTCGTTTTTGCGCTTTCTAATGGGGATCGATGGAGCCTGGGAATTCAGGGATAACCGATCCCTGCGAGGACTCCTGTTTCCTGTTTCGGCGAAACACATGACGGACCAGACCAATGATAAAAGCTAAGCCGCTATACAGGTAGTACAACCAGTGCCACGGAATGCTCTGTAGGGCAAATCGAATCCCGCGTTTTTTCAGATAAAAGTGGTACAGGGAAGAGTTGATGATCAAGAGGGCGACCATAATGAACACCACTATGGCCAAGGAAGGACGCCACCAAAATGCACCAACCAGTGCTCCCACGAGGCCATACGTCAGATTGACGCAGAGGCGCTCGGAATGCCCGATATTTAAATCATTGATGAACATCCGATCACGAAGGATTAATTCCGTCCACGGGATCGCACGGTACAAAAAATCCGCTTTGAGTAGTGAGCCCACATCCCATCGTTTCAAATGTTTTACGGTGATATGCTTACACAATTGAATTTTATAGCCCGCTTTTTTTAATCGATATCCCAACTCAATGTCTTCAATCGAAGGACGTCGGTATTTCTCATCGAATCCACCCATGTCCAGAAATACTTTCCGACGGAGAGCTCCACAGGCTCCCCAGAAGGTCGAAGCATCGGTTTGAGCATTCTGATGGACATAATGGTGGAGAAGGTTTTTGTATTGAGATAGGAAGTTCTTTTCACCAGGGGTATCGTCGTAAGAGCCCATGAGGGCGGTGAGATCCGGGTTGCATTGAAATATTCCAGCCACCTGTCCCACGGTTTCCGGCGGGAGGCATACATCGGCGTCAACAAAGAACAGGTAGTCACCTTTTGCCTGAAGTGCGCCAAGGTTTCGAGGTCGTGCGGGGCCGCCCGATGAAACCGGAAGTCTGATTACCCGGAACCCATATTCTGACGCCATTTTCCAAGATCCATCGGTGTCACCATCAGCCACAACAATAATTTCCATCGGGGCAGGGTTCAAGGCCATCAGGCTCTTCAGGCATTGGCGAAAGGGTTGGCCACCATTGTACACCGGGACGATTATCGAAATGGTCACACCCGGTGTGGACGAGCCTATGAAGTTATTGACATCGTTTTGGGTTTTTACCTCAGAACTATTGTCCTTGCTCATTATTTGGTCTTTATAGTTCAAAAAGAAAAGCTGGCAGGATTAAATATCAATGGGCCTTGGGATTGCTCATGTCATAACTGTTAATAGCGAGTCCTGTCTTCCCAAGCGTTGAAGAAGACACTCTAGACATTGAAAATGTAAAGTCTAACCTAAAGGATGGGCTCTTAATGGTCAATTCCGTTTCCCACGTGGATGTGGGGTCCTGAATTAGATTGGATTTTCCCCGGTGGACTGTTGCTTATTTCCACAGCGTTGGGCGATTGAAAATGGCGATTTTCGTAGATAACCACCAAGAACCCTTTTAAAGCTATTCCTCGAATGGATGAGTTGGATAAGGGCACCGGTGAAAAACTCGAGAAAATCATTTTCTTGAGGATATGGCCATAAGTTGAGAGAGGTGGTATGCAAAAAGTTAGGGCGTTTTCCCTGTAAGATTGCAAATCGATAATTTGACAAGGTGATTGCTGGAAAGGTAGAAAACTTCCAGAGTGAGGGACTTATTTCCATGGAGTGTTGTTTTTTCTGAAATTTTGACTGTTCATTGCCTTGAAATAATTAGGTCAGTTTTAACCTTACCATCAGCGGTTTTGAAATACCCAACCCTAAGGAAATTATGCCGGTAAACGCATTACGGAAGCAGGGAGCCCGCATGAGTCTGCAAGAGGCTTTGGACCGGGTCGAAAAGCTCAAGCGGTTGTCGCAGAGCAGTAACCCTCATGAAGCAGCTTTGGCTGCCATGCGATTGAAGGATTTTGATATTCAGGTAGCACGTTTTCCTCGTGTAAACTCCACCCCAACGGCCAATGCCCCGGACGAGGACCAGGTTGATGAGAATAGGCCGATCGAAATCTTGGATGACTTTCCGGACATTCCTTATGAAACCATCGGAGAACTGGAAGCCAATCAACCTCCAGGGAAAAGCAAGGTCAATTGGGATGAGTTGCATTTTGAATTATTAAAAATTGCCGCACGAAAGGGGGCGGATGCCCTGATCCACATTCAGCTGAAAGGCAGTGTGGACCAGAAGGTGTTGGCGGCGACGGCGCTCAAATATTTAACTCCCAAAGAACTGCAGGAAATTCAAAAAGCCAAGGCCATGGAAGAAGAGGAAAAGGCTTATTTTGAAGCTCAAAAAGAACGTCGTGATGAGGCCTCCGCTCCCAGTATGTAAGGTGAGTTGCCCCTGAGCCTTTTTCCCTCTACCGCCGTTTGGAAAAAGTATTATGTTGAGGTGGGCGGCTCAACCGGTTAGTTGGCTCATTTTGAGAATAAACGGTAGAGGAAAAGTCTCAGCTGTCTATCCTGCTCATTTATGTGGGGGTTCCTCATAGCAAGAAAGGGGTTTCGATTTAAGACCCCCAACGTATCGTTCCCTCACCCTTGCTTACATATAAATATAAAGTGACCGGTCGACTTTCATTCGGTAGGAATGGTGTCGGATTCGGCTTTAAAAGTATCTTTCCTGGCTGGTAGATCCACTCCTACCCATGACGCTAGGCTTCTTCCTTTCTTTTTCCCCCGTTCATGTATATTTTGGGATTTAATCGCTCCATATTTAGAAAATTTATGGGAAAGTTGACTCCTCTTTCCCTGGGTACCTCCTCGCGCCTGAAGACGTAGAGAAATAGGGCTAGAGAAGGTAGGGTAAGGCACCAGGGCGTGGAAATGGATCATGGCGATGCGAAATCTACGAGGTGTGTGGCTGGTATTGGGGATATGGTCCATGATGGCGGGGGTGGGGCACTCTCAGGAAAAACATCAATTTGAATTGTCGGCAGCCGGCATTCGAGGAGGATATACCCTGATAAAAGAGGGGATTTTCCCTGCAGAAACGGAGAATTTTTTTCGGGCCGATGTGTTTGCTGTTATCGGTTTTCCGGGAAGCTGGGAGATGATTCCCGGTTGGGAGACCCGCTATCGCCTTACGGTGGCAGCGGGGGCCTTGATGGCTGCAGGAGATGAAGGATTTATCGGAGAATTCGTCCCTAATTTAGCATTTACCAATTGGGACTGGCGGGTGACGATCGATGCCGGTGGGGGCTTGGCGGTTCTCAGTGATTATAGATTCGGGCGGCAGGATCTCGGGGGGCCATTGCAGTTTATTGGGGTGTTTGGGGTGACCTACCACCTGCCTGACAATTACACCATCGGATGGCGGTTCCACCATTTGTCCGATGCGACCATTTGGGGGCCGGATAGCCGCGGTATTGACCTCCATATGATTGAAGTCGGCTATCGGTTTTAAGCATGTTGCCGAGGGATACTTTCCTGATGGCTCCTTCTGGAATAGAGGAAAAAGGGTTGAAGAAGTAGATCTTGCAAGAGTGAGATTCAATGTGGCCGTTGTTTCACGATATCGAGGGCGGCCACCCGGTAGGCCTCGGCCAGCGTCGGGAAGTTAAAAATGTTTTCGACGTAGTGATCGATACGAATATGATGCAGCAAACCCATTTGACCGATGTGAATAAGTTCCGTAGCCCCTTCTCCGACAATGTGGACGCCCAGCAGACGCTGGCCTTGAGGATCGGCGATCATTTTGAGTAATCCCTCGGTCATGCCGGAAATTTGGCCTCGGGCGATTTCATGAAAATAGGCCCTGCCGACCATCACCCCGCCGTACTCCGCTCGGGCTTCTTCCTCGCTTAATCCGACCCCTGACATTTCAGGAATCGTATAAATCCCCATGGGAATATGTTCGGGGATGGCTCCGGGGTTTAACCCCAAGGCATGGCAGACAGCCCGGCGGCCTTGTTCCATGGAAGAGGAGGCAAGGGAGGGAGGTCCGATTACATCCCCCACGGCATACAGATGAGGAACCGCGGTTTGGCAATGCTCGTTCACCGGAATTAACCCTCGGTCAGTGGGCGTAAGTCCTGCCGCTTCGATATGTAAGAATTCAAGATTGGCGACCCGGCCCAAGGCCACCAGCATTTTTTCGCTTTCAATCACGGTCCCATCACCCAACAGAGCGTTAACCTTCGACCACCCGTCATATTGAACGGATTGAATGATTTGGCCACCCAGATACCGCCCGCCACTCTGCTCGAAGGCGCAAGCAAATTGATCCGTCAGTTCCCGATCCAGGAACCGTAACGGCCGATCCATCGTATCCACCATGGTAACCGTGACACCCAGGAGGGCGAAAATCGAGGCATATTCGCTGGCAATCACCCCTCCACCCAATACCGTCAGAGATTTGGGAAGGTACATCAAAGAAAGAAGCGAATCGCTGTCCAGAATATGTTCATGATCCACGGGAATATGGGACGGCGTCCGTGGCCGGGATCCCGTTGCAATGACGATGATGGGTGCGGTGACGATGCGATCGGTTCCATCAGCCTGGTGTAATCGTATATCCCGGTTGGAAAGAAAAGAAGCCCGGCCGTGTAATAAAAGAATCCCGTTGCGGGCCAGTTGTTCCTTCTGAAATGCACTATGGGCATGGATGACCCGATGGAGCCGGGTCATGAGGTTGGCGACCTTGAGATCGTCCCGAATTCTGAATTCAAACACATCGGTGGCGCGGAGGAACCGTACCATTTGGAGTGCGCTTTCCCGCATGGTTTTACTGGGGATGGTGCCTTGATAGACGCAACCTCCCCCGACTTCGCGTGCTTGCTCGATCAGCCCTACACGTTTACCGGCCTTGGCGCCTTGGATGGCGGCTTTTTGCCCCGCCGGCCCGCTCCCGATCACCAGGATGTCGAATCGAGCGGAGGGGATCATGTCAGAAAGCTCTCCCCACGGGGTTTGATGGTGTCACACAATGAAAGTAAGGCAGTCACGTCTTCGGGATAAAAATTAAGATCCTGTACGACTGGAAGTGCTTGGAGGCAGGCTTCATCTTGTGGAAAACCATGCAACATAAATGAGGCTAAATGGCGAGCCAGGCAGGTGATCATGGCGGCTTTGGGCGGCGAGGCGGCCTGATGATACTGGTCATCTCGATAATAGCGGATGGTTTCCTGAACCGGCTGGGGCAACTTCCAGGCTGCACCCAATTTGATGCCGGCGGTGATGTGTAATTCCTCCAGTAAGGTGTTCACTGCCGCCCATGGGAGAGAAGCCGATGCAAAATCGGGGGACTGCGAAAGAAGGTGCAACAGCACGGGCTTTCCAATTGCATGAAGCAGCCCGCACAAAAAGGCGTTTTCCACGTTCTGGCGGATTCGGCGGGCAATTTCTTTTCCAAAAAGGCCCGTGGCAAGGGCATGCCGCCAGAGTTCCCGTACTTCGGGTTCATATCCAGCTGTATGAAAGGTTCCCTGTTGAATCGACAGGGAAAAGGCCAGGCCGCTCAGGAGATCCAGGCCCAACCAGGCAATGGCTTGTTGGAGTGACACAATCGGGGTGCGGGAGGCAAATGCCGGAGAGTTGGCGAGACGAAGGATTGTTCCGGCCAGCGCCTGATCTTGCTGAATTAAGGAGGACAATTTTGTGGCGTTGGCCGCGGCATCATCCGACAGCAGCAACACCTGCTGTGCGACCATCGGGAGAATGGGCAACTCAAGCGTATCTTGCAGTCGAACGGTGAGAAAGCTCCGGAGGGTCTTGAGATCTTTCCAGGTGTCGGATAAGCAAGGAATAGGGTCCATCTCTCAACTTTTCGGTTGTCCGGGAAGAACCTTAACGGACGGGGTGGAGTTTGATTTGGGAACCGTTGTGGGAATCCGAAGGGGCCAGGAAGGGGAAGGGGCTACACCTTGAGGTCCGGAATCACGCTTCGACAGCCGGCCAGAAAGGCTTGAGCGGCGGTGCTCAAAAGTTCATATTCCTTCCCAAGAGCGGTGCCTGGCTCCAAATTGACATCCTTCCGCTGAGAAGCTAGCCTTTCCGGTTTGTTCAGATTTATTCATAGGGAACAATGTAAATGTGGGAGGAGAGAACCATGCCGAAAGTGTTTTCAGCGCCATCAATCATTAAGCCGGCCGGAAATAAGCCCAAAATTATTGAGGAGTATGTCGGGCGGGTCAATTCACAGACGGAAGGGGTGAGTATCGCCAAAATGACCAGCCCGGAAGGGTGGTTGGAGCCGGGGCAAACTCCGGAGTTTGACGAATATACCCTGGTGTTAAAGGGCCTCCTTCGGGTGGAATCCAAGGAAGGCGTTGTCGACGTCCATGCCGGTCAGGCGGTATGGGCCTTCAAAGGAGAATGGGTCCGGTATAGTACCCCGACTCCGGGCGGAGCGGAGTATGTCGCCGTGTGTCTGCCGGCCTTCAGTCCAAACACGGTACATCGGGATGAAGAATAAGGATTTGAGGGCTCGATGGTCGCCATTGAGAGTGTTTCCTTAAATGAAGGGTAGAACCACATGAAACGACTTGAGGGAAAGATTGCCATTGTGACAGGAGCCAGCAGCGGAATCGGCAGAGCCATTGCCCTTCGATTCGGCGCGGAAGGCGCCACGGTGGTGGTGGCGGCCAGACGGTTGGACCTCTGCCGTCAAACGGTATCCCGCATTGAACAGGACGGCGGGGTAGCCTTTGCTCAGCAAACGGATGTGAGCCGGGAAGAACAAGTCGAAGCTCTGATGGAAGAAACCGTCAAGCGGTATAGGCGAATCGACATTCTCATCAATAATGCCGGGATATTCGGCGGCGGCCGGTTGGCTGAGACATCCACCAAAGCGTTTGACGACGTGCTCAATACGAATTTGCGAGGGACCTTTTTCTGCTGTCGGGCCGGCTTTCGTCACATGAAGCATCAAGGTGGAGGAGTAATTATCAATATGTCCAGTGTCGCCGGAGTGCAGGCCTGGGCGGGAACCGGGACGTACAGCGCCTCCAAGCACGGGATCATGGCGCTCACCAAATCACTGGCCGACGAAGGCCGCCCCTTTCACATCAAGGTCAGTGCCATTTGTCCGGCCGGTGTGGCCGATGAATTGGTGGATGCCGCACCGGAAGACATCCTTCGCAGTGAAAAAATCGACCCCTTTGATATTGCGGAGACAGCGGTCTACCTGGCGACCCTGGGCCCCTATGCCGTGGTACAGCAGATTGTGGTCGATCGGTTGGGTGCCGACTGGTAGGGATGGTAAAGCGTATCATGGTTCTGTAAGGAGTTTTTCACTTAGGGATCACAAAGGCGGGGGCATATAGAGCAGAACCCAGGTTTTCAGAAAAGGGGGGCCAAGGAATTTCAGATGATGGAAACGGGGCAATTGTGACCGACCGCAAAGTGAGGATTGGGATGCTCCTACAAGGCAGAAAACGACACAAGGAGGGCGGACGGTGAGTCCACGCCTCCTTGTATTCTGCGGAAACCGAAACAGGAGTGACGAACCTTATTCCCCTTTGCCTTTCTTCTTGCCCTTACCTTTCTTCTTGCCTTTCTCTTCTCCGGCTTTGCCATGCTCTTCACCCGATTTACCATGATCCTCTCCGGACTTTCCTTTCGCCAGCAGGATCGGGGATTGTGCCTTAGCCGGTTCTCCGGCAAATCCTACTGACATGCCACTTACCGTCATCGCAAACACGACTGCCATCGCAATTGCAAAAAACTTAGCCATGTGGCCATCCTCCTTGGTATGGAAGTTAATGAAACACTATCCGACCTGTTGCTTTGGATAGTGTGAGTGGGTGCATCAGCAAAATCCATTCCAATGCCGATTTCAAAAAGGGATGAATATGATGCTCTGCAACAGCTTGGATTTAGAAGGAAATGAAAAATCCAATATCAGTTTAGTCTGAGTTGAATAATCCTTGACGGTGGACAATTTGTCCTGCCGTAGAAAATCTGTCTTGAAAATTGGACAAAATGTTCCTCGTTGGTGGAAGAGGATTCCAAAGAATAGTCTTGCCTTTATTATGGCTTTATGTCGAAAAACAGATTCCCGGCGACAGGATGGTATAGGATAGCCCCAGATTTTGTTCGGATTTTCATGGATGCAGAATGAGTTGACTGTTGGATGAACATAATCAAATTGTATGTTCTCGGTACCCTGGGGATGGACAAGTGTCCTTTGCCGAGTGAAGGGCGACCGGCCCCCCGATCGTGGTAACAATGAAAGTTTGGTCTGAAGGTGATCACCATTCCGGAAACTGAAGAAACAGGGATAAGTCATGGAAATTCTTTGAGGTCTTAGTTATGGCGGTACAAGAAAAAGGCTTTCACCCAAAGCTTTTGAACGATACCCTTTGTACAGTATATGTATCATCGCTTCCCTAGGAGAGCTGGGGAGGACGCGCAGGAAAACCCCGGAATCGAGGTTCACATGGAAACCCTTCTCTTAGTGCTCGAACAGGCGCGGAGCTTTTTGCAGTATCCCTTGATCCGGTTGGGGGACACGCACATCACCCTCTGGTCAATCGTGTACCTGCTGGTTTTTCTGTTGGCCTTGCTATGGGGTTCGCGGCGGCTGCAGCAGTGGCTCACCAACGGGCCACTCCTTCGCACGCGTCTAGATCCAGGTGCCCGACACGCGACCGGTTCCTTGGTGCGTTATCTGATATTGTTGGTCGGCTTGTTGATTATCGTGCAGACGGCTGGCATTGATCTGACCACCTTCAACGTTCTGGCCGGTGCCATCGGAATCGGTGCCGGATTTGGTCTGCAAAGTGTAGTGAGCAATTTCATTGCCGGCGTCATCATTATGTTCGAACGTCCGGTGAAGATCGGCGATCGCATTGTCGTCGGGGATATCCAGGGCAACGTAATTGAAATCGGCGCGCGTAGCACCACCGTCTTGGACAACGACAACATCGCCGTTATTGTGCCTAATTCCAAGTTCATTACGGAAGAAGTGATCAACTGGAAATTCAACGATAACAGGGTGCGTTTTCACATTCCCGTGAGTGTGGCGTATGGCACCGATGCCCGGAAGGTGGAACGGGTGCTCTTGGAAGTGGCCGCCGCAGATCCGGATGTGTTGTCCGATCCGCCACCGGCGGTCAGGCTACTGCAATTCGGGAACGACGGGTTATTCTTTGAATTGCGGGCCTGGTCGTACAGTCTGGTCGATCGCAAAGGCAGGCTTATCAGTAAACTCAATTTTGCAATCTATGACCGTTTCAGACAGGAAGGGATCGAGTTTTCGTTCCCACAGCGCGATTTGCACGTCAAGAGCGGGGTGCTGGAACTGCGCCGCGCCGCGCCACGCGAAGGCGATTGAACGATTCCATCCTGATAGGTTAATCAAAACCTGCAGGCAAATCCTATATGACCAACGACCAGATACTCATCCTGGCCATTCTGTTCGCCACCGTGCTCATGTTCCTTTGGGGGCGATGGCGGCACGACATGGTGGCCGCCGGTTCGTTGCTGGCTTGTGTCCTGACGAAGTTGGTTTCGGCGGAACAGGCTTTCGCAGGCCTGGGGCATCCGGCGGTCGTCACTGTGGCCTGCGTCTTGGTGCTCAGCTATGGGCTGCAACGGACAGGGGTGGTGGATGCCTTGACGCGCCACATGCTGCCCGCACGGGCCGGAGTGGTGCTGAGCATGATGGCGTTGATCGGGGTCGGGGCGTTGTTGTCGAGTTTCATGAATAACGTCGGGGCCATGGCGCTCCTGATGCCCGTAGCCATTCATATGGCCAGGCGATTGGATCTCCTGCCTGGCCAGGTGCTGATGCCCTTGGCCTTCGGGACCATACTAGGCGGAATGACAACCCTGATCGGTACGCCCCCAAATCTTATCGTCTCGGGTTTTCGCGCCCAGACAGGTGCCGGCAGTTTCGGCATGTTGGATTTCACCCCGGTGGGTCTGGCGGTAGCCCTGGCCGGTGTGATTTTTGTGGTCCTTCTGGCCCGGCAGTTAGTACCCAAGCGCCGGCAGGCCGGGATCGAAGGGTTCGAATCCGGTGCCTACATCACCGAAGCCCGTGTGCCGGAAGCCAGCAAGGTGGTGGGTATGAGTCTGCGGGAAATCGAGGCGGAGCTTGCCGAAAGTGATGCTCAGATCGTCGGTCTGGTGCACAGAGACATTCGGCTGACGGCGCCAAACCCGAGGCGCAAGGTTCGTGCCGATGACATTCTGGTCATCGAGGCCGAGGCTGAAGCCCTGGCCGGCGTGCTGTCCATTCTGGGACTGAAATTGGAGGAAGACATTCCCCCTCCTGAAAAGGATACGGCCACGAGCAAAAAGCCGGAAGGTGACCAGCATGAACAGTTGGAGAAAGGCGAGCAAGTCGACAAGGGTGGCAAGGACGAGAAGACCTCTCCGAACTCCGGGGACATCGTGTTGATGGAACTCACGGTATTGCCAGGCTCGAGCCTGGTAGGTCGGTCAGCCAGCGATTTGTTGCTGCGCACGCGCTACGGCCTGAACCTCCTGGCCTTGTCACGTCAGGGGCAGCGGGTCATGAAACGTCTGCGCTCGGTCAGTCTCAAATCGGGTGATTTGTTGCTGTTGCAGGGCCCCCCGGAGGCCATCACCGAGTTTGCGTCCGACAATGGCTGCGTGCCGTTGGCCCAGCGCGAACTGCGCATTCCGGACAAACGAAAGGCCTGGGAAGCCGGCATTATCATGGCCTTTGCCGTCGGCGGTGCCCTGTTCGGGCTGGTGCCGGCCGCGGTGGCATTCGCCCTAGGGGTGCTGGCGTCGATGGTGCTGCGCACGGTTCCTCTACGCATGGTCTATCAGGCTGTCGATTGGCCGGTGATCGTCCTGCTGGGGGCGCTGATTCCGGTGGCCGGCGCAATGGAATCCACCGGGACCGCCGATCTGATCGCCCGATTCCTTTTAGACAACGTGGTGCAGGGTCATCCCGTGGCGGGACTGGCCCTGATCCTGATCGTGTCCATGTTCTTGTCCGATCTGATGAACAATGCGGCCACGGCTGCGGTCATGTGCCCGGTTGCCATCAGCACGGCCACGGCACTCGGTGTCAACGCGGATGCCTTCCTGATGGCGGTGGCGATCGGGGCCTCTTGCGCCTTCCTGACTCCGATCGGGCATCAAAATAACACCTTGATCCTGGGACCGGGCGGCTTTCGTTTCGGTGATTATTGGAAGCTGGGATTGCCGTTGGAAATGTTGGTGGTGATCATCAGTATTCCGCTGTTGCTGATCGTGTGGCCGTTGTAGTCACCCGGCAAACACCCTCGACAGTTAATGGGAGGGCGGGCTCATCGAATGGCTGGTTATACGATTCGAGATTTGCGAAAGAAGGATATTCCGCCGATTCTTGTCCTGGCTGACAGAGAATTGGGGCGCAATTACATTCAGGAAACGACTCTGGAGGATGAGAAGGGGTTTGTCCTCTGTGCGGACGTAAAGGGGAACGTAGCGGGATTCTGTACGGGGAAAATCCGTTCCTCCCAAGAGGTGCTTGCCTCATTCGGGCAGAGAGGGCCCTGTGACATTCCGGAATTGGAACACTATGCGGACATCGGGTGGATCGGGTCTCTTGCCGTCGCACGGCAGTATGGAAGGCAGGGCATCGGGACCGCCTTGATGTCGGCATGCCTCGATCGCCTCCGCATGAAAGGGGCGGAGTTGATCATGATGACGGCCTGGAAAAGTTCCCATGGCATTCATGTCGGATCCATTGCAGAAGCACAGGGATTGACCAAGCGGTGTGAAATTCGAGAATTTTGGAAAGAAGACAGCCTGAATAATCAGTATGCCTGCACCGAATGTATCCCTCCGCCTTGCCGTTGCACAGCCGTGATTTATACCAATCCTTAAGGAAAGACTGTTTTGGGCGAAGCTGATAAAGGGCACGGAAAAAGGAAGAGGTCGTGGGGTATGACGAACTTGGCGTGGCCACTCGTATCGGGTGGACCAACGCTGGGCCTCCAGAACACTCGGGGCCCAGCCTGCCAGTCTGAATGAGCGAGGAGCGCCACCGGCCTGTTCCTCCGTATCAAGGGTTCCGGTGCTAATCTTTCTTTGGGGTCTGCTCTCGCCAGATGTAATGAATGAACAGAATTCCAAAGAAGGCGAGAAAAATCCCTAGGATCAAGGATATCCAGGTCATGATGCCTCCCTTTGGCTGAGTCTTGTCCTGATTTTTCCTTGCAACGTGATAGTGCATAAGACCAGCAACCATGATGCCATCACGGGTCTCGCCTTCCGGGAAGCCATGAGCCATTCCGAAACATTTGATGTATTAAAAGAAACGGGTGGGCTGAAGAAATATGGAGGACCTGTTTAAAAATAAAAAAGTATCTGATTGGATACATCGTGTATCTAAATAGTGACATGCTCAAGGTTCATCAAGAGTTACACCCAAGGGGCCTATTGATTGAAATCAAGGGTTATTACAGAAAGTTTTTTGAGAACGAGGTATGAAGAAAAGCTCGAAGAAAGTGAAATGTCCCGCATGCTGGATGGGTTAAAATAACGGTAATCCGCTTTTTTCTGAACCTTGTAATGAAGTTGGCACAATGCTTCACGGAATGTGATTCTCCTCCCTGCTCTTGTTCCGGCAGTATTTATACTAAACCCACATCTCCCCCATCGTCTTTACTTTTCTGAGCCGGAGAAATCCCCCAGCCATATTGAGTCCCTATGGGTTTGGGACGTTTGTTCACGCATACGTTTCCAAAATTCTTTTTCATCTCCATAGGGAGCAAAATCTATATGATGAGACGGTGGATGAAATATTCCTCCCTTCCGGTGTTGGATTGGACAGAAAAATTTTTCCGTTTCGGCTGCAATACGGGAGGCATAATGTAGCAACCCATTGGCATATCCACAATAGAGACAACCGGCTTTTTGAATGGCATTCAAATACGGCAGCCGATGCCGATCCAACCGGATGTATTCTTCTCGTGGGATGTGGGGGAGGCCCAGTAGCGGAAAAACTAACCGTTGATACAACGCTACACACACGTCAAAGATCACTAATGTGTCAAGACCGAAGTTGAATGTCCCCAAATCACCGATTTGAGATGTCCCCTTTTCACCGATGAAATTGTCCACTCGGTTTGGTCAGGGTGACGCATCGGTTCTCCTCTCCTCCGTGGGTGAGCCGA